>NZ_JADBEC010000001.1:1529166-1835000 GCF_014873945.1 Rhizobium viscosum | reverse complement strand
GTCTAAATAAGGGTCTTTGCGCCGAAAATGTAACGGGGCTAAAGCCATGCACCGAAGCTGAGGATTCCTCTTTGAGGAGTGGTAGCGGAGCGTTCCGTAAGCTGATGAAGGGAGACCCGTGAGGGCTCCTGGAGGTATCGGAAGTGCGAATGTTGACATGAGTAACGATAAAGAGGGTGAGAGACCCTCTCGCCGAAAGACCAAGGGTTCCTGCTTAAAGTTAATCTGAGCAGGGTTAGCCGGCCCCTAAGACGAGGCGGACACGCGTAGTCGATGGGAACCACGTTAATATTCGTGGGCCTGGTGGAAGTGACGGATCGCACAAGTTGTTCTGGTTTATTGGATTATCAGGGCAGCGGAGCGGTTCCAGGAAATAGCTCCACCGTATAGACCGTACCCGAAACCGACACAGGTGGTCAGGTAGAGTATACCAAGGCGCTTGAGAGAACTATGTTGAAGGAACTCGGCAAATTGCACGCGTAACTTCGGAAGAAGCGTGACCCCATTGTAGGCAACTATGGTGGGGTGGCACAGACCAGGGGGTAGCGACTGTTTATCAAAAACACAGGGCTCTGCGAAGTCGCAAGACGACGTATAGGGTCTGACGCCTGCCCGGTGCTGGAAGGTTAAGAGGAGAGGTGCAAGCTTTGAATCGAAGCCCCAGTAAACGGCGGCCGTAACTATAACGGTCCTAAGGTAGCGAAATTCCTTGTCGGGTAAGTTCCGACCTGCACGAATGGCGTAACGACTTCCCCGCTGTCTCCAACATAGACTCAGTGAAATTGAATTCCCCGTGAAGATGCGGGGTTCCTGCGGTCAGACGGAAAGACCCCGTGCACCTTTACTATAGCTTTACACTGGCATTCGTGTCGGCATGTGTAGGATAGGTGGTAGGCTTTGAAGCAGGGACGCCAGTTTCTGTGGAGCCATCCTTGAAATACCACCCTTATCGTCATGGATGTCTAACCGCGGCCCGTCATCCGGGTCCGGGACAGTGTATGGTGGGTAGTTTGACTGGGGCGGTCGCCTCCGAAAGAGTAACGGAGGCGCGCGATGGTGGGCTCAGACCGGTCGGAAATCGGTCGTCGAGTGCAATGGCATAAGCCCGCCTGACTGCGAGACTGACAAGTCGAGCAGAGACGAAAGTCGGTCATAGTGATCCGGTGGTCCCGCGTGGAAGGGCCATCGCTCAACGGATAAAAGGTACGCCGGGGATAACAGGCTGATGACCCCCAAGAGTCCATATCGACGGGGTTGTTTGGCACCTCGATGTCGGCTCATCGCATCCTGGGGCTGGAGCAGGTCCCAAGGGTTTGGCTGTTCGCCAATTAAAGCGGTACGTGAGCTGGGTTCAGAACGTCGTGAGACAGTTCGGTCCCTATCTGCCGTGGGTGTAGGAATATTGACAGGATCTGTCCCTAGTACGAGAGGACCGGGATGGACATATCTCTGGTGGACCTGTTGTCCTGCCAAGGGCATAGCAGGGTAGCTATATATGGACGGGATAACCGCTGAAGGCATCTAAGCGGGAAACCCACCTGGAAACGAGTGTTCCCTATCAGAGCCGTGGAAGACGACCACGTTGATAGGCCGGGTGTGGAAGTGCGGCAACGCATGAAGCTTACCGGTACTAATAGCTCGATTGGCTTGATCGTTCTCATTGACTATGCTCATCTCCCGGCAAACACGAAGTGTTTGTCCGGATCGATGATGCTTGACCTTCTGTCCTCACGCGCCAAAGGCGCTGCGGACGGCGCGCCGGACTTCCGGCGACGCGCCTTGCGCTTGCGGCCTCTGGCCGGCAGTGCCTCGCGAAAGGTTTTAAGACGTGTTCAAAAGAAAAAAGAAAACAGGCTAACGCCTGCCAGCTTCTCACACAAGTTGCGCTTCGCTGACCTGGTGGTTATGGCGGGGTGGCTGCACCCGTTCCCTTTCCGAACACGGCCGTGAAACGCCCCAGCGCCTATGGTACTTCGTCTTAAGACGCGGGAGAGTCGGTCGCTGCCAGGTCTGCTAAACGCAACTCGTGAATATCTTCTCAAAACGAAATCTTACGGCCCAAAGCCGACCAAAGGGCCGCTATCAAAGCGGCCTTTTGTGTTTGGGCACGGAGTAAAGGAACACGAGACAAATTGCTGAAGCAATTTGCTCGGCAGTGAGCGTAAAATGCCAGAGGCATTTACGCTATCGCGACAAATCCCAAAGGGATTTGCGCTGGCGCGGGGTGGAGCAGCCCGGTAGCTCGTCAGGCTCATAACCTGAAGGCCGCAGGTTCAAATCCTGCCCCCGCAACCAATCTCTTCCAATCACCAAGACCAGATCTCGCTGGCGCGAAGACTTCATCTTCGCTGGCGATCGGTAGCGCCTCGTCCTGCGGACCATAACCTGAAGGGTGAGCAACGCGAACGGGGCAAAGCCTGAACCCGAAACCAAACAAATAACCCGCTCTCAAGCGGGCTTTTTTGTTGCCAAACAGTCCAGGGCCTAACCTCTCCCCAAGAGGCCGCAAGCAGCCAAAGCAAACAAAGCGGCACAGGAAACCCATAAAGCCTGACAACGCAGCCAATTCAAGCCCGCACACGCGGGCTTTTTTTGTTGCTGAAAAATATCCAGACCAGACGGAATAAAAAGAATGCGCCGATGTCTACGTTCATGAAACCGCTCTGCATGAAAAGGAGCCCGCATGAACGTCTTTCCCCGAAAGAGATTCTTTCCGTTGGCAGCGTCGATCTTCATGATCCTGTCAGCTTCTGCCTTCGCCGACGATCCGGCATCGCATGAACACACAAACTCCGCGGTTACCGACGAGACTCCGTTCCTGACGGAAAACGAAGCAGCCATGGCGAAGATGATGAACGACATGGCGGTCAGGCCGACGGGCGACGTCAACAGGGACTTCGTCGAGATGATGATCCCTCATCATCAAGGGGCTATCGATATGGCGCAGACCTATCTGCGCTACGGCGGCAATGAGCAGCTCAAGCGCATCGCCCAGGAGATCATCGTCGATCAGCAGCAAGAAATTGCTGCGATGCGCCTGGCTCTCGGCGATCCCCTTCCGCCTTCGGATCCGGCGCCAACCCAAATTCCGCCGCAAAACCCCGCCTCTTCCGGCACCGGCATGTCGATGATGCCGGCTATGGATCCGAATATGAAAATGGGTAATTGAAAAGGACCCTGTCATGAAGTCTAGCCTTCTCGCCCTCAGCCTTCTCGCCGGCACGATGCTGGCGCCCTCAGCGAGCTTTGCCGGCCAGGCGCCGGATGCGACCTCTGATCCGGATATCCCGATCAGCAGCAAGGATCGCGTCTATGCGGCCGAACAATTCTCCAACACGGTTTCGGTCACCAACCCATCCACAAACAAACTGCTCGGCGTCATCCGTCTCGGCGATCCGCAGCCGGGCAATCTGAGCCCGCTCTATCGTGGACAGGTCCTGGTCCACGGGATGGGTTTTTCGCCCGACCACAAGACATTGGCTGTCGTTTCGATCGGCTCGAATTCGGTAACGTTCATCGACACGGCGACCAATGCCGTAAAGCACACCACCTATGTGGGCCGCTCACCGCATGAGGCATTCTTTACGCCTGATGGTAACGAAGTCTGGGTCACCGTTCGCGGAGAGGATTACATCTCCGTCATCGATGCGCATAGCTATGAGGAGAAGCTGCGGATCAAGGTGCCGGCCGGCCCAGGCATGCAGATCTTCTCGCCGGATGGCAAATACGGCTACGTCTGCTCGTCGTTCAATCCTGAGACCGTTGTCGTTTCCGTCGCCGATCACCAGATCGTCGGGCACATCAAGCAGGAAAGTCCCTTCTGCCCCAACATTGCTGCGACGCCTGATGGCAAGCAGGTCTGGTTCACCCTGAAGGATACTGGCAAGACGCAGGTCTTCAATGCCGAAGCACCCTTTGATCTCATCAAGACGATCGATACCGGGCCGATCACCAATCACGTCAACATCGTTCACAATGCCAATGGCGACTTTGCTTATATCTCCGTCGGCGGCCTCAACCAGGTGAAGGTCTATCGCACGGATAATTTCCAACAGGTCGCGACAATTCCTGTCGGCAATCTTCCGCATGGTGTGTGGCCATCAGGCGATGGCACGCGCGTCTATGTGGGCCTCGAAAACGCCGATGCGCTCGCAGCGATCGACACGCAGACAAACAAGGTGATTGCCACGATACCGATCGGTCAGGCGCCGCAGGCTGTCAACTATGTTCCCAATGCAGTCCCTGAGGGTGACGGCATGCAGAACCTCCAGCCGCTCGGCGTCGCCGGCGATGTGACGCATCTTGCCCTGCACGCGCCGAACGCAAAGCAGGATGGCGTTGCACCAACGAGTGTTTCTCTTTTCGATCAGGGTCTGTCGCAGGTGCTGCAGGCATCCGTGACGGGGCTGGAGCCCAAGAAGCCTTACATTCTTGCGCTCTCCGCGCGGGCTGACGGTTCTGGCGATCTTCAGCCTCTGGCGTCATTCACGACGAACCCGGCCGGTTCGGCGATCGTCAATGCCGTCGGCCCCATCCGGCAGATCGTCCAGAGTAGCGAGAAGGCAGAGCGCCGCTATCTCGTCATCACCGCTGCGGGGGATAAGAAGCCTGGCGAAGTCGTCCAGATCGAAGCGAAGTAAATCCCTCTCCCCCGTTGCCTGTGGTAGGGTGACGGGCGAAAGCTCCTGAAGGTAAGCCTCTCATGAGTGATATTCTGCAGCTTGTCGAACCGATCATCCCAGCGCTCCGCCGCTACGCCCGCGGATTGCTGAAAGATGCAACGGCAGCCGACGATCTCGTTCAGGATTGCCTGGAGCGGGTTATCGCGCATTGGCATCATCGCCGAAACGACGATCCGCGCACCTGGGTGTTCGCCATCCTTCATAATCTGGCCGTCAACCGGTTGAAACAGACCGCACGCCGTGGCGAACATCTGCCTTTTGAGAAGGTGGAAGAGAGCGCCTTTGCCCGGCAGCCGACACAGGAGGACAGTCTGATGGGCCGCGATATCCTTCAGGCGCTGGAGCAGCTTCCCGAGGAGCAGCGTAGCGTCTTGCTGCTGGTATCGGTCGAGGATCTGTCCTATTCGCAGACAGCGGAGGTCCTGGTGATCCCGATCGGCACCGTCATGTCGCGCCTGTCGCGCGCCCGTGAGCGGCTACGGCAGATATTGGAGAGCTCGGGGCAGACAAAGCAGGGCCCCGCCACCCATCTTCGGAGAATAAAATGAGCGTAAAACCGATCACCGAGGATGATCTCCATGGTTTTGTGGACGGTGCGCTGGACGAAGCGCGTGAAGCCGAGGTTTCGGTCTATCTTGAAACCCATCCCGAAATCGCCGCGCGAATCGACGGCTACGGCAGGCAGCGGCTCGATTTGCGGGCTGCGCTAAACTCTGTCGCGGAAGAACCAGTCCCCAGCCGGCTGAACCTCAGCCATCTGCTGGAGGTGCGCAAGCAAAGCCAGCCGCCCTTCTGGCGTATGGCTGCTGCCGCTGTCGTTCTTCTCGCCGTCGGCGGTTCCGGGGGCTGGATGCTGCATGGCATGTACCGGCAGCCGAACGAAGGCATGGTAATGCTGGCTGATGAAGCGGCCAACAGCTTCGCCACATACGCGTCCGACAGGATGAGGCCGGTCGAGCTCCGTGCCGACAACATGGCCGAACTCGTTGACTGGGCGACGGAGCGAATGGGCCGCAAGCCGGTGCTGCCGGATCTTTCCAAGTCGGGCTATCGCCTGATGGGCGGCAGGATGATCTCGACGTCGCACGGCGCCGGATTGATGCTGATGTATGATGATGATCGGGGAACGCGTCTCGTCATGCTGACGCGGCCAATGCTCGCCGATCAGAACAGGCCTATGGCGCCGCATGCGCAGGGCAATGTTCAGGGCTGGAGCTGGGCGTCCGGCGGTATGGGGTACAGCCTCGTCGGCACCTTGCCAGCCGATAGTCTGCATCCACTCGCCGATGATATCAGACAGCAGACCGAAACCGGTGCCTGAGCTCCGTCAGGCCTAAAGCGTGGCGCTTAAAAAATGCGCGGCGGTTTCGCGGTGGCGACATGTATCAAGCAAGGACCTAGTGCATGCGTGGGCGGCGTTTCTCGCCGCCGCGCTTTCCAGGCAATCCCATCATGCCTTCAGGAATCTGTTCATCGGCTTCCAACGCCGCAATGTGCTGACGTAGACGCCCAAGCGCCACGGAAGCAAATTCGGTATAGGGAATGGCGGCAGGATCGTCGGTATGGATATCCCGGATCGCCGCGAGCACCGTCTCGGCTTGCGTGAAACGGCGTGCTGCGATGAGGGCGATACCTTCCTTGTAGCGGGCCTGAACCACATGGGGCGCTTGCTCCCCGATGCGATGGAAGGTTAGGGCTGCATCCTCATAGAGTTTCAGTGCCAATTGCGTATCTCCAAGGCGAAGTGCAATCGGCAATGGCTCGGCGGTGCGTTCCAGCAGCAACTGATAGGCGGCAAGGGCTTCGGTCAGCTTTCCACGCTCGAAGAGCAGGTTGGCAAGGCCAAATTCGGCACCGGGATGCCCCGGCGACGATTGCAGAACCTGTGTGAAGACGATCTCGGCTTTTCCTTTCTCACCCTTTCGATACATTTCGAGTGCTTGCTCGTAGACATAGTTGACGCTGCGCGGATGCAGAACGCCGCCGAGGTTGCGTCCGTCGCGGGTCCTGAAGAGCGTATAACTGATCCGCCGCTCGTCAGCGCCGAAGACATATTTGTAAGGTTCGTTTCCGCGCAGGAAATCATAGAACAGGAAGCCGTCTTCGATCGCCCGGCGGATGCAATATCCATGCAGCATCAGACCGGGAGATGGCGTTTTCCAGTTCTCGTCACGACCGGTGATATAGAAGAGGATCGTCTTTTTCGGGCGGTCGACGATGTTGGCGAGGGCGCCGAGCGGCTGTTCACCGAACCAGAAGACAGGGACGTCGAGCGTGCCGCTCTTGAAGCAGTCCATCAGCATTTCACGCGTGGAATTGATCAGCCGCTCCGTCCGCTCCAGTCCTTTGCGCTCCGTCCATCGCGTGCGCCAGAAGTCAAAGAGAATGGTGAGGTCGCGGTCAATGGTCTCAGGTGTTGCCATCGTGATCCGGTAGCCTTCGTCGCCATCGAGCTTGCGCAGGAAGCGGCGCAGCTTCTGGCGTGTCTGACTGCTCATCTTCTGATCCAGATAATCATCCCAACTTGCAGGCAGGAAGACGACCGGGCAGATCGTATTGTCGATATTATCATGGCTGGCTAGGGCGTTGTCACGGAACATGACGAGTGGCCCCTGCAACGCCTGGATTATCTTGTCTCGCCGTTCCGGTGGCCCGCTGAAATGCTCCAGCCTGAGATGCGTCCAGTTCTGCTGTTTAAGATAAGCGGCAAAACCGGCGATGGCCTTTTGCTCGTAACCAGGCATGACGATGAGGCCGGTATAGTCGGCCGAATAATTCCCGCCCATGACGATTTCATCATAAAAAAGCCCGCTCTGCTCATCGAGTTTCGTGAGCAATCTCAGCGGCAAAAAGGCGACATAGGGAGCATCCCGCTCCCGCTCGCGCAGCGCCAGAACGAACCAGCGGCCGCGGTGCCCAAGAAAGTCTCTAAGCCATGTCCAGGAGAGGAAATGTTGGGCATCTGGATCGTCCCGATAGACCTGATCCCAGTTGTCGCGAACGGCGTCAAAACCGGCGACGGTATCAATGACATCGATGCGCATGCCCCCCTCCCAATACTCCGTACCTAATTCGGGAAATTCCAGTCTAATGGGAAACATCGATCTTCAAATAAACCGTCCGGGTGAATCCTTGAGACGAAATGGGATTAGCCCAAGGCAGCCGCTTTAGACGGGCAATGTTAGAGCGCTACAATCCGTGGGCTGGCATGGATGAAAGCCCAGAGCGCCTTGCTGATATTGACGATCTCGCCAATCGATTTCTCCAGGAGTTCCAATTCCCGATCATCCATTTGTTCGACCTTTCCGTAGCGAATTTCCTTGTCGTCCTCGACCAGGCGCATGAGCTGCGTGCTGGAGATTTCGCCCTTCTCGTCGAAGGAATAGATGCAATGATTGTATTTGTTGCGCATCTTCGATTCCTTCTTCAGGCGCGACATGGCCGAGAGAACGGCCTTGCGGTCCGCTGCTGGCGTCGAAGGAAGCTTTGCGAGACGCTCGACGAGATCTATGCGTGCACGTGTCGTATTAAGCGTCAGGAAGACCACGATCGCCGCCTCCTTCTCCACTTTGAGAAGGTGGGCTATAATATAGATCAGCAGGCTTTCTGTATTCGTCCAAACATAGTTTAAGCGCCCAACACTCAATAATACATCGGACATAGCCGGCATGCTGAACTCCCTCGGCTCAACGCTGACAATACATGGACTATATCAGATAATGTCGTTGTCCGCTTCGGCCATTTCTGCGCCTAACGCTCCTTAAATGCGCGTGACATGCTGTCGGCGATCGGTTTGCTCAGATATTCGAAGAAGGTGCGCTCCGAACTCTGGATCAGCACTTCGGCAGGCATGCCGGGAACCGGATGGAAGTTATGAACGCGGGCAATTTGCGAGTCCGGGATCTCTACACGCACGATGTATACGTCCTTGACGGACATGCCGGCATTTTCCTCAATGGAGTCGGCCGAAACATAGAAGACCTTGCCTTCCAGAACCGGCGTGGTGCGCCTGTTGAGGGCAGTCAGGCGGATTGCCGCCGTCTGCCCCTCGTGAAGCTGATCGATGGAGGTACGCAATACCTGCGCCTCCAAGATCAGCGGCACATGCGCCGGCAGGATCTCCATGATGGGCTTACCGGTGGTGATGACGCCACCAGCAGTGTGATAGTAGGAGCGCACAACGGTGCCGGTCACTGGCGAACGGATGACCGTACGCTCCAGAACGCCGGCTGCCTCATGCATCTGCTGACGTACGCTGTCGAGGTCTGATTCAGCAGTCTCCAGCGCATCGAGTGCTGCCTGCTTGTTGGAATTGACGGCGATGATGGCTTCCTGCCGGAATTTGGCGATTTCCGCCTCGCTCTCGTTCAGTTCACCGTTCAGGCGCGAAATATCACCCATCGCATCGGCGATGGCGCGCTCGATGGCCAGAAGATCGGTCTTGCGCATATAGCCGACCTTGACGAGCCGCTCCTTGGAGTCCCGCTCATCCGAGAGCAGGGCCAGTTGCCTTTCGAAGGCTTCGCGCTGGCCCTTGTAGCCGTCGAAGCGGTATTCCAGCGACTTGATGTTCTTTTCGATCAGGTTGAGCTGCTCGTCGAGCTTGACCTGCTTGCTGCGAAAGACGACGTTCTGGCTCTGGATGATGGCGTTGACGTCTGGGTCGCTCGCCTCGGCCATGACGATATCAGGAAGCTTCAATTCATTCGTTCCCTGTGCTTCGGCCCTGAGGCGCGCGACCACCGCCTCCAGGCGCAGCCGCCTCAGCTTCAGCATGCGTTCGTTGGTCAGGGCGGCTGTCTGGTCGAGCGTCAACAGTACGTCGCCTTCCTTGACGCTTGCGCCTTCGCCGACCATCATTTCCTTGATGATGCCACCTTCGAGGTGTTGAACGACCTTGTTGTTGCCGGTTGCCACGAAGCTGCCCTGCGCGATGATTGCCGATGCCAGCGGCGCTGTTGCCGCCCAATATCCAAAACCGCCGAAGGAGGCGAAAAGTACCGTTAGGCCAACAAAGCTGTGCAGACGGATGGAGCGCGGAACATCGCCATACCATTCGAGCTGTGCCGGGCCGGTTGATTCCTGCTTCTTCCTTCCCATCGCCCTTACCTTTCGATACGCGGCGTCTGCTGGCCGTTGCCGCCATTGCCCTTGGAGAGGGCCTGCAGCACCTCTATGCGCTCGCCGAACATGGCGACCGTGCCGTCCTTGAGGACCATGATCTTGTCCACGCACTGCAGAAGTGCCGGGCGCTGTGTGATCGTAACCGTTGTGATGCCCTGTTTCTTGGCATGGATCAGCGCTTTTGCGAGAGCGGCTTCACCCTGGGTGTCGAGGTTGGAATTGGGCTCGTCGAGCACGACGAATTTAGGATCGCCGAAGAATGCGCGTGCCAGCGCGATACGCTGTTTCTGGCCGCCCGAAAGCGGCGCGCCATCGGCTGCGACGACGGTCTCATAGCCCTGTGGGAAGCCGGCGATCAGTTCATGCACGTCGGCAAGGACGGCGGCTTCGTAGATCTGCCGGTCTTCGACGTCATCGCGCATGCGGCAGATATTGGCCTTGATGGTGCCCGGGAAGAGCTGCACGTCCTGCGGCAGATAGCCGATGCTCTCGCCGAACTGTCGTTGGTCCCAATTGCGCAGATCCATGAGGTCGAGGCGTACATTGCCCGAGGTCGGCAGGATCGAGCCCACCAGCATCTTGCCGAGTGTCGTTTTGCCGGAACCGGAATTGCCGATGATCGCCAGCGATTCACCTTTCCTCAGCGAGAAGGAGATGCCGTTCAGGATCACCTTCTTCTGAGGGGGCGGGACGAAGAGGATCCGCTCCACGTCCAGCCGCCCTTCCGGATTGGGAAGCCGCAGCCGCGGAAAGTTGAGCGGCGAGGTCAGCAGCAGATTCTTGATGCGGCCATAGGCGGCTGCCGATCGGTTGAACTGATGCCAGCCTTCGATCGCTCCTTCAATCGGCGCCAGCGCGCGGCCGGAAATGATCGAGGCGGCGATGACCATACCGCCCGTCAACTCTCCTGACAGCGACAGATGCGCACCCCAGCCCAGAAGCCCGACCTGCGTGATCATGCGGCAGGCCTTAGAAATGCCGGTGAAGATGATGTTGCGGTCCTGCGCCTGGACGTGGGATTTCAGCGAGCCGGCGGTTTCGCGGCCCCACATCTTCACCGCCTCCGGGATCATGGCGAGCGCGTTGATGATCTGCGAATTCCGCGACATGGAATCGAGATGGAAATTCGCGCGGCTGAGATAGCTATTGGATTCGGCGAACTGTTTGGCCGTGAACCTCTGGTTCAGGAAGGCGATCACAAACAGCACTGCGCAGCAGACCATGATGATGATGCCGAGATGCGGATGCACCAGGTAGACGACGATCACGAAGAGGGGCATCAGCGGCGCGTCGAGGAAGGCAATCAGCGTTCCTGAAGTCAAAAAGCTGCGGAGAGACTGAAGGTCCTGCAGGATCTGGTAATCCTTGCCACTTCCATGCAGCGAGGCGCGAGCAGCTGCACTGAGAATCGGGGCGCCTAGCTGGACTTCCAGTTCAACAGCAGTCCGCATCAGGATGAAGCGCCGGACAGAATCCAGGAAGGCCTGTATGAGGACGGCTCCCACCACCACGATGGAAAGCATCACCAACGTGTCGATGGAACGACTGGTCAGGACGCGGTCCGAAATCTGGAAGAGGTAGAGTGGGATCGCCAGCAGGAGCACGTTGATCGCGATCGTGAAGACCATCACGATGGCGAGGTTGCGCCTGATGACCGCGATGCCTCGCGCAAGGCTCAAGGCGAAATTCACCGGCTCGCTACGCTTGTGGAAGCCGCTGTTTCCGCCGCCGCCACCACCGCCGCCGCCGCCGAAATCCGGCTCCTTGCCGCCTCCGCCGCCGCCACCTGTACGCAGACGACGCTCATTTTCCTTCACCGGGCCGGTGTCGCTGTCGATCGTCTTGGCAAACGGAATATCCGGCTTTGCCTTGAACTCGTTGGGTTCATCGGGCGTCCGCCGTGCCTCGATACCGGGCGTCGCCCGCAGTTCTTGACCTGACTGCGGCTTTGTTTCCGGCTCTACAATATTGGTGACGGGTATGTCGTGGCGGGAACGTTGCCTTTCAGATTGTTCGGTCGGCATCACGGTTTGCACGTCATCCACCTTCTCTTCAGCAACAACCTCGGCAGCCTCGATTTCACGGGGATAGGAAGACACCTTGCGTGTCAGCTGGCGAAGATGATCCACTGCATCGTCGATGGCCGAAACGCAGGACTCCGTCAGAAAATCCTGAGGATTTGCCGCCGTGGGGGATGGCTTTTCGCCACGCAGATCGAGTGCGCTGCCATCTGCAAAAATCTGTTTTGAGATCTGGTTCATCGCGGTCTCTCCCAAGATACCAGGTCACGCGACCACGACTTGCATTACATCGGAAGGATGGGCGGACGACCATGAAAGGTCATGCCCGCCGTTGATGATGCCATCGCCACTGTCCGTGCCTTGGGGGCCATCGTCATCGAGAAAGGCGATGACTTCATTGGCAAGCTTTTCGCCTGCCATCTCGGGCGCGGTGGCATCGTGCTCTATGATCCCACCCTGAATGAGAATAGCGTCGGAATAGAGCTGACCGGCAATGTAAGTAGTATTGCCGAAGCTGTCGTAGTCGACGATTTGAGCGATGTTGGCGACGGTATTGCTGCCTGTATCGATCGTGATCACGGCGTCCTGATTATTCTTTAGGAGCTCGGCTGCGGCTTGGGTCACGTCGTCAGAATCTCCGAGCACGGCGACCTGTTTGATGATGGTCATGTCGAAGAGATTGCCGGTGATGTAGAGGACATTCAGGCCGACATAGCCCTGGAAATTGAGATCGGTGGACAAGCCTTCAGGCATTGTCGGATCGCGTTCCAGAATTCCCTTCTCTGCCTGATGCATATAGTCGGGCATGGTCTCGAACCGGTCATTGGCCCCGACATTGTGGATCGCTGCAAAGTTCCAGATGAGATTGTTGCCGGATTGGATGGCGGCATTGCCGTCCACGCCGTCCTCGGCGCGAACCCAGTCGTTGTCGTAGAGAAGCGAAATCTGCGTGATGCTGTTGATATCGTAGACGCTGCCGCCGACGATCACCAGATCGTATTGCAGGCCCATTTCGAAGAACGACGAGAAATTCAGTGTCGTATTGCCGCCGGTCAGAACAGTCGTTTGCGAGCCGCTCGTCGTGACGGTCATCGTGTCGTTATCGCTGACGAAATGATACTGCTCGACCCAGTTTACGAAAGATACGTCGCCGTTGACGATGCTGACCCGCCAGGCCATCGGAAAAATGGGATCGCCATGTGCATCGACTGTCGTCTCCGGCTGGGTCGATTGGTACGTGTCGCGTTCAAAGCTGGCGATATTGTAGGCCGTGACGCCGGCACCATCGGCCGCATCGGCCGAGGAATGGAACAACGAGGCGATATCGTCATCGTCGCTGTAGGCGTAAACCTGCGTGATGGCATCGATCTGGTGGTAGTCGCCCATGACCGCAGTCACGGAAGAGATTACCGCGGTGTTGATGACGGAGGCTATATTCGCGACGAGGTTTGCGCCGGCAGTGACCTCCAGGCTGCTTGAAGCCGGGTCATGCTGCTCAACCGATGTCTGGGTTTCGTCGGGATCTTCCGGCAGCTTGGCAAGGCCACGGTCCGGCAGCATATCGTCCAGCGCCGGAACCTCTGAAACAAGTTTGCCGTTCATGTGGGTTCCGGTGATCTCGGATCCTGCCAGAACGAAATCATGCGCCTGGTCGTTTGGATTGTCTGCCGGCGGTTCGTTCGTTCCGAACGATGTCTGGCCGGAATCCTTCACCGCACGAATGTAGGCTTCCATATCATTGGCGATATGCTTGACACCTTCGAAAGTGTCGGTCCGCTGCAGACTGGCAAAGGGAGTGAAGATTTCGGTTTGGGCACTGAACTCGGCCAGCCGTTCGGTGACGAAGCTCGTATCACGGGGGGCATGGTGGCCATCCGTCATATCGAGATAGTCGTCGTCAAAGAGAACGTTGACCTGCGTAGCGTATCCGATCACCGATCCGGGACCATTGAAAACCTGCAGCTGTTCGTCGTCCTCGACATTGATGTCCTGTGGGCTGCCGAACCGGGGCAGCGACGACATATCGCGGTGCGCAATCTCGGAGAGCTTTTCAATGCTCTCCTCGAAGGGGCGGCCGAATCGGCGGGCGCCGCCATAGATGATCTCATAGCTGACGCTTCTGTAGTTGACATCAGGATCGTAGTCCTGGAGCGCGAGATCGGAGGCGAAGGTGGGCGTGTTGGCGACCAGATCGTCAAGTGCCGGATTATTTTCGGCAGGGCCTGCACCCTCCGTCAGCTCCGCACGCAGCCTCATCTCTTCGGTCGTCGTTTCGAATATGCCGATGAAATGGGCGATGATTTCTGAGAATTTCTCAATCTGCATTGCCTTGGCCCTCCCTGTCGAAGAAACGACCGGCCATGCGATCCCCTTCTGCTGGAGCCGCGCTGTTCGTCAATTCGCACGCAAGCATTCAAACTGCACCGGCCGAAGCCGGTGCAGCCCTTTCTTGGTCTTGGAGGTTAGTGTCCGCTGGTATCTTCGCCGACATCGGAAACATGCGAGTTACCGCCGATGACGCTGGAGTCCACAGCGTTGCTGAGCATGTTCGCGCCCTGAACGAGCTCCATATGGAAGCCCGAATTGGCAAGAATTGCCGAAGCATCTGCTGTGGAAGTGCCTGTGACGTCGTCACCTGCCTTGAGGTCCCAGCCCTTGCTGTCCATATCCATGCCGTCAGCACCGTGCGCTGTGCCGGCATTCGCACTCAGGTGGTTCTGAGCGCCGCCGTTCTCCATCGTGATGTTCCAGGCCTTATCCTGGTCTGCGAGATGGTTGGCTTGGACAGTGCTGAAGACAGAATCGGCGCCTTCGCCGGAAAGCGAGCCGTTGAGGATATTGTCGATATTGAGGGTGAAGGAGAAGTCATCCCCGATGTCGAAGGTGAGATCGTGGCCGGCTACGCCGAGGTTCCCGAAGTCCTTGACATCGTCAATAACGGCAAAGTCCGTGTCCGTCTTGTTGAAGCTGTCGCTCGTATTGTGGCTACTGGTGGTCGTCTTGGTGTCGGTATCCGTGACCGTCTTGATGTCGGTGTCGATATCGGTCTTGGTGTTCGTGTCGTTATCGGTAATCGTCTTGATGTCAACGTCGTCGTCGCTGTATGACTTGGCGTCATAGCTCCAGTCGTAGTCCGACTTCGTGGTGGTGGTTGTGTCGTTGTCGTTGATGGTGGTCGTCTTGGTGTTCGTGTCGTCGTCCGACTTGTAGCTCCAGTCGTAGTCGTTGTCGCGGTTGTCGCCGTTGTCGGTCTTCACATCGAGATCGACATTGGCCTTGACGTCCACGTCTGTGCTGTTGTCGGTGTTGTTGCGATTGTCACCATTGGCGATACCGCCGACGTAACCGGTGGAATCATCATCGATTTCGGTTGAATTGATAGCGCTGGAAAGGCCGTCGGCCAGCGCGCCCACCTTGACGGTGTCGTCATCTGAGCCCAGCGGACCGGGCTTCGGATCATAAGGCATTACGTTTCCTCCAGAAAAAAACTGGAGCAGCTTTCGAAGTCCCTCTCATCTCAAATGGGATCTTTGCTCGCGCTTGCTCCAATGCGTTAACATCGGCAGATGGACTCGGTACCTTTTCACCTGCAGCTTCATCGCGATTTGTTGGCCAAATTCTGTATTGGGATTGTGCCTATTCAGTACAAGGACGCACAAATCCGGTCCCGGACTCGATATGAGCGCGAGCAAGGCAGTCGAACTTCTTTTTGAGTTCCCTCGAAAGAAGACCAAGTATCAAAAACACAGCTGATACTTGATTTTCACGTCGCCACTTTGGCAACCATTACAGATTGATGGAAAAAACTGGGTCCCGATAGATATCAATTCGGGCTAAGGCAGCTGAAGTCCGGCTCAATACTCCAGTTAAGCCACTGCTGGATCGCAGGCTCGGAGAAAGGCTATGTGCGAATTGGGGATGGCGTCCCATACTTCCGAATCCGGAGGCTTCGAATGATTGCGGTATCGCGAAGTTAAGCTCGAAAGGTTCTCCGTCTTATTTTGAAATATCGTCTGCCCATTACCACTTTGGTTTTGTATGTCTCGAACTAATACATGCTGCTTTATACCGTGATCTAGTCGAAATACCGCCCGCTAGTATGTTTCTTGTCGGAAATGCAACCATAAAGTGGCAGAAAATAAATATAACTTCGTGACAACTAACCCATTTGGGCCATTTCTTTCCTTTGAAATCCATATTACCATAATTAAGAAATGCCTAAAAGATAAGGCGGCCACATGCCTAGGGGCAATGTTCGTCGGCATGTAATACCCGCCATCGCGCCAATGGGAGTAGATGCTCCGAGTTTGAGTATAGTGTAGCGCTAGGGGAGGCGTATATGTTCATGGTTGGGTCGGAAGTAGGAGATTCGGATCAGGCAAGAAGACTGAGCCCGAATGGAGAAACAGTCCTGGTAATCGCCAAGGCGGACTTGTTCTCCGAGTGTATGGTTGAGGCACTGGCAAAGAAATTCCCGAATTTTGATGTCGTAAGCGTATCGAGCGCGCAGTCCATATCCGAGAAGGATATTCACGACATGCGGCTTGTCCTGTTCTATCATGTCGCCGGCGCCGAGTTGCACGATGCGCTGCAGGTCGTTCGTGAAAACCGTCCGGACGCATCCATCGGCCTTGTCGTCGAAGCTATCGATATGATGGAGCCCTATATCAGCCGTCTTGTCGAGGCGCGTGTCGTCGATGGCGTCCTGCCGCTCAATCTGCGTCTGGATGTCTTCATGGCGGCAATCGATCTACTGATGAAGGGCGGCGAACATTTTCCATCCGCGCTTCTGGGCCGTCTGTCCAACCGGCCGACGACCCAGCTCGAGCCCTCGCTGTATCAGACGAAGTCCGTCGACGCAGCGCGCGCCAATGCGCTGAAGCTTCGCCGCAACAGCATGGCGGCTCTGACCACGCGCGAGGTGCAGATTCTCGACCTCATCTGTAAGGGCACGCAGAACAAGATCATCGCCGACAAGCTTCATCTGTCCGAAAACACGGTGAAAGTTCACGTCCGCAATATCTATAAGAAGATGAATGTGAGAAATCGCACCGAAGCGGCCTCGCGTTTCTTCAACGATACGTCGGAAAGCAGCGATCTCTCCGGCCGGTGGCCGCACTAGACATCAATCTATCTGGGGCGAGCGGGCAAAGCAGCGTGATTTCTGGCCGAAACCGCTCGGCGAACAGATGTAAGGCGCGGAACCGGGATAGACCGCGGCGCTCACCTTAGCCGAAGCGGTCTTCGGTTCGGCAGCATAGGCGAAGTCCTTCGCGGCATGTGGCACGCTTGCCACAACGACATTCTTCTCCGTGCTTCCCACGATCGCGGTATCGACCACCGCACAAGAGATCGGTCCGATGGCCGAGAGAACGATCGTCGCAGCCAAAGCCAGAGAGCTGAAGCTGCACGGCGCTCTGCCAGGCATGCGATCATGAGTCGTCATTGAAAAACCCCTCTCTATAACCAGGGCAATAGCGACGCGCCCTCGCACACCAGTGGCTGGCCACTCCTTATATTGGCTTCATTGACTGAAGCTGGAGCGGCCAGGCAGAAAGCATGGCACCATAGTCATTGAGAGGGATTAATCAAGCAAATTCCGAAGTTTAATACTATAGCTATTTAGAATTGCTCCCGTGTTTTGAAGTTGACCTTCCCTGATATCCTCTTATCATTTTGAACATAGGTACAATTATCCGAAGAATAACCGAGTTGGTTATTTCATAGATACCACTTCGCGTTGAAGTTATCGAGGCGGATGAAGAGGGAGCCTAAAGTATAGAAGGGTCTAAGAAGACCACGCACATGGGAAGGAATTTGTAATGCGTAGTATTCCCACCGAAGGATATTCAGGAGCTGCATTCGCATCGCCACAACAGCGGTCAAAAACCGTGCTGGTCAACGGAGGCGCCGGTTTCCTGGGTTCCCATCTTTGCGAGCGACTTCTCGAGCTCGGCCATCAGGTCATCTGTCTCGACAATTTCTACACCGGCCGCCATGTCAATATCGAGCATCTGCTGCAGAATGCCCGTTTTCGGCTTTTGGAACATGACGTGCGCCAGCCCTATGACGTCGAGGCTTCCGTCATCTTCAACTTTGCTTCGCCAGCCTCGCCGCCGGACTATCAGCGTGATCCCGTCGGCACCTTGCTGACCAATGTGCTTGGAGCCGTCAATACGCTCGATGCGGCCCGCCGCAGCGGCGCGACGGTCGTCCAGTCCTCGACCTCGGAAGTCTATGGGGATCCGCACGAAAATCCGCAGCGCGAAACTTATTTCGGCAATGTCAACCCGATCGGCCCGCGCGGCTGCTACGACGAGGGCAAGCGGTCAGCCGAAACCCTGTTCTTCGACTATCATCGCAAGTATGCCGTCGATATCAAGGTTGGCCGGATCTTCAATACCTACGGCCCGCGTATGCGCCTTGATGATGGACGCGTCGTATCCAATTTCATCGTCCAGGCGCTCTCCAACGCCGACATAACGATCTATGGTGACGGCCGGCAGACCCGCTCCTTCTGCTATGTCGACGATCTCGTTGGTGGTTTCCTGCGTTTCGCCGAGGCCGGCGAAGATTGCGTCGGTCCGATCAATCTCGGCAATCCGACGGAGATCACCGTGCGGGATCTGGCAGAAATCGTCCTTGATCTGACCAATTCGCGCTCGCGCATCATTTACCTGCCGGCCGTGGCAGACGATCCGCAGCAACGCCGTCCGGATATTTCCAGAGCCAGAGAAGAGTTGAACTGGTGGCCGACGACGGAGCTGAAGACTGGGCTGAAGCGTACGATATCCTATTTCGATGCGCTGCTTGCCCGCAAGGAAGTGGTGGAGGCCGTATGAGATGCCCCGCTACATCCTGGTTACGGGTGGCGCCGGCTTCATCGGCAGCCACATCTGCAAGGCGCTTGCGCGTGCCGGCATGGTTCCGGTCACCTATGACAATCTTTCCACCGGACATATCGACAGCGTCCGGTGGGGGCCGCTGATCCAGGCGGATATCGCCGATGGCGCAAGGCTGCGGCATGTCATGGCCGAGTACTCGCCGGATTGTGTCATCCATTGCGGCGCCAATGCCTATGTCGGTGAATCCGTCGAAAAGCCGAGCATCTATTATCGCAACAATGTCATCGGCAGCCTATCGCTGCTGGACGCCTGTCTCGATTGCGGTATCGACAGGATCGTCTTCTCCAGCAGCTGCGCGACTTACGGCATTCCAGAGATGCTGCCGATCGGCGAGAAAACGCCGCAACAGCCGGTCAATCCCTATGGCAGGACCAAGCTGATCTTCGAAATGGCACTGGAGGATTATGCGGCCGCCTATAGCATCCGCTTTGCCGCGCTCCGTTACTTCAATGCAGCCGGCGCCGATCCGGAAGGCCAGCTTGCCGAGCGGCACTATCCCGAAACCCATCTGATCCCGCGCGCTCTTCTTGCCGCCAGCGGCCGGATCGAGAGCCTCGATATTTTCGGCACCGACTATGAGACGGAGGATGGCACCTGCGTCAGGGATTACATCCATGTCAGCGATCTTGCGGCAGCCCATCTTGCTGCCGTTCGCCACCTGCTGGTTGGTGGCAATTCCTTGAGCCTCAATCTGGGTTCCGGCCGTGGCACGTCGGTCGGCGAGATTCTCGCTGCCGTTAAACGAAAGACCGGCCACAGGGTGCCGATCTGCTGTCAGCCGCGCCGCGCCGGTGATCCGCCGGTGCTTTTCGCCGATACGAAAAGGGCTCGCCTGGAGCTGGACTTCATGCCGGCGCTTTCGGATATCGATACGATCATCCGCACGGCAGGCCCGACTTTCGGACTGGAAGTGATCGCATGAGCACCAGAGCCGGAATCGACCGCGCATATCGGTCCTCAGTTGCCAAATCCGAGATGTTCGAGCCGGTCTTTACCGGCTGGAATCGAGCCGCCTATGGTCTTGGCATCGTCTGCTGGCTGGCAGCACTCGCCTACTTCTGGCTCTGGTGGGCTGAGCCCACTCACGTCGTTTCATGGCCGGCATTCCTGCTCGTCACCCTCATCCTTGCCTGGGTCACCCTGATACCGGCCTATTTCATCCTGATCTTTCTGGATGCGAGGCAGGTCAGATCATCCGCCGACCTGCCGAAGGGTCGCGTCGCCATGGTGGTCACCAAGGCTCCATCAGAACCCTTCGCCGTCGTGCGCAAGACGCTTCTTGCGATGCTCGATCAGAAGGGCGTCGAGTTCGATGTCTGGCTCGCCGATGAAGATCCATCCGAGGAGACCAAGAGATGGTGCGGGCAGCACGGTGTCATGATCTCCACCCGCAAGGGCGTCAGCGAATATCACCGTCCCGTCTGGCCGCGCCGCACGCGCTGCAAGGAAGGCAATCTCGCCTATTTCTATGATCACTTCGGCTATGAGCGCTATGATTTCGTCGCCCAGTTCGATGCCGATCATGTGCCGACGCCGACCTATCTTCGCGAGGTCCTGCGACCCTTCTCCGATCCCGAAGTCGGCTATGTCTCGGCACCCAGCATCTGCGATGCCAATGCGGCCGAAAGCTGGGCCGCCCGCGGCCGGCTCTACGCCGAAGCGAGCCTTCATGGTTCGCTGCAGGCAGGATACAATAATGGTTGGGCGCCGCTCTGCATCGGCTCGCACTATGCCGTTCGCACGGCCGCCTTGAGGAAGGTCGGCGGGCTCGGTCCCGAGCTCGCGGAAGATCATTCGACCACGCTTATGATGAATGCCGGTGGCTGGCGCGGGGTCCATGCGGTCAATGCCATCGCCCATGGCGATGGACCGGTGACCTTTGCCGATCTGGTGGTGCAGGAATTCCAGTGGTCGCGCAGCCTGGTGACCATCCTCCTGCAGCATTCTCGCCGGCATGTCGCCCGGCTGCCGCTGAAACTGAAGTTCCAGTTCCTGTTTTCGCAGCTCTGGTATCCGCTGTTTTCGGTCTTCATGGCGGTGATGTTCCTGCTGCCGGTCGCAGCCCTGCTCACGGGCCATGTATTCGTCAACGTTACCTATCCGGCGTTCCTGCTGCATTCTCTGCCGCTTTCGATCGTGCTGACGGTATTCGCCGTCTTCTGGCGTGCGTCGGGCACATTCCGGCCATACGATGCGAAGCTCTTCGGCTGGGAAGGGGTGGTCTTCATCCTGCTGCGCTGGCCCTGGTCGCTTGCCGGCAGCCTTGCTGCCGCGCGCGATTACGTGACCGGCTCCTTCGTGGATTTCCGCATCACTCCGAAGGGTGATCAGGGACAGCGCAAATTGCCGGCTCGGATTGTCGCACCATACATCGCGCTGGCAGGCATTTGTGCCGCGGCCATGGTTTTTGCTGCCGATGGCGACGGTGCGCGTGGCTTCCAGATCTTCGCGGCGATCAACCTGCTGATCTATGTATCGCTCGCAATCCTGGTTGTCGTCCGCCATGCCATCGAGAACGGCCAGCCTCTTATGCTGCAAGCGCACAGCCTGCGGTTCGCCGCTGCCGGCAGTCTCGTCGCCTGTCTGGTCGGCGGGGCGCAACTCGGCAACCACGGGCTAACTGCCATGGAAGCGCTTTCGGACGGCCAGCCCTTCATCACCTTTACCCGGTCGCAATTTGCTGTGGCGGGTGCAGGGCTCGGTGGCGGCAAGACAAGGATCGTGAAATTCCGTCTCAAATGGCACGGTTTTGCCGAAGCTGGCCGTGAGCGAAGGGATGTTGGGGAGAACAGAAATGCGTGAGGAGGATAAAATGAGCATGACAATACGATTGAAGGGAGGAGCGCTGGCTCTGTGCCTCAGCCTCGTCCTCCCGACGGGCGCATTTGCGGCACAAAAGACGAAAGCACTGACACCGACGCCGCTGACTGCCGGTGAACTCTACGTGATCTACGCCGACAAGACCTGGACCTGGAATACGGGTGGCGGCCGTTTCATAGGCGAGGGCAGGCATTTCGTCGCCTGGGTGGACAATGGCGGCAAACAGTCTTTCGCCGAGGGCCGCTGGGTCGTCGATGATCTCGGTCAGATGTGCATGCGCGCAACCTGGACCAATAATGAGGGGGCGGCACGTGCCAGTACCTGCTTCGGCCACCGCAAGATCGGTAACACGATCTATCAGCGGCGTCAGCCGAGCGGGGACTGGTACGTATTCCGGCACGCTTCCACGAAAGCCGACGATGAGTTCCGGAAGCTGGTTCCGGCAGACACGGTGAGCCTGAAAGCCAAAGGGCTGAAGCAGGTTCTCGCGACTAATAAATAGCCGAAGGGAAGGAAAAGACCATGAAAACCCTGGCGAAGAAAATCTCGACGGCAACAATCGCGATGCTTCTGCTCGGCGTTGCCGATCTGTCGCACCGAAGCGAAGCGCAGAACGCCATCGCTGTCATGAATGCGGGTGCCCAGACGATCACCGACAAGACGATCACCGACAAGCGGCCGGCCATTCATGCCGATGGCATCAAGTTTGGTGCCTACGACCCGCATGGCGATTTCGGCGCGCAGCAGAGCGTGACAACAGAGCACCTCTTCCTTCCATGGGAGGACGTCGATCTCGAAACGCTGCGTGTGGCGGATGCCTATGCGCTGGCAAGAGGCCGCAACCTGCTGATCACGGTGGAGCCCTGGTCATGGGACGTGGATTGGCGGCTGACCTCAGATGAACTTCGCCGGAAGCTGTTTCGCGGTGATTACGATGTGAACATGCGGGCGATTGCCAGTATGGTCGCCCAGTTGAAAAGCCCGGTCATCGTCCGCTGGGGGCAGGAAATGGAGGACAAGTCCGGCCGCTTTTCGTGGTCCGACTGGAATCCTTCTGATTATATCGCCGCTTACAGGCGCATGATGGATATCGTGCGGGAGGAGGCGCCCGGTACGAAACTCATGTGGTCGCCGAAGGGGCTGCCTGGCCTCAACGCCTATTACCCCGGTGATGGCTACGTCGATTTCGTCGGCCTGTCCGTCTTCGGTCTGGAGCCCTATGACCAGATCGTTCACAAAGGTCCGCGAACTTTCTCCGAGGCGCTCAAGCCCGGCTACGACCTCGTCGCCCAGTATCACAAGCCGATCTGGGTCGCCGAACTCGGCTACGAGGGCAGTGATGGATACATCAAGCCGTGGATGGAAACGGCGACGATGAAGCAGAGCGATTTTCCCGAGCTGCAGGAGGTCGTCTATTTCAATGACCGCGACGTACACAGCTGGCCGTTCAACCTCGGCCGGCCCGATTGGAGGGTTATTGAAGACGCAAGCAACTAAGCTGGGGTTAGCAAAGGAAAAGGCCCGCTATCGGCGGGCCTTTGCTCGTTCACACAGGCGGTATCAACCCTTGATCGTTGCCTTGCCGGTTTCGACGAGCTTGGCTGCGGCATCGGCTACCGAGATGCGCTCGAAGGCGAGCTCATCGCAGGTCGGACGAAGAACACGCTGGTCGAATTCGGTCGCACCCATTGGCACCGGCCGCGGATATTCGCCGACTTGATCCTTGAGCAGGTTGACGTACTTGACCGTTTCCTGCTCCGTCGGGTTGAGCTGCGGCAGGATGGCTTCGCGAACCGCTGTCGACATGGGCACGCCGCGTTCGACGCCGAGGATCTTGCCGGCTTCCGGATCGTTGACGAAGAAGCTGATGAACTTTGCGGCGGCTTCACCCTGCTTGGTCGTGGCACCCACGCTCCAGATCAGGGCCGGGCGATAATAATGGCCCGACGGCCCGCCCTTCTTCTCGCGCGGCAGCATGGTGATGCCGAGCTTGTTCTTGATGATGAGCTGATAGCCGATCATCTGGTTGGAATAAGCCATGCCGATCACCGATTTGCCGAGGCCGAGGCAGTTGGTGTCGATCGTGTTCTGGTCAAGCGTCTGCACATCGGCGGCCACGGTGCCACCGGCCTTGCGCAGCTTTTCCCAATAATCGAACCATTCCTTGGCATCGTCGACCGTGAAGCCGAGGCCGACACCCTCCTTCGCGAAGAGGCTCTTGCCACGCTGGCGCAGCCAGGCGTCGAAGACATAGTTGTAACGCGCCGCATAGGGGCCGCCACCCTTGCCGGAGGCTTTGGCGAGTTCCACGGCGAGCTTGGCATATTCATCCCAGGTGAGATCGGGTGTCGGTAGCGGAATACCCGCCTTTTCGAATTCGACGGTATCGAAGAACATCGCGAAGGAATTGAGGCCGAGGCCGACACCATAGAGCTTGCCGTCAACCGTGGTCAGCTTCAGCATATCGGCACCGAAACTGTCGACCTTCAGCGTCGAAGGCACGAATTCATCGAGCGGCAGGCAGGCGCCGCGCTTCGAATAGTCGGAAATCGTGCCTGGTTCGAGCTGGAAGACGTCGGCGATAGAGCGGCCGGCCATCTGCGTTGCAAGTTTCGTCCAGTAGCCGTCGCCTGAAAGCGATTCACCGACCACGGTGACGCCGGGTGTCTTCGACTGATAGAGCTTGGCGACATCGAGTGTGCGTTTCGCGCGATCGTTGGAGCCCCACCACATGGCACGGAGTGAAGCGTCCTCGGCAAATGCGGGGATCGAGCTACCGGCGCCGAAGGCGAGGCCGGCCGCGGCACCCGCGGTTCCCATCAAGAATGAACGGCGATTGACCTGCATGATTTCCTCCTTTGTCTGATGCTCGATGCCATCCTCCAATGGTCTTTTCGAGCGTTCGGCAGATAGAGTACGCAAAAAATTTCTCTTTGCAAGAATTTATAGTTCTCTTGCAAATTTGCATAATTTGCATAATCTTTGCTGCATGAATGAGATCAAAATGAACGGGACCAAGATCAGAAAGCCGCGCCAGGCCGATATTGCCAGTCTGGCGGGCGTTTCCGTTTCCACAGTCTCGCGGGTGCTCGCCAATGAGCCCGGTATCAGCGAAAGCGTGCGGCGGCATATCTTGAAGGTCGCCGCCGACCATGGCTATCCGGTGAAGGCTGTTTCGGAAAGCGTTCCCGGCGGGCTTGCCCTGATTGCCAGCGACGGGGCGACCGGTGGCCTCAGCGTCTTCTACGAATCGATCGTTGAGGGCCTTCGCGCCGGTGCCGCCGAGGCCGGAATGCCTTTCGAGGTGCGGCTCGTGCGCGAGGACCGCACCACGCCTGACGTCGTCGGCGAATATATGCAGACGGCGGAAGCCGAAGGTCTTTTCCTCGTCGGCATCGATCCCGGCGATACGCTGCGGGTCTGGCTGGAGGAGACGGGAACGCCGACCGTTCTCGTCAACGGTACCGATCCGCGCCTCCGCCTCGATGGCGTCTCGCCCTCCAATTTTTTTGGGGCCTACGAGGCGACGAGCCGGCTCACGAAAGCCGGTCATCGTCGTATCCTGCATCTCACCGGCTCGCATCGCCACACGATCCGCGAACGTGTGCGGGGCTTCGAGGCGGCGATTGCCGCGGTTCCCGGTGCCGAAGGCCGGCTCGTTCCGCTCACCTTCCAGGGCAGCGCCAGCCGCGAGGCGCATGAGCGCACGGTCGCGATGCTCACGGAAGATCCCGGATATACGGCGGCCTTCTGCATGAATGATTTCATCGCCGTCGGCGTGCTCGAAGCCGTCACCGAAGCAGGCCTTCGCGTTCCCGAAGATTTCGCGATCGTCGGCTTCGATGACCTGCCCTGTGCCGTCATGACCAATCCCCGGCTTTCCACCATGCGCGTCGACCGCGCAGCGCTTGGCCGCGAGGCCGTCTCCCTGATGATCTCCCGCTACCGCGACAGGACCGCTCCCGCCCGCCATATCTGCCAGGCGGTCGTTCCCGTCGCCGGAGGCACCGTTCCCGATACCGACAAGCTGTGAGTGATGCCGATGACCTATGATCCCGCCAGCGCCAACCCGCTTGCAGGCAACCCGCTGAAGACCCGCGCCGACATGATCCGCGCCGTCAACGATCTGTTCAATCCGCTGCTTCCCTTCTTCTCAGATGGCAATGCCCGCGTTCGCCTCGATGGCGCCGGCGCTCATTTCGACCGGGCCGCTGCTGATCTCGAAGGCTTCGCCCGTCCGCTCTGGGGTCTTGCGCCGCTCGGCGCCGGCAAGAACGCTTTCGATCACTGGCACCGCTTTGCCGAAGGTCTTGCGAATGGCTGTGATCCGGCCCATCCCGAATATTGGGGTACGGTCAACGCACGCGACCAGCGCATGGTGGAACTCGCCGCCCTCGGTTTTGCCCTGGCGCTGGTGCCCGACAAGATCTGGGAGCCGCTCGACAAGCGCGCCCGCGACAACATCATCGCCTATTTCAAGCATGTCCGGCAGTTCGACTATGCCGACAACAATTGGAAATTCTTCCGGATCTTCGTCGATATCGCTCTCGACCGCCTCGGCGCGGATTTCGACCGCAGCCTGACCAGGCAATACCTTGAGGAACTCGAGGGCTTCTACATTGGCGACGGGTGGTATCGTGACGGTAATATCCGCCGCATCGACCACTACATTCCCTTCGCCATGCATTTCTACGGCTTGATCTATTCCAAGCTGGTTGATGACGACTATGCCAGACGCTACCGCGAGCGTGCCGTGCTCTTCGCCAAGGATTTCCGTCACTGGTTTGCGGCCGATGGTGCGACAATCCCCTTCGGCCGCAGCCTCACCTATCGTTTCGCCTGTGCCGGTTTCTGGTCGGCGCTCGCCTTCGCCGATCTGGAGGCATTGCCCTGGGGCGAGGTCAAGCATCTCTGCCTCGAGCATCTGCGTTGGTGGCAGGACAAGCCGATCACCAGCCACGACGGCGTTCTCTCCATCGGCTTCGGCTATCCGAACCTCTTGATGTCGGAGAGCTATAATTCTGCCGGCTCACCCTATTGGGCCTTCAAGGCCTTCCTGCCGCTCGCCATTGCTGAGGATCATCCCTTCTGGACCGCAGAGGAAAAGGCGCCTGAACAAGCCCCTGAGGTCGTTCCGCAACGTCATCCAGGCATGGTGGTCATGCGTGCCGGAAATGATGTCGTGGCGCTGTCTTCAGGCCAGGAAAACCTGCAGATGCGCTTCGGCACGGAGAAATACGCAAAGTTCGCCTATTCCGCTCGCTACGGTTTCAGCGTCGAAGCCGATGAGCGTGCCTTCGCACTTGGCGCCTTCGATTCCGCGCTCGCCTTCAGTGACGACGGCCTGCATTACCGCGTCCGCGAAACCAATGAAGAGGCAAAGATCGCCGGCAACATCCTTTATTCCAGATGGTCGGCCTTCAAGGATGTGAAGGTCGAAACCTGGCTCGTACCGTCGGCCCCATGGCATATCCGCGTTCACCGCATCACGACACCACGTCCGCTGCAGACCGCGGAAGGCGGCTTCGCGATCGCCAAACGCGATCTCGATGCGGACACGCTTTCAGCGGCTGAAGGCTCGGCTCATGCGATCGGCGAAGTGGATTTTACCGGCATCGTCGACTTGGGCTCGTCGATCAAACGAAACGGCCTTGCACAGAAAGCACTGCCGAATACGAACATGATTGTTTCCAAGACGCTCGTGCCGCAGCTGCGCGGTGAAATTCCTGCCGGCGAGACAGTTCTGATCACGGCTGCGCTCGCGTTAAACGATCCGGCTGCCGTATCGGGATCATGGACCACGCCACCGAAAGCACCCGATATTGTTGCGCTCCAGAAGCTGGTCAACGAGAACGGCGTGACCGTCAGCGCCATCGAAGCGCCAGGACATATGTCATGAACCGTGCCGCCATTGTCCTCGCCATGCAGCCCTCTCGCACCGAGCATGTGCTGCCCGAGGCGCTCCTTCGCCGGCTGGATGGCATCGGGCGTCTGCTCGATGCCGAACCGCTCCAGCACTTCGATGACGAGCGGGCAAAGCATCTATTGTCCGAGGCGGAAATCCTGATCACTGGCTGGGGCGCCCCCTATGTCGGCCGCGAAGCTCTGGCGCTTGCGCCGAAGCTGAAGCTCATCGTTCATGCGGCGGGAACAGTGAAGGGTCTCGTTGATGCCGGCATTTTCGAGGCCGGCGTCATCGTCAGCCATGCGGCCGAAGCCAATGCCGTGCCGGTCGCTGAATTCACGCTCGCTGCAATCATCTTTGCCGGCAAACATGTCTTCCGTTTCCGTGACATCTATGTTGGTGACCGCCATCGCGATCGCACCCATCCGATGCAGCGTGAGGCTATTGGCAATTATCGCCGCACGGTTGGAATTATCGGTGCGTCACGCATCGGTCGCCGCGTCATCGATCTGCTGAAGCCTTTCGATTACAAGGTACTTCTCTTCGATCCCACTATCGATGCCGATCGGGCGCGCGGAATGGGCGTGTACAAGGTGGAGCTCGACGACCTCATGCGTCATTCGGATATCGTCTCCCTCCACGCGCCATCACTGCCGTCCACCTACCATATGATCGATGCCGCAAAACTGGCGCTGATGAAGGATGGTGCGACGCTGATCAATACCGCGCGAGGTGCGCTGATCGATGAAGATGCTTTGCTTGATGTGCTGAAGACCGGCCGTATCGACGCCATTATCGATGTAACCGATCCCGAAATACCGGGACCGGAATCGGCGTTTTACGATCTGCCCAACGTCTTCCTGACGCCGCATATCGCCGGTGCCGTCGGACTCGAGCGCACTCGCCTCGGTGAAATGGCAGCAGATGAGGCTGAACGCTTCATCAAGGACGAGCCCCTGCTTTACCGGCTCACTCTCGAAAACCTGGAAAACACCGCCTGAAGCGTCTTACGACGCCTTCAGCGAGTTCGGCGAACCGTCATTGGCAAGCTCCGGCATAAGGTCCGAGATATTGACGACCTTGCCGGTACGCGAGCTTGTCAGCGCCGCGATGCCACACAGCACGGACATGGCGCCGGCCCGTGTGCCGGCCCGTTGCGCGAGCCTGTCCTGCATATCGGGCTTGAAAATCATGTTGCGCATTCGGTCGTCGCCACCGTAATGGCCGCCGGAGAAATGCGGCACCGTGATGCGCTCGACGGCCTCCTTGCCGTGCGGGAAGTTGCGGATCAGCAGGATCGTGTCTTCCTTCGGCTCTTCCCACGGCTGCGCTTCATATTGGCGGATTTCGATACGGCCTTTGGTGCCGTTAAAAGCCAGATGATGACCTTCGATCGGCTGGAACGTGTTCAGCGAATAGGAGACATGGACATTGTTTCGGTAGCGGATCGAAACAACCATCGTATCGGGAATGTCGATATCCTCGCGAAAAACGCAGCCGTCGCGGAAATAGCCGTCGATCTTCGAGGGATCCTCGTAAAGCGTGTCGAGAAAAGGATCATTTTCGAGATCGAGATAGTAATCGCACTCATGGCTGTGCGGACAGAGCTTGCAGCGCGGACCGCGGAAAGGCCCCTTGCGGCCATAATTCTGCAGGTCGGCAAAGGAGGTCACGGCATCGGGGTCGCTGTCCAGATACCAGTTCAGAAGGTCGAAATGGTGTGTCGCCTTGTGAACGAAGAGGCTGCCGGAATTTTCCGTATAGGCATGCCAGCGCCGGAAATAGTCGGCGCCGTGCTTGGTGTTGAGATACCAGTGAAAATCGACCGAGGTTACGCGGCCGATCTCGCCGGAATTCAGGAGTTCCTTGATCTTTGCAGCCGTCGGGGCATAGCGATAGTTGAAGGAAACGTCGACCCGGCGGCCGGTGCGCTTTTCGGCATCCAGAATCCGGCGAATCTTTTCCACCGAAGTCGTCATCGGCTTTTCGGTGATCACGTCGATGCCGGATTCCAGGGCACGCACGATGATATCGTCATGCGTATGGTCGGGCGTGCAAACGATCGCCAGATCCGGCTTCTGCTCTGCCAGCATCGCATCGATGTTTTCATAGAGCGGCGCGTTGCTGCCGATCATGGTGCGGGCGCGCTCGCCGCGCAGCGAATTCTTCTCGACGATCGCAGTCAGGTCGACATGCTCGCGCCAGCCGGAAAGCAGATCCTTGCCCCACATCGTGGTGCCGCGGTTACCGGTGCCGACTAGGGCAAAACGGCGTTTCTCCATCGAATGATTCCTCCTTCATACGTGATGAAACGATTGGATTTTAAAACTAGACTTGGCAGCAGCTCCTGAAGCGCTCGACGCAGGTGGCGATCACCTCATCGGCCGGACGCTTCCACCAGTTCTCAGCAGAGAAGATTTCGACCTCCTGCGCGCCGAAGAAGCCGGCGGCTTCCACCATCCGTCTTATGCCTTTGAGATCGATGACGCCATCGCCCATCATGCCGCGGTCGAGCAGCATGTCCTTGGTCGGCACCAGCCAGTCGCAGATGTGGTGGGCAAAGATGCGTTTCATGCGTCCGGCACGGGCAATCTGGTTGGCAAGATCAGGATCCCACCAGATGTGATAGACATCGACGGCAACACCGACATCCTCGCCGAGTTGCTCGCACATATCGAGAGCCTGGCCAAGCGTGTTCACGCAGGCACGGTCGGCGGCATACATCGGATGCAGCGGCTCGATCGCGAGCTTCACGCCCGAAGCCTGCGCATGCGGCAGCACGGCAGCGATGCCGTCGAACACCATCTTCCGGGCCGCAACGATATCCTTCGAACTGCCGGGCAGGCCGCCAACGACGAGCACGAGACAATCGGCCGAAAACGCCGCCGCCTCGTCGATAGCCCGTCTGTTGTCGTCGAGGTTCTTTTGCCACTCGCCCTCGCTTGCCGCCGGAAAGAAGCCGCCGCGGCAGAGCCCGGTCAGCTTGATACCGTTCGATTTGACGATACGCACCGCCTCGTCGAGGCCGGCCTTGGCGACCTGATCGCGCCAGGGCGCGATCGAGGTGATGCCGTGTTTCAGGCAGATATCGACGGCTTCGGCAAAGCCGCACTGCTCGCGGATCGTCGCAAGGTTGATCGAAAGTCCTTCGACCTGCATGTCATTCCCCTCCCATTGCCATTGCCGACGCTCAGTGAACGCCGTGGACGGCAAGCACCTGCTTCATCCGATTAGTCGCGACTTCCGGATCGGCGAGAACCCGAGCCTTGTCGGCAAGGCGGAAAAGCTCCGCCAGATGCGTCAGCGAGCGCGTGCTCTGCTGGCCGCCGATCATCGTGAAATGATCCTGCAACCCGTTGAGATAGGCGAGGAAAACGACGCCGGTCTTGTAGAAGCGGGTCGGCGCTTTGAAGATGTGGCGCGACAGCGGAACGGTCGGCTCGAGCAGGTCGAAGAATTCGTGGTTGCTCTTGCGGCCAAGCGCGTCGAGTGCGGCCGAAGCGGCAGGCGCGATGGCGTCAAAGATGCCGAGCAGGGCATCCGAATGGCCATGCTCGTCGCCAGCGATCAGTTCGGCGTAGTTGAAGTCATCGCCGGTATACATGCGCACGCCTTTCGGCAGCTGCCGGCGCATAGTCACTTCCTTCTCCTTGGAAAGAAGCGAAATCTTGATGCCGTCGACCTTTGCGGCATTGGCTTCGATGACCTGCAGGCAGGTTTCCATTGCCTTCAGATGGTCCCCATTGCCCCAATAACCCGCAAGCGCCGGGTCGAACATTTCACCAAGCCAATGGATGACGACGGGTTCTTTTACCTGGCGAAGGATCCGGTCATAGACCTTGCTATAATCGTCCGGGCCCTTGGCTGCGGCGGCAAGAGCGCGGCTCGCCATGAGGATGATGCGACCACCGGCGGCTTCCACCGTCTCGATCTGCTCCTCATAAGCCCTAATGATCGTGTCGATAGTCACATCGGGACCGGGCGTCAGATGGTCGGTGCCGGCACCGCATGCAATGAGTGCGTCCTTGCGGCCGGCGGCTTCGGCAAGCGCCCGGCGGATCAGTTCGCGGGCTTCCGGCCAGCCGAGCCCCATGCCGCGCTGCGCCGTATCCATCGCTTCGGCAACGCCGAGGCCGAGATCCCAGAGGCGATGGCGGAAGGCGAGGGTACGTTCCCAGTCGATCGCCGGTGTCAGCCAGGGATCATTGTCGGCGAATGGATCGGCGACGACGTGGGCGGCGGCAAAGGCAATGCGCGGGAAGCTCTTGGCATCCCGCTTCTTGAGTTCGATCGGCGCGCCGGTCAGCGTATAGGGGATGATCTTGCCGTCTAGGGGAAGATTGATCGTCGTCACGGCTCAGAACTCCAGCGTGGGAACATCGAGCCAGCGGCGCTCGGCCCAGGATTTCAGGCCGAGTTCTGCAAGCTGCACGCCCTTGGCGCCGGCTTCCAGCCCGTAGGGCCATGGAGCATCTTCGACGACGTGACGGATGAACATCTCCCACTGCGCCTTGAAACCGTTGTCGAAGGCCTGCGTATCCGGCACTTCGTCCCAGGTCTTGTAGAAATCGATCGTCTGCGGTTGGTCGGGATTCCAGACCGGCTTCGGCGTGTTGACGCGATGCTGACTCCAGCATTTGGTGAGGCCGGCAACGGCAGAGCCGTGCGTGCCGTCCACCTGGAAAGTCACGAGGTCGTCGCGGCGCACGCGCACCGCCCAGGAGGAGTTGATCTGCGCGATCGCGCCGCCTTCCAGCTCGAAGGTCGCATAGGCTGCATCATCGGTGTCGCAGTTGTAGGGCTTGCCCTGTTCATCGATACGCTGCGGAATATGGGTGGCGCCCAGGCACGAAACGGCCTTTACTTCGCCGAAGAGATTGTCGAGCACATAACGCCAGTGGCACAGCATATCGAGAATGATGCCGCCGCCATCGGCCTTGCGGTAGTTCCAGGACGGGCGCTGGGCCGGGACGCCCCAGTCGCCTTCGAAGACCCAGTAGCCGAATTCGCCGCGCACCGAGAGGATCTTGCCGAAGAAGCCGGAATCGCGCAGCAGCGCCAGTTTGCGCAGGCCGGGCAGGAACAGTTTGTCCTGCACGACGCCGTGCTTGAGGCCGGAGCCGCGCGCCTTGCGGGCGAGGTCGATCGCCACCTGCAGATCGTCGGAGATAGGCTTTTCGCAATAGACGTGCTTGCCTGCATCGAGCGCCTTGGACAGCAGTTCTGCGCGCATCAGCGTCGTTCCGGCATCGAAGAAGATGGTGTCATCGGGATTGGCGAGCGCAGCATCAAGATCGGTGGACCAGCGCTTGATATTATGCTTGCGGGCAAGCTCCTCCATCTTTGCGCCGTTGCGGCCGACGATGATCGGATCGATTTCCAGTTTCTCGCCTGATTTCAGCGTGATGCCGCCCTGATCGCGAAAGGCGAGGATCGAGCGAACGAGGTGCTGGTTGTAACCCATACGGCCGGTAACGCCGTGCAAAATGATCCCCAAACGTGCCACTTTTTCCTCCCTGGAAGCTTTTATGCATCGGGAGCGGGCAGTCAGGCCCGACCCTCCCGAGTTGGTAACTAAACAGTTACTTGATGGCAGAAGAGGAATATTGCTGTCAATAGCCAATTCGGTTTTTTGAAAATCAGCGCTTTATCGAAGCGAGCGTGACGTGAACGATGTGGCGTTCCCAAGCCTCGAGGTTGGCTGGCGTGATGAGATCGCGGCCGAAGATCGTCGAAAGCGTGTACTGGTTGGACAGGTAGAAATAGCCAAGTGAGGCGATTGTCAGATAGACATGCAGGGGATCGGCAGTCTCGATGAAGACGCCAGCCTTCTTACCTTCTTCCAGCACCTGCGAAAGCTCGCCGATCAGGTGCGAATGCAGCTCCTTGAGCCGCACGGACTGGCGCAGCCAACGGGCGCGGTGCAGGTTTTCCGTGCCGAGAAGGCTAAGGAATTCCGGATGCTGCAGGAAGTAGCGCCAGGTGAAGAGAGCAAGTTCCCCAATGCCTTCCTCAGGGCTGCGGGTGCCGATATTCAGTGCGCGCTCCGCTGTGCGGATGCTGACATAGGCTTCCTCCAGCACGCGTAGATAGAGCTGCTCCTTATCGCCAAAATAGTGGTAGAGCATGCGCTTATTGGTGCCGGCACGCTCGGCGATGGAATCGACTCGCGCACCACCCATGCCGTTTTCGGCAAATTCCCGCGTCGCGGCTTCAAGAATGGCTGCGCGCGTGCGCTCCGGATCGCGCTGAGCGGTTCGCTCGGCGGATGGACGCTTGGTCTTCTTTTTTGCGCTCTCCCCGGTGTCGTTCATGCGATTTCCCCTATCTTCCCTATGTTGTGCTGATAAAGCTTAAGCGGGAGAATGTAAAAACCCGAATTGATCAACGAAACTGGGTCACCAACACCGCTTGACAGCCCGGAGGCTTTGAACATAACTTGTAACCAATTAGTTATTTGTTGCAAGATAGCTAATTCGGAAGCGTGTGGAGGCGCTTCCTGTTGGGAGGAGGAAACCAATATGACTTTTCGCGTAAGCAGACGTAATTTCATGGCGGGAGGCGCAACGCTTCTTTCGCTTTCGGCGCTCGGAAACAGCGCTTTTGCCCAGGAAAACCGCCTGCGTCTCATCTGGTGGGGTTCTCAGCCGCGGGCTGACCGCACCAACAAGGTCTCCGACCTTTTCAAGGCGCAGCACAGCGGCGTTTCGATCACCGGCGAATTCCTCGGATGGGCCGATTACTGGCCGCGTCTCGCCACGCAGGTGGCTGGCCGCAACGCTCCCGACGTCATCCAGATGGACTATCGCTACATCGTCGAATATGCCCGGCGCGGCGCTCTCGCTCCGCTGGAATCCTACATGCCTTCGAAGCTGCAGCTCGATGATTTCGACCCGGCGCAGATCGAAGGCGGCAAGGTCGATGGACACTTCTACGGCGTCAGCCTCGGCGCAAACTCGGCAGCGACCGTCATCAACACCGTTGCCTTCAAAGAAGCCGGCATCGACGTGCCGACCAACAAGACGACTTGGGAGGAATTCGGCAAAATCGGTGCTGAAATCACCAAGGCCGGCAAGCGCAAGGGCTATTTCGGCTTTGCCGATGGCAGTGGCGGTGAACCGCTCTTCGAAAATTACCTGCGTCAGCGCGGCAAGGCGCTTTACACGTCGGATTCGAAGATTGCCTTCGGTGCCGAGGATGCTTCCGAATGGTTCGACATGTGGGCCAAGTTCCGTGAGGCCGGCGCCTGCGTAACGCCCGATATTCAGGCGCTCTACAAGGATACGATCGATACCAGCCCGCTGACCGTCGGAAAGGCTGCCTGCGATTATGCCCATTCCAACCAGTTCGTTGGCTATCAGGCGATGGTCAAGGACAAGTTGATGCTCAGCAACTATATGAGGATCAAGCCGGACTCGAAGGGCGGTCACTACCGCAAGCCTTCGATGTTCTTCTCGGTTTCCGCCCAGTCCAAGGCGATCGATCAGGCTGTCGATTACGTGAACTTCTTCGTCAAGAACCCCGATGCCGCCAAGATCCTCGATGTCGAGCGCGGTATTCCGGAATCGAAGGCGATGCGCGACGTCGTTGCCGGCACGCTCGATGAAACCGGCAAGGTCCCGCTCGAATATGTCAGCGGTCTCGGCGATCTCGCAGGCCCGCTTCCGCCCCCGCCGCCGACCGGTGCCGGCGAAGGCCAAGTTGTCCTGCGCACTATCTCGGAGCAGGTCGCTTTCGGCCAGCTTACGCCTGCTGATGCTGGCAAGCAGCTCGTGGATGAAATCACGCGAATTCTCGCGCGGGGTTGATCTTATATGACCAATGCGATGCGCACGTCCGCAGGGACGGTAACTGTGGAAAGATATCAGGGAGTACGGGCTGACGGACGCTTCCGGCGGCTGTGGAATGCCAATGCTCCCGGCTATCTTTTTCTGCTTCCGTGGCTGATAGGCTTCTTCGGCCTGACGCTCGGCCCGGCCCTGATTTCGCTCTACCTCTCCTTCACCGACTTCGACATGTTGAGGGCGCCGGGATGGGTAGGGGCCGCAAACTACGTGCGCATCGCCACGGCCGATCCGAAATTCGCTTCGGCCATGTCCGTCACGCTGACCTATGTCGTGCTGTCGGTTCCCTTCAAGCTGACCTTCGCGCTACTCGTCGCGCTTGCCCTGAACAGGGGTCTGCGCGGCCTGCCGATCTACCGCGCGATTTTCTACCTTCCGTCGCTTCTCGGCGGCAGCGTGGCGATTGCCGTGCTGTGGCGCCAGCTTTTCGCCAGCGATGGTCTCGTGAACGCCGCACTCTCGCATTTCGGCATCGTCGGCCCGAGCTGGATCTCGCATCCGAGCTATTCGATCTACACGCTGGTCGCGCTCTCCGTCTGGCAGTTCGGCTCGCCGATGATCATCTTCCTGGCCGGCCTGCGGCAGATCCCGCAGGACATGTATGAGGCTGCAAGCCTCGACGGTGCCTCGAAATTCCGCCAGTTCTACAAGATCACCCTGCCGCTTTTGACGCCGGTGATCTTCTTCAACGCTGTCGTTCAGACGATCGATGCGTTCAAGGCCTTCACGCCGGCCTTCATCATATCAGGCGGTACCGGCGGCCCGATCAATTCGACGCTGTTCTATACGCTCTATCTCTATCAGGAAGCCTTCGGCAATTTCCGCATGGGCTACGCCTCGGCACTCGCCTGGATCCTCGTGGTGATCATCGCGATCTTCACCGCCTTCTCCTTCCTGACCTCGCGCTACTGGGTGCACTACGATGACTGAGATGACCGCTTCCGTCACCGCGGCCAGGCCGCCATCGGATATCACCAAACGCAGCCTGCCGGCTTCGATCATCATCCATGCGCTGCTGATCGCCGCCTCGCTTCTGATGCTCTATCCGCTCTTGTGGATGGTGTCCGCATCGGTCAGGCCGGAAAACGAGATCTTCTCCTCGACTTCGCTCATTCCGTCGTCGGTCGATTTCTCGTCCTATGTGCGCGGCTGGACCGGCCTCGACATTACCTTTGGCCGCTTCTTCTGGAATTCGCTCGTCATCTCGCTGCTGGTTGTCGCTGGCAACGTCATTGCCTGCTCGCTGACCGCCTTTGCCTTCGCGCGGCTGCGTTTTGCTGGCCGGAATTTCTGGTTCGCGATCATGCTCGGCACGCTGATGATCCCCTATCACGTGACACTGATCCCGCAATATGTGCTCTTCCTCGATCTCGGCTGGGTCAACACCATCCTGCCGCTGGTCGTGCCGAAGTTCCTGGCGAGCGACGCCTTCTTCATCTTCCTCATGGTGCAGTTCTTCCGCGGCATCCCGCGCGAACTCGATGAAGCTGCCATGATGGACGGCTGCAGCGCCTGGCGCATCTATTGGAAGATCATGCTGCCGCTATCGCTGCCGGTTCTGGCAACGGCCGCCATCTTCTCGTTCATCTGGACCTGGGACGATTTCTTCGGTCCGCTGATCTACTTGAATGACATGAACACCTACACGATCCAACTCGGCCTGCGCACCTTCGTGGACTCCACCAGCGCATCGGACTGGGGCGGACTGTTTGCCATGTCGACGCTGACCCTCGTGCCCGTGTTCTTCTTCTTCCTGTTCTTCCAGCGCCTCTTGATCGAGGGCATCGCCACGACCGGCATGAAGCGTTGATGGACCGGGCAGGAAAGCCAGACAGGATAAAATGACATGAGCATCAAGACAGTCGCGATCGTCGGCTGCGGTATCGGCCGCTCTCACATCGTCGAAGGCTACCTGCCGCATCCAGACAAGTTCAAGGTCGCAGCGATCTGCGACCTGAACGAAGAACGCCTGAAGACGATCGGCGACGAATTCGGAATCGAGCGGCGCACGACCTCCTTCGATGAACTGCTTGCTGATGACAGCATCGACATCATCGATATCTGCACGCCGCCCGGTATCCATAAGGAGCAGGTCATCGCAGCACTTGCCGCCGGCAAGCATGTGGTCTGCGAAAAGCCGCTCACCGGCTCGCTCGCCAGTGCCGACGAAATCATCGCGGCCGAAAAGACTGCCAAGGGCACGCTGATGCCGATCTTCCAATATCGGTATGGCGATGGCGTCGAAAAGGCCAAGCGCATCATCGATGCCGGTCTTGCCGGCAAGTTCTATATGGGCTCGGTCGAAACCTTCTGGCGCCGCAAGCCGGAATATTATTCCGTGCCCTGGCGCGGCAAATGGGCAACCGAACTCGGTGGCGTGCTCGTTACTCATGCACTGCATCTGCACGACATGCTCTTCTATCTCGCCGGCCCGGCAACCCGTGTCTTCGGCCGTGTGGCCACACGCGTCAACGAGATCGAGGTCGAAGACTGCGCCTCTGTCAGCCTGCAGATGCAGAACGGTGCTTTCGTCTCGCTGTCCTGCACGCTTGGTTCGCAGAACGAAATCAGCCGGCTCCGGCTTCATTTCGAAAACATCACTTTCGAAAGCAATCATGAGGCCTATGCACCAGGCCAGGATCCCTGGCAGATCATCGCTGCCAATGATGAAGTACAGGCGAAGATCGATGCCGTCATCGCCGACTGGCAGCCCGTGCCGTTGCGCTTCAACACGCAGATGCTGCGCTTCCACGATTATCTGATGGGCACGGGATCGCTTCCGGTGACGAGCGCGGATGCAAGGCGCGCGCTGGAACTGGTCACGGCTATCTACCAATCCTCCGATAGCGGCGCCGATGTCGCCCTGCCGATCGGTCCTGACAGCCCGAAATACGCCGACTGGCGTGCAAGAACCAAATAAGAGGGGATTTCGGAACATGGCAACGAGTGTCGTTCTTCAGAAGGTCGAGAAGCGCTATGGCCAGCTGGATGTTATCCACGGCATCGACCTGACGATCGATCCCGGCGAATTCGCCGTTTTCGTCGGCCCGTCAGGCTGCGGCAAGTCCACACTGCTGCGCATGATTGCGGGCCTCGAGGAAATCTCCGGAGGCGCGCTGCTGCTCGACAATGAGCGCATGAACGAAGTGACGCCCGCCAAGCGCGGCATCGCCATGGTCTTCCAGTCCTATGCGCTCTATCCGCATATGTCGGTCTACAAGAACCTTGCCTTCGGCCTCGAAACGGCGGGCTACAAGAAGGCCGAGATCGAGCCGAAGGTGCGCCGTGCCGCGCAGATCCTGCAGATCGAGAAGCTACTCGAACGCAAGCCGAAGGCGCTCTCGGGCGGCCAGCGCCAGCGTGTCGCGATCGGCCGCGCCATCGTGCGCGAGCCGCGCATCTTCCTCTTTGACGAGCCGCTGTCCAACCTCGATGCCGAACTGCGCGTGCAGATGCGCGTGGAGATTTCCCGCCTGCATCGCAGCCTCGGCAACACGATGATCTACGTCACCCACGATCAGGTGGAGGCCATGACGATGGCCGACAAGATTGTCGTCCTGAATTCCGGCCGCATTGAACAGGTCGGCGCTCCGCTCGACCTTTACAACAATCCCGCCAACCGTTTCGTCGCCGGTTTCATCGGCAGCCCGAAGATGAACTTCCTCAATGCCAGGATCGAGAGCGTCACTGACACTGGCTCGACGCTCAATGTCTGCGGCAACGCCATTCAGCTCGACCGCCGGCTTGCCGGACAGGCGGGGCAGGACGTCACCTTCGGCATCCGCCCTGAACATCTTGCGTTGACGGAAGGCGGCACGGTTCTTTCGACCGTCAATGTCGATCTCGTCGAAAATCTCGGCGGCGCCACGATGCTCTACGCAACGACGCCGGACAATCAGGCGCTGACCATTGCGCTCGATGGCCAGCAGAAGGTCGAGCGCGGCACCAACGTGAAGGCGTCCTTCGATCCGGCACGCTGTCACGTTTTCGACGCCACCGGCAAGACGATCTGAAAAAAGCCGCGGCTTGACAGCCGATCCCTCTCAAGCCCATCATTTCCTTGAGGGCTACGAGGGGGATACGCGTGACGCCTGAAGAGAGGATTCATGCGCTTGGCATCTGGCGAGGCCCGATCGATATAGCCCCGATCACCGGAGGCCTCACCAACCGGAACTACCTGGTGAGAGATGGCGCGCAGCGTCGCGTCGTCCGTCTGGGCGATGATATTCCGGTTCATCATATCAGCAGGCAGAACGAGCTTGCGGCGAGCCGTGCCGCTCATGCGGCCGGCATCTCGCCCGCCGTTATCCATCACGTGCCAGGTGTGCTGGTTCTCGACTTCATCGATGCCGCGCCGCTGTCGCCCGAAGACATCCGCAAGCCGGAAACGCTTGCTCGTGTCATTCCGTTGATCCGTGCCTGCCATCACGACATGGCCCGCCATTTTCGTGGTCAGGCGATGATCTTCTGGGTCTTCCATGTGGTCAGGGATTATGTCGCCAACCTAAGGGCTGCAAACAGTCGGTATGTGCCGTTGCTGAACGGCCTGCTTGAGAAGGCGGAGCGTCTTGAGCGGGCGGCAGGTCCCTTCGAAATCGTCTTCGGCCACAATGATCTGCTGGCCACCAATTTCCTCGACGATGGCCGGCGGCTTTGGCTGATCGACTGGGATTATGCAGGCTTCAACACGCCGCTCTTCGATCTCGGCGGCCTTGCCTCTAACAGCGAGTTTTCGGAAGAGGCGGAGCGCCTCATGCTGGAAACCTATTTCGATCAGCCGCTGACGGGTGATCTCAGCCGCCGCTACCAGGCCATGAAATGCGCCTCGCTGCTGCGCGAGACGCTCTGGAGTATGATCTCCGAGATCCATTCGACCATCGATTTCGACTACGCTGCCTATACCGCCGAAAATCTCGCCCGCTTCGAGCGCGCCTATCGGGCATTTGAACAGGATCATTGAATGACGAAGGAATTACCGAAGACGGCAAAGGCCGTGGTCATCGGCGGCGGCATCATTGGCTGCTCGACCGCCTATCATCTGGCCAAGCTTGGCTGGACCGATACGGTGCTGCTGGAGCGTAAGAAGCTGACGTCAGGCACGACATTCCACGCCGCCGGCCTCGTCGGGCAATTGCGTACCAGCGCCAACATCACCCAGCTTCTGGGATATTCCGTCGATCTCTACAAGAAGCTTGAAGCCGAGACCGGTCTTGGCACCGGCTGGAAGATGAATGGCGGCTTGCGGCTTGCCTGCAATGAGGAACGCTGGACCGAGGTTAAGCGCCAGGCGACGACGGCGCAGTCATTCGGCCTCGAAATGCATCTTCTGAATCCGCAGGAGGCCTTTGATCTCTGGCCGCTGATGACGGTAGACGATCTCGTCGGCGCCGCCTATCTGCCGACGGATGGACAGGCCAATCCTTCCGATATCACCCAGGCGCTGGCAAAAGGCGCCCGCATGGCCGGCGTCTCGATCTTCGAGGATACAGAAGTTCTCGACCTCGAAATCGACAAGGGCAGAATCCGCGCCGTCATCACGGCACAAGGCCGCATCGAATGCGAACGGGTCGTGGTCTGCGCCGGCCAATGGACCCGCAGCTTTGCCGCTCGCTTCGGAGTCAACGTGCCGCTCGTCTCCGTCGAACATCAGTATATCATCACCGAATCCTTCGGCGTGCCCTCCAATCTTCCCACGTTGCGCGATCCCGATCGGCTGACCTATTACAAGGAGGAGGTCGGTGGCATGGTCATGGGCGGCTACGAGCCGAACCCTATTGGCTGGGCTCTGGACGGCATTCCCGAGGGCTTCCACTATACGCTGCTCGACAGCAACTTCGATCATTTCGAGCAGATCATGGAGCAGGCGCTCGGCCGTGTCCCGGCGCTTGAAAATGCCGGCATCAAACAGCTTCTGAACGGGCCTGAGAGTTTTACGCCCGACGGCAACTTCATTCTTGGCGAGGCACCGGAACTGAAGAATTTCTTCGTCGGTGCCGGTTTCAACGCTTTCGGCATTGCGTCTGCCGGTGGCGCCGGCATGGCGCTTGCCGAATGGGTGACGAAGGGCGAGCCGCCCTACGATCTCTGGCCGGTCGATATCCGCCGCTTCGGCCGCCCGCATTTCGATACGGACTGGGTTCGCACGAGAACGCTGGAGGCCTACGGCAAACACTACACGCTGGCTTTCCCCTTCGAGGAATACTCGAGCGGCCGCCCTTGCCGCAAGTCGCCGCTCTATGAACGGCTGAAGGCGCAGGGCGCCTGCTTCGGCGAAAAGCTCGGCTGGGAGCGGCCGAACTGGTTTGCCGATCTCTTCTCCAATGAAGAGCCGAGGGACATCTATACCTACGGCCGCCAGAACTGGTTCGATGCCGTCGGCCGCGAGCACAAGGCGGTGCGCGAGGCAGCCGTCATCTTCGACCAGACCTCCTTTGCCAAATTCGTGCTGAAGGGTAGGGATGCCGAGGCTGCCTTGTCATGGATTGCCGCCAATGACGTCGCAAAGCCCGAGGGATCGCTGATCTACACGCAGATGCTGAACGAAAAGGGTGGCATCGAATGCGACGTCACCTGCGCACGCATCGCCGAAAACGAATATTACATCGTCACCGGGACCGGTTTTGCCACGCACGATTTCGACTGGATCTCGCGTAGCATTCCCGACGGCCTCCACGCCGAACTCGTCGACGTCACCTCGGCTTACACTGTGCTCTCACTGATGGGACCGAATGCTCGTGCCATTCTCGAAAAGGTCACGACCAGCGATGTTTCCAATGCCGCTTTTCCCTTCGGTCGCGTCAAGACGATCGGTATCGCCGGCTGCCCTGTCCGGGCGCTACGCATCACCTATGTCGGTGAGCTCGGTTATGAGCTGCACGTGCCGATCGAATACGCAACGACCGTCTATGACGCTCTGATGGCCGCGGACGGCCAGTTCGGCCTCATCAATGCCGGTTACCGCGCCATCGAAAGCTGCCGCCTGGAAAAGGGCTATCGCGCCTGGGGTTCCGATATCGGCCCTGATCACACGCCTGTTGAAGCCGGCCTCGGCTGGGCGGTGAAGACGCGAAAGAACACGCCCTTCAAGGGCCGCGAGGCGATCGAGCGTCAGCTCGAAAGCGGTGTGAAGAAGATGCTAGCCTGCTTCGTACCTGACGATCCCGATATTGTGCTGCTCGGTCGCGAGACCATCTATCGTGACGGCAAGCGCGTCGGCTGGCTCTCCAGCGGCGGCTTCGGCTACACCATCGGCAGATCGATCGGTTATGGCTATGTCCGTAATCCTGACGGCGTAACGGAGGATTTTGTCCTCTCCGGCACGTATGAACTGGATGTCGCCCGCGAGCGCGTGCCCTGCAAGGTTTCGTTGAAGCCGCTCTATGACCCCGAAATGAAGCGAATAAAGGCTTAGAGCAATTGCAATGGGAACCGATTCCCCTGGCGTATTCTCATCTCATGGCAGCCATGGGATGAGAAGGGCTGGCTAACCCTTCAATAAAGGGGTAGCCTGTTATCCTGGATGAGAATCTCCAGCTTGTTCGCCACGTCCTCGGTCCACGCGATATTCGCGGTGAGCGCCTTCGGAAACAGCCCTGGCAGCTTGAACAGTGCAGCTGAGACCGCCCCGCCATTGCGTGGCACATCGGCAATCAAAGCCGTAATCTCCCCAGCTCGAGGATCACGCAACTCATAGCGCTCGCCATTGCGGTCGATGCCCATCGCATAGCGCATCCAGGCTGCGACGGCGATGGCATAGGTCTCCGCCTTGCTACCCTTGGCAAGCGCTTCCGTTGCCGGCTCCAGCAGTCGCTGCGGCAGTTTCTGCGTGCCGTCCATGGCGATCTGATAGGTGCGGTGGGCGATCGCCTTGTTTGCAAAGCGTGCTATCAATTCGTTCGCATAGACGTCGAGGTCGATCCCGGGAACCGGATCCAGCGTTGCCGCCGCCGCATTCATGTGCCGGCGCGCGAGTGCTGAAAGTCCGGCATCATCCATGACATCGCGGACGAATTCATAGCCTGCTGTATAGCCGAGATAGGCGAGCAGCGAATGCGCGCCATTCAGCATGCGTAGCTTCATCTTCTCATAGGCCGAGACTTCCTCGACCATCAGCGCGCCGTGAACCTCCTCCCAGGCAGGACGGCCGTTGGCGAAATGGTCTTCGATCACCCATTGGGTGAAGGGCTCCGTCTCGATTGCCGCCAGGTCCGTACGGCCCGTCAACCGCTTGGCATCGGCATAGGTCGCGTCGGTGCTTGCCGGTGTAATGCGGTCGACCATCGTGGACGGGAAGGGCACATTCGCCTCGATCCAGTCGCGCAACTCGGCATCGATACGGGCCGTGAATTCCAGAACGAGACGCTTGAGCACCGCGCCATTGCTCGGCAGGTTGTCGCAACTGAGTGGCGTAAAGGGCGCGATACCCTTTTGCCGGCGTCGCGCCAGACCCTCGACGAGGTAACCGATGACGCCACGCGGTGCATGCCGGTTGGCAAGGTCGGCGATGATATCGGGATGCTTGAGATCAAGCCCTCCGGTAGCCGGATCGAAACCATAGGCTTTCTCCGTCACCGTCATGCTGACGATGCGGATATCAGGGTCTTCGAGCCGTGCCAGCAGGCCCGCCGGATCGCGCGGCGCCACATGTGCTTTCAGGATCGAGCCCATAACATGCGCCGTCGTGCCCGAAGTATCGCGGATCAGCACCGTATAGAGCCCGTTCTGGGCGGAGAGATTGTCCGCGACATCGGGCGTGCGCAGGCTCGCCACCTCGATGCCCCAGTCGCCGCCGGCAGCCGCCAGTGCGCCATCCGTGAAAGGTGCGAAATGCGCACGGAAGAAGGCACCAGGGCCGAGGTGCAGGATGCCGGCCTTCAGGGCATTGCGGTCATAGGCAGGAAGCTTCGCCGTCGGCGCAAGGCCGGTTACGTTCTGCAGTCTGTCGCTCACAGCTTGTAGGCCTTCTTTGCATTGTCATAGGAAAGTTCGCGTGCGACAATCTCGGCTTGCTTCCTGGAAATCCGGTGCTCGGCCGCCAGCTGCGCCAGGAAGCGGCAGACCTCGCGGCGCCAGACATCGTGGCGGGCAGGGATCGACAGCAGCGCACGCGTATCGTCGTTGAAGCCGGCGAGATTGGCAAAGCCAGCCGTCTCCACCACTTGGTCGAGGTAACGGCGGATGCCAAGCGGGCTGTCGTGGAACCACCAGGGCGGGCCGATCATCAGGCAGGCCCAATGGCCGGCCATCGGCGCGAGTTCGCGGGCATAGGTCGTCTCGTCGAGCGTGAAAAGCAGGATGCGCAGATCAGGTGCATGGCCGTATTTCGACAGCAGCGCATTGAGGCCGCCGACCCAGTCGGTGCGCGTCGGAATATCGGCGCCCATGTTCGGTCCGCGGGTTTCGAAGAGCTCGCGGTCGGTATTGCGGCGCGAACCGGCATGGATCTGCATCACCATGCCATCTTCGGCAGAAAGGCCGGCCATTTCCGTCATCATCTGCCCACGGAAAAGTTCCGCGTCGGCGGCTGAAAGCGACCCCTTCAGTGCCTTTTCGAGCAGCGCCTGCTTTTCAGTAAGCGCTAGATCGGCGGTAAAGGCACTCGGCACGCCGTGATCGGTTGCCGTCGCCCCGAATTGACGGAAATAGGCGCGCCGTCTGCGATGCGCCTCAATGAGGCCATCCCATTTGGTGATGTCGCAGCCAGTGATCTCTCCGAACTTGATCAGATTGTCGCGGAAGCCGACGGCATCCGGATCGGTGACGCTGTCGGGCCTGTAGGTGGTGCGCACTTTGCCGATCCAGCCGTCCGCCGCCATCTTCTGGTGATGCGGCAGCGGGTCGAGCGCGCCTTCGGTCGTGGCGATCGTCTCGATGCCGAAGCGCTGGTGCAGCGCCCGCGGCCGGAACTCAGGAAGCTTGAGCTGTGCATTGATGTGGTCGTAGAGCGCATCGGCGCTGTCGGTCGTCAGCGGCTCGGTGCAGCCGAGCACGGCCGACATGGCGTGATCGACCCAAAGGCTCGACGGTGTCCCGCGGAAAAGATGGTATTTGGCGGCGAAAGCGCGCCAGATATCGCGGCCGCTCGAAACCGTCTTGCCGTCGAGACGCGGCACACCGAGCTGGTCAAGCCTGGTGCCGGTGCTGTGCAGCATACGGAAGAGGTAATGATCGGGAATGACAAGCAGCGAAGAGGCGTCTTCGAAGGCCTTGTCGTCAGCGAACCAGGATGGTTCCGTGTGCCCGTGCGGGCTGACGATCGGAAGAGCGCGCACCGTCTCATAGAGATCGCGCGCTATTGTCCGCGTTGTCGGATCGGCGGGAAAGAGCCGGTCCGGATGAAGAAAGCCATTGCCTACATCCATCAGTTTTCCTCCCTGATGGACAGTGGCCTACCCCACATCATCAGACGCGGCAAGGCCTTTTGGTAACCAGACGGTCCACTTTCGGATCGTTTTCGCGAGGACTCGAAACCATTGACGCTCTGGCCTATTTCGGCTTTGGAATGCCACCTGGTATCAGGGGAGAAAACCGATGTCCGACGAGGCAGCCCGCATCACAAGGCTCGAAGAAATGCTGGCCCACCAGGCAAAGACGATCGACGAACTTTCCGATCAGCTTGCCCAACAATGGAAGGTCATGGAGCAGACGCGCGCCAAGCTCGACCGATTGACCGAGCGCTTCCTCAGTCTCGAGGAGCAGTCGCTGGAAGCGCCGGCGATCACCAAGCCGCCGCACTACTGAGCGGCCCTGCCGCCGAACCGTGCTCGGCGGCGTCCGAAGGCTTCCTGCAGCAGGAAAGCGGTTTCGCGCTTTCGCCCTTTGCGCTATAGCCCGGAAAGACGAAGCTGAACGAGAGACATCCCATGGCGGCCACCATTCGTTATCACCAGGGCGATATTTCCGCGGCGGACGCCGCCCGTTACACTGGCGCGATCGCGATCGATACCGAAACGCTGGGCCTCGTGCCTCGCCGGGACCGCCTCTGCGTCGTGCAGCTTTCGCCGGGTGACGGCTCTGCCGATGTGATCCGCATCGCGGCCGGCCAGAAGGAAGCGCCGAACCTTACCGCGCTGCTTGCCGATCCGTCACGCCAGAAGATATTCCATTACGGCCGCTTCGATATCGCCGTACTCTTCCATACGTTCGGTGTCACCGCGACGCCGGTCTTCTGCACGAAGATCGCCTCGCGCCTCATCCGTACTTACACGGATCGTCACGGCCTGAAGGATAATCTCAAGGAAATGCTCGACGTCGATATCTCCAAGACGCAGCAATCTTCCGACTGGGCTGCCGAAACCCTCTCGCAGGCGCAGCTCGAATATGCCGCCTCCGACGTGCTCTACCTGCATGCGCTGCGCGACAAGCTGAACGAGCGCCTGATTCGCGACGGCCGTCTGGAGCATGCGACGGCGTGTTTCGAATTCCTGCCGACGCGCGCCAAGCTTGATCTTCTTGGCTGGGAAGAGGCGGATATCTTCGCCCATAGCTGATATGCCCTTTTATCGGACATGCCGGCACGGCCGTAGACTGGGCGTCTGCGGCCGTTAGCTATTCGTTAGGATATTTTCAGTAACATTATTCTTAATTTTTATGCATTCGACGGCGCGAAATGCGCCGATGCGGACAGGAGGATCTGCCGGGATGCAAGAGGCCGGATGAGCGCGGTCTCTTTGTAGAACCTGCTTTCATAGCCACTTTGCGAAAGGAGCGTGCCTGTGTTGTCTCCCATTCGTTCAGCGTCCAATGCAAGCCTTTCTTCTCAGGGCCAGACGGCGGCAATCGTTGCCGGTGGCCTCGACCGTTCGGTGGTCGCCCCCACCCCGGTGAATGCAGTTGAAGCAGCCGACCTCAATGCCGCGATTGCCGGCAAGCTCAATATTCTGCTCATTGCCGCGCGCCAGCGCATGATTGAAGCGCTTCTCGACATCATCAATGCTACGGGACGCAACATCGCACTACAACGCGGTGAGGGCGAATCCGATCAGGCCTTTGCCGCCCGTGTCGCTGATGCCATCCGTCGCATGCCCGATGCCGAGATCGATGCGGTCGAGCGTCAGCTTTCCGACGACGGACATAGCCTGCCGCTGAGAGTGATCGCCGCTGCCCTCAAGGACCCGACCGGGCCGGAGGCCACCCGTGTCATCGCCTATTTCGAGATTATCAGTTACAAAGACAGGGATCTCGCAGCCCGCGCCGTTGTCCGCTCTTATCGCCAGAATGATGCCGCGCCGCTGCCGCGCACCGAGCCGCGGCCGGAAATCAAGCTTCAGGGAGAAAACCTGTCCGCTGCACGTCAGTCCGCCGCAAAACCGGTTGAAAGTGCGGCGATGTCCGCTGCCGAAGAAATCGTTTCGGCCGAAGCAGTTGTTGTCATGACGACCGATCCAACCGTCGAGGACCAGCAGACCGGCAGTCAGCCCGCCACAGCGGCGCATGAAGCTTCATCGCAGGCGACCACCTTGAGAGAGACAGAAGAGGTCCAGGCTGCGCCGGTAGAACAGGAAGCGGTCGAGCCGGAACAGGCCGGGCCTGCTCTCGAACAGCAGACGATCTCCCCTAAGTCTGATCCGGTTATCCCGCGCAACTGGACCGGCATCGCCAGCTCCATGACCGAACAGGTTTCGCAAATGATCGCAACGATCATCCGCGAGCAGGAAGCAACTGTTCTGTTGACGGATACGCCCGTCGAAGCCGCCGTCGAAATCGATGTTATGCTGGACGAGGCCGTCATCAGCGAGGCGACGGAGAGCCTGGTTCGCACAACCCCGGAAGATGTGATCGAGCCTGCATCTGCCCAGGCCGCCCAGGCTTCTCGCCCATCTCAGGCAGAAGTCGCTGCGGCTGCCCAGACAGCGCGCCCTATCAGGGAAGCCGCTGCACAGCCGCAGCCGGTTCCCGTCCCGGTCGTCGAGACGCCTTCCTACGTTCCGCTCGCGGCCCGCATGCCGGAAGGGTTTCCCTACGCGCAAACGCCTTACCAGTTCGCCCGCGATGAATATAAGGCGACCAAGGCCGATGAACTCCCTCGTCGCCATCACGAAAACGGCAGCTCGCAGGATCAGCAGCAACAGCAGGCGCAATCCGGTCAGGGTGGCGACGAGCAGCAGGCCGGCGGGGAGGAAGCTCCACGAGAGGAGCGGCGACAGCCGAAAATGTTTGATCCCGATCCGTCTGCTGCTCCGGCAACGGTTGCCGACCCGGTCTATGCCCTCTACCAGCGCATGGTCGGCTGGGAATAATCCAGCCGGGAATTCAAATGCTCTCCCAAAACGAAAGAACCCGCCGGATCGCTCCGGCGGGTTCTTCATTTCAATGGATCAGCGAAGGATTATTCGCCGCCGCGGTTCTTCAGAGCCGCGCCGAGGATGTCGCCGAGCGAAGCGCCCGAGTCGGACGAACCGAACTGAGCAACGGCTTCCTTCTCTTCCGCGATTTCCAGAGCCTTGATGGACAGCATGATCTTGCGGTCCTTCTTGGAGAAGTTGGTAACGCGGGCGTCAACCGTCTGGCCGACCGAGAAGCGCTCAGGACGCTGCTCGTCGCGGTCGCGGGCGAGGTCTGCGCGACGGATGAAGGAAGTGATGTCCTCGTGGTTGACGAGCTTCACTTCGATACCGCCGTCGTTGATCGCGATGACTTCGCAGGAAACGACTGCATTCTTACGCAGGTCGCCGGAAGCTGCTGCTTCACCAACTGCATCCTTGCCGAGCTGCTTGATGCCGAGCGAGATGCGTTCCTTCTCGACGTCGACGTCGAGAACGACTGCCTTGACGACGTCGCCCTTGTTGAACTCCTCGATGACCTGTTCGCCCGGACGGTTCCAGTCGAGGTCGGAGAGGTGAACCATGCCGTCGACATCGCCGTCGAGGCCGATGAACAGGCCGAATTCGGTCTTGTTCTTGACTTCGCCTTCGACTTCAGTGCCGGCCGGATGGCTGCGGGCGAATGCTGCCCACGGGTTTTCCAGCGTCTGCTTGAGGCCGAGCGAAATACGGCGCTTGGACGGATCGACTTCGAGAACGACGACTTCGACTTCCTGGCTCGTGGACAGGATCTTGCCGGGGTGAACGTTCTTCTTGGTCCAGGACATTTCCGAGATGTGGATCAGGCCTTCGATGCCCGGCTCCAGCTCGACGAACGCACCGTAGTCGGTGATGTTCGTGACGGTACCGGAGATCTTCTTGCCTTCCGGATACTTGGCCTGGATGCCATCCCACGGATCGGACTCGAGCTGCTTCATGCCGAGCGAGATGCGGTGGGTTTCCTGGTTGATGCGGATGATCTGAACCTTGACCTGCTGGCCGATGTTCAGGATTTCCGACGGATGGTTCACGCGGCGCCATGCCATGTCGGTGACGTGCAGCAGGCCGTCGATGCCGCCGAGGTCAACGAACGCACCGTAATCGGTGATGTTCTTGACGACGCCGTCAACAACCTGGCCTTCTTCGAGGTTCTGAACGATTTCAGAACGCTGCTCGGCACGGGATTCTTCCAGAACCGTACGGCGCGAAACCACGATGTTGCCGCGGCGCTTGTCCATCTTGAGGATTTCGAAGGGCTGCGGGTTGTGCATCAGCGGAGTGACGTCGCGGATCGGACGGATGTCGACCTGAGAACGCGGCAGGAAGGCGATCGCACCGTCGAGGTCGACCGTGAAGCCACCCTTGACCTGGTTGAAGATAACGCCTTCGACGCGCTCGCCAGCTTCGAACTTGGCTTCGAGCTTGATCCAGCTTTCTTCGCGGCGAGCCTTCTCGCGCGACAGAACAGCTTCGCCAAGCGCGTTTTCGATGCGCTCGACATAGACTTCGACTTCGTCGCCGACCTTCAGCGAACCGTCCTTGGCACGTGCGCCGAATTCCTTGAGCGCGATGCGACCTTCGACCTTCAGGCCGACGTCAACAACGGCGACATCCTTTTCGATGCCCGTGACGATACCCTTGGTAACATAGCCTTCAGCCAGATCGTTCTTGGCAAAGGACTCTTCGAGAAGGGCCGCGAAATCCTCGCGAGAGGGAGTTGCTACTGACATAAAATCTCCTGCGTGGCCTTCGATAGCGTCAAGGCCCACGTATGCGCCGGTTGGTTCGAGTTGAATGGGCCTGAACCCAGTCCGCCCTCTTTCAGGAAGGCAATCCGGCGCTTGGACGGAATTTCAGGCTTGCTTTCGCATGAGCGTCCCGCGCACGAAGCGCGGAAAACCGCTTGATTTAGGCATTTCGGTTCAAGGCAGCGTCGATAATCGACTGAGCAGCTTGAAACGCGGCCTCTATACTCATTTCCGACGTGTCAAGCAAGTGCGCATCGACTGCCGGTTTCATCGGGCTGTCCGCCCGGTTCATATCGCGATCGTCACGTCGTTTGACGTCGTCGAAAATCGCATCGAAATCTGCTGTACCACCCTTGCCGATAATCTCGTCGTAGCGGCGTTTTGCACGCACTTCCGGCGAGGCCGTCACATAGAGTTTCACTGGTGCGTCGGGGCAGACGACGGTGCCGATATCGCGCCCGTCGAGAACTGTCCCCGGCGCTTTCTCGGAAAACCGCCGCTGCGCCTCGACCAGCGCCCGGCGAACCGCCGGCATGACAGCAATCTTCGAGGCGGCTTCGCCGATCTCATGTCTCGACAATATATCGCGATCCAGACCGGCGAGTTCAACCTCGCGTGCCATCTTTTCGGCGACCGTCTCGTCGTCGAGCGGCAGGCCGGCATCGATGAGCGCCTTGGCCGTCGCCCGATAGGTGAGGCCGGTATCAAGATGATGGAAGCCGTATTGCTCGGCGATCCCTCGCGAAAGCGTGCCTTTGCCTGCCGCGGCAGGGCCGTCGATGGCGATGATGAAGCTGCCGGTCATGAAGTCATTCCGTGCTGAGGCCGCCGTAACGGCGCACCAATTCCTGCATTTCGGCTCGCTCTGCCATCTCGTCGAGGCCCTTGGCAACACCCTCGCGGTCGGCGACCGGCCGATTCTGGCTTACTTTCCACTTGCCCCTCGATCGCGGCGATTTCGATTTCGACACCGATGATACCTTTGAGCTGTGCACGGATGAAGTCCTCCGGCGCACCTGCCGTGATCAGCAGGCCAAGTGGATGCGTACGGATCAGCGCATGCTGCACATTGAGATCGTCTTCGCGGAAATGCGATGGCCGGTACATATCAAGCCTGCTCGATCTTCGCCCCGAGGCTCTCCATCAGATCCATGAACTGCGGAAAGCTGGTCGTAATCATACTGCTGTCATCGATGCCGACAGGATGTTCCGAAGCCAGCCCCATGACAAGGAAGCTCATGGCGATACGATGGTCGAGATGCGTGACGACCCGTTCGCCTGCAGCATTGCCGAACCCCTTGCCGTCAGGCCGGCCGGTGACGGAAAGCCAGTCCTGGCCTTCTTCGCATTCGACCCCGTTGAGCTTCAACCCTTGCGCGATGGCTGAGAGCCGGTCCGACTCCTTGAACCGCAGCTCCTGCAGGCCGTTCATCACCGTCCGGCCCTTGGCAAAGGCGGCGGCGACGGCAAGAACCGGATACTCATCGATCATTGAGGGTGCCCGCTCCGCCGGCACGGTGACGCCCGTTAGTTCTGAGTGGCGCACGCGCAGATCCGCGACATCCTCACCGCCCGCAAGTCGTCGATTGAGGATCTCGATATCGGCGTCCATTTCCTGCAGCGTCAGGATCAGCCCGGTTCTCGTCGGGCTCATCAGCACATTGGAAATGGTGATGTCCGAGCCTGGTACGAGCAAAGCCGCGACGAGTGGGAAGGCGGCGGAAGAGGGGTCGCCGGGCACGTCGATGATCTGGCCGGTCAGTCTGCCGCGGCCCTGCAGCTGGATCGTCCGGGTGCCGTGCTTGTCGGTCTTGACTGATAGTTCTGCGCCGAAACCAGCCAGCATCTTTTCCGTATGGTCACGCGTTATCGCCGGCTCGATAACCGTCGTCACACCCGGTACATTGAGACCGGCCAGCAGTACCGCCGATTTTACCTGCGCCGAGGCGACGGACAGGGTGTAACGGATCGGGGCCGGCGTTTCCGGCCCGCGCAATATGACAGGCAGGCGGTCGCCTTCCACTGCCTTCACCTGCACACCCATGCGGCGCAACGGATCGAGCACGCGGCCCATCGGCCGTTGGGAGAGCGAGGCATCGCCGGTGAAGACCGTGTCGAAATCATAGACGCCTGCAAGGCCCATGGTCAGGCGTACGCCGGTACCAGAATTGCCAAAATCGAGCGAAACCTCTGGGGCAAGCAATGCGCCGTTGCCTGTTCCGTTGATGATCCACGCGCCGCCATCCTTGCGGATCACGGCACCCATGGCCTGCATCACCTTGCCGGTATTGAGCACATCCTCGCCTTTGAGGAGTCCGAAAATGCGCGTTTCCCCCGATGCCAGCCCGCCGAGTATCAGCGCGCGATGTGAGATCGACTTGTCACCGGGAATACGGACGGTTCCGGAAAGCCCAGACGATTTGCGGGCGATGGCCGGCTTCGATGCGGAACCCTGCGACATGGGTTAATCCCTTGCAAAGGCAATATATTCGCGCCGCTCAAAGCGCGCTGCCGGTATGTTTTCCCGGTTGGCCTTGCGGCAATCGCTGCTGGTTAGCACAAACTTGCCGGGAGGTCATCCGGCATGCCGGGCAAAAGCCTGAAGCGCCCTGTGAAGTTTAGCTTTGACACGGGAAGCCGTAGCGATTAAGGGGACCGGCTTATAAATTCCGAATAGAACGCCGGTTTGACGGCATTTGCCGAATCTTCGCATTCGGCCATTCTCACGAGGCTTATAGTGGCGAAAGCGGAACTTGGTACCAAGCGCACTGATCCGGAAACCGGCAAGAAGTTCTACGACCTGAACCGGGATCCGATCGTTTCTCCTTACACGGGCAAGTCCTACCCCCTGTCCTTCTTCCAGGAAACCTCGGCAGCCGCTGAAGTTCAGGACGAGGATGAGGTCGCAGAAGTCGATACCGAAAACACCGAAGTCGAACTGGTTTCGCTCGAGGACGCCGATGACAATTCCGGCGGCGACGACATCCCCGATATGGGCGATGACGATGTCGAAATCGAAGGCGATGACGACGATACCTTCCTTGAAGCCGATGAAGATGACGAAGATGACGACATGAGCGACATCATCGGCGTCACCGGCGACGAAGACGAAGTCTGATCCGACGAATATCGGCCCGGATGACAAAAATTTTCCGGGCCGAATTTTTTAGGCTTGCTATCTGCGAAAACCGCAAGTAATAAGCCGCCACTCCAGAGGAAACGCCCTCCGGAGTATCCCAGGACCGGCGCAAGCCGGACCACCCTGATGGGGCTATAGCTCAGCTGGGAGAGCGCTTGCATGGCATGCAAGAGGTCAGCGGTTCGATCCCGCTTAGCTCCACCAAATCTCTCCAAACGCGGTTCTGTAAGTACTTCAGGTCAGCATAACTGACATTCTTCAGTGATTGCTCAGTTGCTGCTTTGCTGACGGCTGAAAGCAGGTTCATATATTGGTCGTCGAGGTCAGCCGATTCGACGCTTCCCGGACCCGAACCATGACACGAGCAAGACGCCGCCGCATCATCAGAACCCGCAGGACCGCGACCGGTCTCGCGCTGGTCGGCTCGATTTCCTTTCTTGCGGGAATGACGGATGCGACCGGCCTGCTTCTGACCGGCGACTTCGTATCCTTCATGACGGGCAATACGACACGGGCGGCACTGGCGCTGAGCAGCGGTGATGTCAGGCATGCTGCCGTGCTTGTGTCGGCCATCATCGTCTTCGTGCTCGGCAATGCCGCCGGCATCGTCGTCGCGCACCGGGCCGACCGGCGCATCTTCGTGGTGCTCTGCTGCGTCAGCCTCATGCTGGCACTAGCCTCTATGATGACGCTGCGGGATCTGTTGATGACACGTTTCTATATGATCGTTCTCGCAATGGGCATGGTGAATGCGGCGGTCGAGCATATAGAAGGGCTACCGATCGGCCTGACCTATGTCACCGGCGCGCTGTCGCGCTTCGGCCGCGGCATAGGCCGCTGGATCATCGGCGACCGGCGCCTCGACTGGACTATCCAGATCGTGCCATGGGGTGGCATGGTGCTCGGTGCTGTCAGCGGAGCCCTCATGACACGTCTTGCGGGCGCGCAGGCGCTGTGGCTGGTCTCTGTCTTCGCGATGGCGCTGGCGATTGTGGCCCTGTTTATTCCCCGCCCACTGCAGCGTCGGTTCAATCAAAAGATCGGAACCTCCGGCCCGCATTCGGCGCGTGCCAGATAACCGCCCCGTTGGGGATGCCTTCGCGAATGGTACGGCCTCGCCGGCCGCACCTCGGCGTTCTTTCCGAACTGAGGCCTATTTCTTGGAGATGGTGACGAATTTCGTACCCCGCACGCGGGTAGTGACGACGCAAGGATCGCCGCCGGTGCGGTCGCAGAATCGCGGGTTCATTTTCATGGCGAGCACCATATTGCCGAAACGCTGGACGAAGTCGTAGCCATAGATCTGCGCGGTCGCGATCATGAAGTAGCCGCCTTCGGCCACCTGCAGATAAAAATTATAGGTGCAGCCGTCTTCGTTGCATTGCGGACCCTTCTGGCCGTCGCAGGTGAGTTCGCCCTCGTTGACGACCGCGTCCATCAGCCCGTCATTGTTGATATCCTGGCGGGTGAGGAAGCCCTCACCGAAGGATGCTTCCGTGCATTGCTCCTGGAAATGCTTCTTCTCGTAGATCTCCGGGTCAGAGATCAGCGATTGCTGTGCGAAGGCCGCGACTGGCATAACCAGCAGCAAAACGACGTTCAGGAGTACGGGCAACAGCGTCTTCACGGCTTTCCTCTTATGGATAAAGGCTCTCTGGCCTTCCATTCTGAGTGCGCCGCCTTGCGCCGCCCTTGCCGCGATGATTCAGTGTGCCTCGTTCCGCCGGTTTGGAGGCCTTGATGTCATTGCTTGTTTATCTCGATTACGCCGGCATTGCCCTCTTTGCCGCAACCGGCGCGCTGGCCGCCTCGCGCAAGCAGCTGGACCTGATCGGTTTCCTGTTCTTTGCGATCGTAACCGGCACCGGCGGCGGCACCGTACGTGATATTATTCTCGGCCGCGTGCCGGTCTTCTGGGTTTTGAATCCGTTCTATATCGTCATCTGCTGCATCGCGGGCATTGTCGTCTTCTTTACCGCACATCTCCTGGAATCGCGCTATCGCCTGCTGATCTGGCTGGATGCGGTCGGTCTTGCCGCCTATTGCGTGCTCGGCGCCGCCAAGGGGCTGGCCGCGACCGGCTCGCCGACAATCGCCATTGTCACCGGCGCCCTGACGGCGACCTTCGGCGGCATCCTGCGCGATCTCCTGGCAAACGAACCATCCGTGCTGCTGCGCCCGGAAATCTACGTGACGGCAGCCCTGGTGGGATCCGGTGTCTTTACCAGCGCCAACGCGCTAGGCGCTGAGATCTATATCGCGTCGGCCTGCGGTGTCGCGGCAGCCTTTGCGGTGCGTGGCGGAGCCCTGTGGTTCGGCTGGACGTTCCCGACCTATAAGCACAGGCCCGGCCGGCATCCTGACGATGTGATGTAAAAGTCAGCCCTGCTTCTGCCGCAGACGGATCACCACGTCGACATGGGCGATTTCCATGCCCTCGGGCGGCAACGGCAGATTGGCGATCGTCAGATTGCTGATCGGAATATCGAGCACCTCGTTTTCGCCTTCGACGAAAAAGTGATGGTGATCGGAGACATTGGTGTCGAAATAGGTCTTGGCGCTCTCGACGGCGAGAACGCGGATCAGACCGGCCTCTGTGAACTGATGCAACGTGTTGTAGACCGTCGCGAGCGACACCGGCACGCCGGCGGCAACCGCTTCCTCGTGCAGTTCCTCGACGGTCAGGTGCCGGTCGCCCTTCGCAAACAGGAGGTCGCCAAGCGCGACGCGCTGGCGGGTGGGACGCAGGCCTGCGCTGCGCAGCCTGACCTCAATGGCGATCGGGGTCTCACCCGTCATTAACACCAACTCCGGTTATTCTGGCGAAAAGCAATCATGTTTGTTCAAAGCGATATAACTTTTGCGCAAAAGCCTTTCAATAGTTCAATGGGGACAAGAGCCCTCGAAAGGCCGCAAAAACGGGCTTTTGACGCAATTAGGTCTGGTCGCGGCCTTGGCCTTCCTGTATGCGACCACCAAATACTGGCTCAGGCCCAGTCCGGAACGAAGAAATGAAGCCGCCATGCTTGCGCTTCATTTTCTCGTGAACTTGGACTAAAGACACACATCCATCGCCAAGAACGCGGGGGGAAACAGAGATTTATGACGACCAGACAGTCCAGCTACTCGTATGAAGAACTTATTGCCTGCGCACATGGCGAGCTGTTCGGGCCTGGCAATGCGCAACTGCCTTTGCCGCCTATGCTGATGGTTCATCGCATCACGGATATCTCTGAAACGGGCGGTGCCTTCGACAAGGGCTATCTGCGGGCCGAATACGATGTTCGCCCTGACGACTGGTATTTCCCCTGCCATTTCGAAGGCAATCCGATCATGCCCGGCTGCCTCGGCCTTGACGGCATGTGGCAGCTGACCGGCTTCTATCTGGGTTGGCTCGGTGAACAGGGCCGCGGCATGGCGCTCTCGACCGGCGAAGTGAAGTTCAAGGGCATGGTCCGTCCGCACACGAAGCTGATTGAATACGGTATCGATTTCAAGCGCGTCATGCGCGGCCGTCTGGTGCTCGGCACTGCCGATGGCTGGCTGAAGGCGGATGGCGAAACCATTTATCAAGCGACCGATCTTCGCGTCGGTCTCTCGAAAGACAAGACGGCCTGAAACCGCATTTCGAGCGGCTCACGAAAACAACAAGGGTTTGATCAGATGAGACGGGTAGTTGTCACGGGTCTAGGTGTCGTGTCTTCGATCGGAAACGACGCGGCCGAAGTCACCGAATCCCTGCGCCAGGCAAAGTCCGGTATTTCCTTCTCCAGCGATTTTGCCGAACACGGCTTCAAGTGCCAAGTCTGGGGCAGCCCCAAACTCGGCGCCGACAAGCTCGCCGAACTGGTCGATCGCCGCGCCATGCGCTTCCTCTCGCAGGGCGGTGCCTGGAACCATGTTGCCATGAAGCAGGCGATCGCCGATTCCGGCTTGGAAGACAAGGAATACAGCGAAAACGAACGCGTCGGCATCATCATGGGCTCCGGCGGTCCGTCCACGCGCACGCTCATCGAAGCCGCCGAGATCACCGTCAAGAACAACAGTCCGAAGCGCATCGGCCCCTTCGCCGTGCCGAAGGCCATGTCGTCTACCGCATCCGCAACGCTTGCCACCTGGTTCAAGATCCATGGTGTCAACTATTCCATCTCATCTGCCTGCTCCACGTCAGCGCACTGCATCGGCAATGCAGTCGAAATGATCCAGTGGGGCAAGCAGGACATGATGTTTGCCGGCGGCCATGAGGACCTCGACTGGACCATGTCGAACCTCTTCGATGCCATGGGCGCCATGTCCTCCAAGTATAACGACACGCCGGAATCGGCTTCGCGCGCCTATGATGTCAGCCGTGATGGCTTCGTCATCGCCGGCGGCGCAGGCGTCCTCGTGCTTGAAGAGTTGGAACATGCCAAGGCGCGCGGCGCCAAGATCTATGCGGAAGTCGTCGGCTACGGCGCGACCTCCGACGGCTATGACATGGTCGCTCCCTCGGGTGAAGGTGCTGCGCGCTGCATGCGCCAGGCGCTGGCGACCGTGAAGGGCGATATCGACTACATCAACACGCACGGGACCTCGACGCCGGTGGGCGACAGCAAGGAAATCGGCGCCATCCGCGAAGTCTTCGGCGACAAGCTGCCGCATATCCAGTCCACCAAGTCGCTGACGGGCCATTCGCTCGGCGCCGCCGGCGTGCAGGAATCGATCTATTCCCTGCTGATGATGCAGGAAGGCTTCATCGGCGAAAGCGCACATATCAAGGAACTCGATCCGGAATTCGACGGCGTGCCGGTCGTCCGCAAGCGCATCGACAATGCGAAGATCGACCTCGCCCTCTCCAACTCCTTCGGCTTCGGCGGCACCAACGCCACGCTCGTATTCCAGCGCTATAACGGACAATAACATGACGGGAATCATGCAGGGTAAGCGCGGCCTCATCATGGGCGTCGCAAACAACCATTCGATCGCCTGGGGGATTTCGAAGGCGCTCGCTGCACAGGGCGCAGAACTGGCTTTCACCTTCCAGGGCGATGCACTTGGCAAGCGCGTCAAGCCGCTGGCGGCTGAACTCGGCTCCGACTTTCTGCTCCCCTGCGATGTGGAAGATATCGCTTCGGTCGATACGGTCATTGAAGCGATCAAGGAGCGCTGGGGCAAGCTGGATTTCATCGTCCATGCCATCGGCTTTTCCGACAAGAACGAGCTGAAGGGCCTCTACGCCGATACGACGCGCGAGAATTTCAGCCGTACCATGGTCATCTCCTGTTTCTCCTTCACGGAGATCGCCAAGCGCTGTGCGCCGTTGATGGAAGATGGCGGCACCATGCTGACCCTGACCTATAACGGCTCCACACGCGTCATTCCGAACTACAACGTCATGGGTGTCGCCAAGGCTGCTCTGGAAGCTTCCGTGCGTTATCTGGCAGCCGATTACGGTCCGCGCGGCATCCGCGTCAACGCTATCTCGGCAGGCCCGATCCGCACACTCGCCGGCGCCGGCATTTCCGATGCCCGTGCCATCCTGTCATGGAACCAGCGCAACGCACCGCTGCGCAAGACCGTCACCATCGATCACGTCGGCAGCTCGGCACTGTACCTGCTTTCGGATCTCTCGATGGGCGTGACGGGCGAAATCCACTTCGTGGATGCCGGCTACAACATCACCTCCATGCCGACACTGGAGACGCTGCGCAAGGCAGACGTCGAGTAAGGCCGGACAAGGCTCAAAAAGAAAAGGCGGCCATCGGCCGCCTTTTTTATTGTCCATCTATTTTCGGGCCCACAACACCTTGAAACGGGCATTGCGGCAGGTTTCGCCGCTGTCCTTGAAATGCTCCGCAAGCACCGGTTCATATGGCAGGCCGCGGTTGGCCACCAGCATCAACCGCCCGCCGCCGCGCAGCGAAGAGGCCGCCGTCTTGATCATCGCCTGTCCGAGTGAGGGCTCAGCCGCATGGCCCTCATGGAAGGGCGGGTTCATGATGACGAGATCGTATTTGTCCCGCACCTGCTCGCCTGCCAGATCGTGCCAGAAGAAGCGCACAGGCGCGTCCGGGCAATTCTCCGCCAGATTGGCCTTGGCGGCCTCCAGGGCCTCGTGGTTGGCCTCGTAGAGGTCAAGGCGGGCAAGGTTTGGAGACTTCTGCGCCAGTTCGATGGAGAGATAGCCCCAGCCGGCGCCGAAATCGGCCGCATCGCCGGTAAAATCGGTTGGCAGTCGCGAGGCGAGAAGCTGCGAACCGGCGTCCAGCCGGTCATGCGAGAACATGCCGGGCGAGGCAATGAAGCGGCCGTCGACACGTACTGACGACTTGCCGAACTTCGCAACGATCTCGCTGACATCGGCCGGCCGGCCGAACCAGAAGGCGACACCATGATATTTCGGCATATGCTCGGTATCGAGGCCGAAACCTTCCACACGCTTGCGCAGCGGCTGGATACCGTCCTCCTTGCCGCCGGCGACGACGATCAGCCCGCCAGCCTTCACGCGGGAAAGGGCGGCGGCGATATTGGCTTCGTTTTCGCCCTTGTGCTTGGTGCAGAGCACCAGCGCTGCATCATAGTCTTCACCGTCGATCTCCGGCTTCGCCTCGATGCGCTGCGCCAGAAGCTGCCTGTAGAGGGGCTTGAAGCCCTGTACGGCCTCCAGGGACGCGGTAAAGCCCTCGGGCAGTGCGAAGCCCGCCTCGGCGCCGAGGAAGAGCACACGCTCGCCTTCGCCGGGCGGCGTGACGGTTTCGCTGGCAAAGGGGTGGAAAAGGGTCTTCAGCGTCTCGCGGCTCATGATCTGGTCCCGTCATCTGGAGCAATTCCAGGAAACTGCGCAGCGGTTTTCGTCCGCAATTGCGCAAAGGTCGAATACAAAAAAAGGGCGCGGAAACAGTCCCGCGCCCGGATATCAGCGGAGAAGGCGCGGCTTATTCGGCCGCTTCATCCTTCTTCTTGTCGCCCTTTTCGGCGGCCGGGATTTCCTGGCCGGTGGCCTGGTCGACAACCTTCATGGACAGGCGGACCTTGCCGCGCTCGTCGAAGCCGAGCAGCTTGACCCAGACCTTGTCGCCTTCCTTGACGACATCCTGGGTCTTCGCGACGCGCTCGGAAGCAAGCTGCGAGATGTGCACGAGACCATCACGGGCGCCGAAGAAGTTGACGAAGGCGCCGAAGTCGGCGGTCTTGACAACAGTACCTTCGTAGATCTGGCCAATTTCCGGCTCGGCGACGATCGAGTGGATCCACTTGCGGGCGGCTTCGATTTCCTTGCCCGAGGAGGAGGCGATCTTGACGGTGCCGTCGTCCTCGATGTTGATCTTCGCGCCGGTCTTTTCGACGATTTCGCGGATGACCTTGCCGCCGGAGCCGATGACTTCGCGGATCTTGTCGACCGGAATGTTCATGACTTCGATGCGCGGAGCGAATTCGCCGAGCTGGCCACGGCTTTCGGTGATGGCCTTGGCCATTTCGCCGAGGATGTGGGCGCGACCACCCTGAGCCTGGCTGAGAGCGACCTTCATGATCTCTTCGGTAATACCGGCGATCTTGATGTCCATCTGCAGCGAGGTAATGCCGTCAGCGGTACCTGCAACCTTGAAGTCCATGTCGCCGAGGTGGTCTTCATCACCGAGAATGTCGGAGAGGACTGCGAAGCGATCACCTTCGAGGATCAGGCCCATGGCGATACCGGCAACCGGCTTTGCGAGCGGTACACCTGCATCCATCAGCGCCAGCGAGGTGCCGCAGACGGTTGCCATGGAGGACGAACCGTTGGATTCGGTAATTTCAGAGACCACACGCAGCGTGTAGGGGAACTGCTCTGCCGACGGCAGCATCGGGTGGATGGCGCGCCATGCAAGCTTGCCGTGGCCGATTTCGCGACGGCCCGGCGAACCCATGCGGCCCGTCTCACCGACCGAGTAGGGCGGGAAGTTGTAGTGCAGCATGAAGTTTTCCTTGTACATGCCCGTCAAGGAATCGACATACTGCTCATCTTCGCCGGTGCCGAGCGTGGCAACGACGATGGCCTGGGTTTCACCACGGGTGAAGAGGGCCGAACCGTGCGTCCGCGGCAGCAGGCCGACTTCGGCAACGATCGGGCGAACTGTTTCCAGATCGCGGCCGTCGATGCGGCTCTTGGTGTCGAGAATGTTCCAGCGAACGATCTTGGCCTGCAGGTGCTTGAAGATCGCGCCGACTTCTTCGGGCGTATACTTGGCTTCGACGCCTTCCGGCAGGAAATGAGCCTTCACCTTCGCCTTGACGGCGTCGACGGCGGCGTAACGGTCAGCTTTCTGGGTGATCTTGTAGGCTTCGCGGAGTTCCGCTTCGAAATGCTTCAGCATTTCGCCTTCGAGTTCGGAATAGTCTTCCGGCTGGAAGTCACGCGGCTCCTTGGCGGCCACTTCGGCGAGCTTGATGATCGCGTCGAGAACCGGCTGGAAGCCCTTGTGGCCGAACATGACGGCGCCGAGCATGACGTCTTCCGGCAGTTCCTTGGCTTCGGATTCAACCATCAGAACGGCGTCGTAGGTACCGGCAACGACGAGGTCGAGGGTCGACTCGTCCATCTCGTCGAGATGCGGATTGAGAACGTATTCGCCGTTGATATAGCCGACGCGCGCGCCGCCGACCGGGCCCATGAAGGGAATGCCGGAAAGCGTCAGCGCAGCGGAGGTCGCGACCATGGACAGGATGTCCGGATCGTTCTCGAGGTCGTGCTGGATGACGGTGACGACGACCTGCGTGTCGTTCTTATAGCCTTCCGGGAAGAGCGGACGGATCGGGCGGTCGATCAGGCGAGAAACGAGCGTTTCGTTTTCGCTCGGGCGACCTTCGCGCTTGAAATATCCGCCGGGGATCTTGCCGGCCGCATAGGTCTTTTCCTGATAGTTGACCGTCAGCGGGAAGAAGTCCTGGCCGGGCTTCGGCGCCTTGGCGGAAACGACGGTCGCGAGAACGACGGTTTCGCCATAGGTGGCAAGCACGGCGCCGTCAGCCTGACGGGCGATCTTGCCGGTCTCGAGCTTGAGCGGGCGGCCTGCCCACTCGATTTCTACTTTATGTGTATCGAACATGTCTTGTCCTTCAATGCAGCCGACGCGCCGTCTCCGTGAGGAGCAGCACAGCGTCGACCACAATCAGTGTGACGCATCACGGGCAAGACAACGGGAAGCTTCGAGCGGACGATTTCCCTTGGGAAACCGGGCCAAAGCTCTTGCGAAACTCTGGCCGAAAGCATCCGGCAATCCTGCCCCATGACAGGTCAACGATTGGTCTGGCAGAACCGGCCCATCCGGGCCTGCCGTCTTTCCGTTCACGCAGATAGCGCGCGCCTGGAAAATGTCACCGGGAGAGGTACTCCCGAAAAACATTCGGCGGGCGAAGTGCTTCGCCCGCCGAAAAATCATTAGCGGCGGATACCCAGGCCGTTGATCAGCTTGGTGTAGCGGCCTTCGTCCTTCTTCTTGAGATAGTCAAGAAGCGAGCGGCGGCTGGAAACGAGCGTCAGCAGACCACGGCGGGAATGGTTATCCTTCTTGTGGTCCTTGAAGTGTTCGGTCAGGTTGTTGATGCGCTCGGTGAGGATCGCAACCTGTACTTCCGGCGAACCGGTGTCACCTTCGGCGGTCGCATATTCCTTGATCAGCGCAGCCTTGCGCTCAGCAGTGATCGACATCGGACAATCCTTTCGTTGAGAGGAATTTAAGTCGCCAAAAGCCGGGATGTCGTCCAGCCTTGGTCGCGAATGCAATCGGGGATACCCTGATGCTGGCGCTGCCTATAAACCAAATAAGCAGCGTTGGAAAGAGGGGGGCACCCGTAGCGGTTTCAGCGTCCCGCCATGGCATCCCGGATCATTGCATCGTATCCTTGGGGATCCTGCAGCATGGCGAAATGGCTGGCATCCTTCAGGATGACGAGTTTTGCACCTGGAATTTCCTTCGCCATCATCTCCGTATGGTCAATCTTCACGGCCTCGTCATGATCGCCGATGGCGAGCGTGACGGGTATCGTGATCTTTCCGAGATCCGCTGCCGTCCAGGAAGGCTGTGTCGCCCACATTTCCGAGATTTGTTTGACGAAAGCGTCGTATTCGTTCGGCGTCGGCGACAGCTTCTTGTAATATTCGCCAGCGACATTGATGTAGTCGTTGAAGGTCTTGTCGTTCATGACGTCGGATTTCACGCCGTCGGTCGTGACATTTGCCGCCTGGGCGATGACGCGCGTGAGTTTCTTCGGATATTTCATCGCCATATCGATGCCGATGATGCCGCCGTCCGACCAGCCGACCAGCGTCACCTTGCCGATTTTCAGATAGTCGAGAAGTGCTGCGTAATCCGATGTCATCAGATCATAGCCGAAGGGTTGCTGGCTGCGCGTCGAGCGCCCATGCCCGCGGCTGTCAGCGACGATGACAAGGTGATCCTTGGCGAAATCGGCGACCTGATGGCCCCAGACATCGGCATTTCCAAGCCCGCCGTGGATGAAGAGGATCGGATCGCCCTCGCCATATTCGGCGTAATACATCTTGATATCGTTGACATCAGCCATGCCGCTCGCCTTCGGCTCCGGCATGGGAGGAAAGGCCGGAAGTTCGGCCCAGCGCTCGCCAGATTGAGCGGTCGAAACCGTGAGAAACAGCGAAAAGAATGTCAGTATTCCCAATGCAATTCTGCCCATATTCTTCCCCTTTGACGGGCCGTTATGACCCGTCGGGAAACATATCGCATCGTTGCCTTCTGACAATTGCCGCGGTTGTGTAACCGTCAGCCGAAGACGCGCTTCGGCCGGAATTCACCCTGTCCGATCTCGCCGATCGCGATCAGCCTGCCGCGAGCCGTGGCATAGGCCTCGCTTTCGGCAACCGGCGCGTCGCGACCACGCACCAGGATAGGGTTGCCCATTTTCAGCCGGTGCGCCTGATCATCGCTGACGACAAGGTGCGGCAGGGCCGACAGCGCCTCGCAGGTATCGATCAAGAGTGCGTCGAGGGCGGCAAGACGTTCATCAATGTCCTCGATCTCTTCGAGCGCGGTGAGCTTTGCAAGCGGCACCATCGTCTCTTCGGCAAAGGGTGCTACGAAGGTGCGGCGCAGGCCGGAAATATGGCCGTAGCAGCCGAGCTCACGGCCGAAATCGCGGGCAAGCGCCCGTACATACGTGCCTTTGCCGCATTCCACCTCGAAATGCGCCGTATTGGCATCCGGGCAGGCGAGAAGCGTCAGACGATGAACCTCAACCTCGCGTGAGGGGATCTCGACCGCCTCACCGTCGCGCGCCAGATCATAGGCGCGTTCGCCGGCAATTTTGATCGCGGAAAACTGCGGCGGCACCTGGCTGATCGTGCCGATATATTTCGGCAGGATATCGCGGATTTGCTGCTCGTTCGGGCGCTTTTCGGAGCTCTGCGTCACGTCTCCCTCGAGGTCGTCGGTCGCCCGTTCTTCACCCCAACTGACAGTGAATTCGTAGATCTTGCGGCCGTCCATCACATAGGGAACGGTCTTGGTGGCATCGCCGAGCGCGATCGGCAGCATGCCCGAAGCAAGCGGGTCGAGCGTGCCGGCATGGCCGCATTTCTGCGCCTTGAAGAGCCACTTGATCTTGGAAACGGCTTCCGTCGAGCCGAAATCCACCGGCTTGTCGAGGATCAGCCAGCCGGAAATCGGGCGGCCCTTGGGTTTGCGAGGTCTGGACATCGGTATCTTCTGTTATTCGTCGTCATTGTCGAGATCGCGGCTCACCTCGGGCGAGCGCAGCAGGTCGTCGATCTTCTTGTAATTGTCAAAGCTGGTGTCGTCGCGGAAGCGCACTTCCGGCATGTATTTCATCTGCCGGAGCTGCGGTCCAAGCCGGCCCCGGATGAACTTCGCATTACGGTTCAGCGCGTTGATGACGATCGCGTGGTCGGAAACGCCGAGCGGCGTCACATAGGCCGTCGCGATCTTGAGGTCGGGCGACATGCGCACTTCCGAGATCGAGATCACGGTCGCCTCGATGATGTCGTCGCGCACTTCACCACGCTGCAGCACCTGGGTGATTGCTGCGCGAACCTGCTCGCCGACGCGCAGCATGCGCTGCGACGGTGCCGAGGATGTGGGTCTTGTTGCCATTGTTCTTTATCCCAAAAGGATCGGGCGCCGGACTGGATGATCCGGCGCCCGTCCAAGATTTCAATCGTGATCCGATCAGAGCGTGCGCGTGATATGTTCGACGCGGAAGCACTCGATCGTGTCGCCGGCGCGGATGTCTTCGTAATTCTCGAAGGCCATGCCGCATTCCTGGCCCATCGGCACTTCGGAGACTTCATCCTTGAAGCGCTTGAGTGTCTTGAGCTTGCCTTCGTGGATGACGACGTTGTCGCGGATGAGGCGCACGCCCGCACCACGCTCGACCTTGCCTTCCGTGACGCGGCAACCTGCGACCTTGCCGACCTTGGTGATGTTGAACACCTCCAGGATCTCGGCATTGCCGAGGAAGGTCTCGCGCCGTTCCGGCGAAAGAAGACCCGACATCGCTGCCTTCACGTCATCCACGAGGTCGTAGATGATGTTGTAGTAGCGGATCTCGATACCTTCGCGCTCGGCGAACTGGCGTGCCTGCGTATTCGCACGCACGTTGAAGCCGATGATGGCTGCACTGGACGCTTCGGCGAGCGAGATATCGGATTCGGTGATGCCGCCTGCGCCCGAATGGACGATACGGGCCCGAACCTCGTCGGTGCCGAGCTTGTCCAGGGCGCCGGCAATCGCTTCGATCGAGCCCTGCACGTCGCCCTTGATGACCAGCGGGAATTCCTTGACGCCGGTGCTCTGCAACTGCGTCATCATCTGCTCCAGCGAACCACGCTGTCCCGACTGGCGGGCAGCCGCCTTGTCGCGGGCAAGGCGCTGACGGTACTCCGAGATTTCGCGTGCGCGGCTTTCGCTTTCGACGACGGCGAATTTGTCGCCTGCCTGCGGCGTGCCGGAAAGACCGAGAACCTCGACCGGGGTCGCCGGACCTGCCTCCTTCACATGGTCGCCCTTGTCGGTCACGAGGGCGCGTACGCGGCCCCAAACGTCACCGGCAACGATGATCTGACCCGGACGCAGCGTGCCCTTCTGAACGAGCACTGTCGCCACCGAGCCGCGACCGCGGTCGAGCTGGGCTTCGATAACAGTACCTTCTGCCGTCCGGTTCGGATTGGCCTTGAGGTCGAGAATTTCAGCCTGCAGCAGGATCGCCTCAAGCAGCTTGTCGAGGTTCTTGCCGGTCTTGGCCGAAACTTCGACGTCGAGCACTTCACCGCCCATGGATTCGACAAAGACTTCGTGCTGCAGAAGCTGGTTGCGAACCTTCTGCGGGTCGGCCTCGTGCTTGTCGATCTTGTTGATCGCCACGATGATCGGAACGCCGGCCGCCTTGGCATGATTGATCGACTCGATCGTCTGCGGCATCACGCTGTCGTCAGCCGCGACCACCAGGATCGCGATGTCAGTGGCCTGCGCGCCGCGGGCACGCATCGCCGTGAAGGCTGCGTGGCCGGGAGTGTCGATGAAGGTGATCTTCTGGCCGTTCTGCTCTACCTGATAGGCGCCGATATGCTGCGTGATGCCACCGGCTTCGCCGGCGACCACGTTGGCATGACGGATTGCGTCGAGCAGCGAGGTCTTGCCGTGGTCGACGTGGCCCATGATGGTGACGACAGGCGGGCGCGAAACCAGTTCGCCCTCGTCGTCGGATACGTTGAAGATGCCGAGTTCGACGTCGGATTCGGAGACGCGCCTGACTGTATGGCCGAATTCACCGGCAATGAGTTCAGCGAGGTCGGCGTCGATGACGTCGCCCGGCTTCATCATCTGGCCTTCCTTCATCAGGTACTTGATGACGTCAACGGCACGTTCCGACATGCGCTGAGACAGTTCCTGGATGGTGATGGTTTCGGGCAGAACGACTTCGCGGGAGATCTTCTCGCGCGTTTCCTGCATCTGGCTGCGGCGGAATTTTTCCTGCCGGCGGCGCATGGCCGAAAGCGAACGCCCGCGCGCGTTGCCGTCGTCATCGACGTCTGCCGTCGTCACGGTCAGCTTGCCGCGGCGGCGCTCTTCCTCGCTCTTCGGACGGGTTGTCACAGGCTTTGCGGGCTCCGGACGAACCGGGCGGCCGCGGACCGGACCGCCGCGCGAAGCGCCACGGTCTTCATCTTCGCCTTCATTACGGCGACCACGGACGCCTGCCGGCGCGCTCGGCGCAGGCCGGGCGGTTGAGGGCGACGGAGCGGTTTCCGGGCGGCGAGCGACCGGTGCGGATGCCGGCTGCTGTGGACGCGGAGTTTCAGCACGTACTTCCGCTGCAGGAGCCGATGCTTCGGCCACCGCTGCTGCAGCAGCCTCGGCCTGGCGTGCAGCCTCTTCGGCGGCGCGCAGCTTGGCTTCTTCCGCCTCTGCAGCCTGACGTGCAGCCTCTTCGACGGCACGGCGCTTTTCTTCCTCGGCACGACGGACGGCGTCATGTGCGTCACGGGCCTGCGCTTCGGCAAGCGCGCGGCGGCGGGCATCCATTTCCTCGGGCGAAAGGTGGTTCAGAACCACGGGGCGTGGACGATCCTGCTGGCGCTGCGGCTGGTAGGATTGCTGCGGACGCTGGTTGGCCTGCTGTGGGCGCTGATTGTTCTGGCCGCCGGGCTGTTGCACGCGCGGAGCCGGAGCCGGCTGCTGCGGGCGTGCCTGTACGGGCGCCGGCGCCGGTTCGGGCGCGCGCACCGGGGCAGCCGGAGCAGGCGTTATCGGCTTTTCATCTTCAGGGCGCATCGGGCGCCGCTTGCGGGTCTCGACGACAACCGCTTTGGTGCGACCGCGACCCATATCCTGGCGAACGGTACCCTGGCTCATCCCTGACGGTTTGAGGGTGAGGGTCTTCTTCCCCGTTACGCTGATTGTCTTGTCGTCGTTGCTGTCGGTCATTCGTTCCCGTTCCTTCGGACAGGGAACGATGAAGCCATCAGACCCTGTCAATCACATACAATCGATCAATGATATTACGGCCGGCTTCCGCCGGTGACCGCATCATTGTTTTTGCTGGCCGGCGCCGCCCGGTGCCCGGGACTGACCGCCGTTACGGTACTGTTCGAGCATCTTTGCGCGCTTCACTACACCTTCACCCGCCTGCCCTGCAAGCACTGCGGCATGGATAAAAGCATTCTGGCCCATCACCCCTTCCATTTCGCTCTCCGAGAAGAGACGGAAGGAAGGTATTTCTTCCTCGGTTTCCATTCCGAGGTGCCAGGCCTTGCGAGCCTGGTCTATTTTTCTCACGCCATCGGCGGCGGCATCCGTCGAATGGAACACTGCAAGCGCAGCCCCGCTGCGTATTGCGGCATCCACCTTGGCCGAGCCAGTGACGAGCTGGCCCGCCTTGCGCGCCATGTTCATCATCTGCAGAAGCTGCTGCAGAAACAGCCGCTCCACGCGCTCGGCGAGGTCGTCGGCTGCCTTGACATCGGCCTTGAGGGCGCGGGCGAAGAGTTTCTTCGCCACCGCCTTCTCGACCAGCGACCGGTCAATCTTCACCCAGCAGCCGCGCCCCGGCAGCGTGCGCTTCAGATCCGGCACCACCGTCCCGTCAGGGGCGGCCACGAAGCGGATCAACTCATCCGGCGATCCGCTTTCGCGTGTTGCGATGCACATGCGGCCGTTCACGTCGTAACCTGCAAGATCATCGTCCTCAGGAGATGTGTCCGGCGTCAGTGTCATTATGCGTCCTGCTCGGTCACATCGGCTTCGACAGCCTCCGCGTCCTTCGCAAGGTCTTCTTCAGTGATCCAGCCGGCGAGCAGGCGGGCCTGCACAACCATCTGTTCGGCTTCGACGCGCGAAATGTCGAACTTCGAGAACAGGCCCTCGAACTTCTTCGTTTCGCCATTCTTGCGTTCGGTCCAGCCGACGAGATCGTCGGCTGCGCAGCCTGCGAAGTCCTCGATCGTCTTGATGCCGTCTTCGCCGAGCGCGACCATCATCTGGGCGGTTATGCCGTCGATCTGGCGCAGTTCGTCGGCAACGCCGAGAGCCTTGCGCTTCTCGTCCATTTCCGCCTCGAGCTTCTCGAGAAATTCGCGGGCGCGGGTCTGGATTTCCTGCGCCGTGTCCTCGTCGAAACCGTCGATCGAGGAGATTTCGTCGAGATCGACATAAGCCAGCTCCTCGACAGCGGCGAATCCTTCCGAAGCCAGAACCTGGCCGACCATCTCGTCGACGTCCAGCGCGTCCATGAAGAGGTTGGTGCGCTCGTTGAATTCCTTCTGACGGCGCTCGGACTCTTCGGCTTCCGTCATGATGTCTATGTCCCAGCCCGTCAGCTGCGACGCGAGGCGGACGTTCTGACCGCGACGGCCGATGGCGAGCGAAAGCTGTTCGTCCGGAACGACCACTTCGATGCGTTCCGCATCCTCGTCGAGAACGACCTTTGCGACTTCCGCCGGCTGCAGGGCATTGACGACGAAGGTCGCCGGGTCCTGCGACCAGGGAATGATGTCGATCTTCTCGCCCTGGAGCTCGCCGACGACGGCCTGGACGCGCGAACCACGCATACCGACGCAGGCGCCGACCGGATCGATCGAGCTGTCATTCGAGATCACGGCGATCTTGGCGCGCGAACCCGGGTCGCGGGCAACCGACTTCACCTGGATGATGCCGTCATAAATTTCCGGCACTTCCATGGTGAAGAGCTTCACCATGAACTGCGGATGCGTGCGCGACAGGAAGATCTGCGGGCCGCGCTGCTCGCGACGGACATCATATACGTATGCGCGAACGCGATCGCCATAGCGGACATTCTCGCGCGGGATCATTTCGTCGCGGCGGATGATGCCTTCACCACGGCCGAGATCGACGATGACGTTGCCATATTCGACGCGCTTGACCGTACCGTTGACGATTTCGCCGACGCGATCCTTGAATTCGTCGAACTGGCGGTCACGCTCGGCTTCACGCACCTTCTGGACGATGACCTGCTTGGCCGACTGTGCGGCGATACGGCCGAAATCCATCGGCGGCAGCGGATCGGCAATGAAGTCGCCGATGGCGGCGTCCGGATTGCGATCGCGGGCCAGTTCCAGCGGGATCTGCGTAGAATAGTCCTCGGCCTTCTCGACGACTTCGAGCAGACGCTGCAGGCGGATTTCGCCGGTCTTTGGGTTGATGTCGGCGCGGATATTGGATTCGGTACCGTAACGGGAACGCGCTGCCTTCTGGATGGCATCGGCCATCGCGGCAAGCACGATTTCGCGGTCGATGACCTTTTCGCGCGCCACTGCATCTGCGATCTGCAGAAGTTCGAGCCGGTTTGCACTGACTGCCATTGTTGTGTTTCTCCGTCCTTGACTACCCGGGTTCCCGTCCCTGGAGCTTGCGTTGATCGGTTATTCTTCGTCGTCCGCTTCGTTCTGGTTCGCAGCCTGCGCCTTTGCCAGCTTGTCGGCGCGCAATGCATCGCGGATCAGATCGTCGGTCAGAATGAGTTTGGCATCGCTGAGCGCGGTGAAGGGAATGACGACCTTCTGCTCCTCGCCGTAGGCAACCTGATCGCGTTCGATCGTAAACCCGTCGGCGTCCGCTTCGACGATCTTGCCGCGGAAGCGTTTGCGATTGCCGATCATGATCGACGTTTCGCACTTCACGAGGTGGCCTTGCCAGCGAACGAAATCGGATTTCCGCACCAGAGGGCGGTCGATACCCGGCGAAGACACTTCGAGATGATACTCTTTATCGATCGGATCTTCCACATCGAGCACCGGAGAAATCGCCATGGAGACCTGCTCGCAGTCCTCGACGGTCATCGTGCCATCGTTCTTCTCGGCCATGACCTGCATCGTCATGCCATTTTGGTTGAGCATGCGAACGCGAATGAGACGGAAACCGATGTCGATGAGGACAGGTTCGATAATGTCGGCAAGACGCTGGTCAAGCCCGGTCTCGGTGATCAGCCGCGGCTCATGTTGATTGTCTGCGTTTGTCAGATCCGACAAGCGGTGCGCTCCCTGCGATTTCTGGCATTCGGGGTGATCGCGCTAATAAAAAAGAGCGGGTCCTTGCGGCCCACTCTTCATCGAACGATCAAGAATTTGAGTGCCATATAGTCCCGTTTTTTAGAAATTGCAAGGTCGGCGCCGATTCCGCCTCTTCCACGCCTGCAAGTGCGAGCTAACCTATGGCGAGCACTTATCTTCCGCATATATTGCTGTTGAGGCACAACGATAAAAGCGGGGGAAACGTGGCCTATACGTCTTCGACATTTGCGCCTTTGCGACATGAGACCTACCGCACCATCTGGTTTGCAAGCCTCGCCTCGAACTTCGGTGGCCTGATTCAGGCCGTCGGTGCCGCTTGGATGATGACGGTCATCACCTCGTCCGAGGACATGATTGCGCTGGTCCAGACCTCGACGGCGCTGCCGATCATGCTGTTCTCGCTGATCTCGGGCGCTCTCGCCGACAATTATGATCGGCGCCGGATCATGCTGACGGCGCAATCCGCGATGCTCGTGGTTTCAATCGTATTGACGGCCTGCGCCTTTCTCGGCTGGGTTACACCCGGACTGCTGCTCTTCTTTACGTTTCTCATCGGCTGCGGCACGGCGCTCAACAATCCCTCCTGGCAGGCCTCGGTTGGCGACATGGTGCCGCGCGCCGATTTGCCGGGTGCGGTCACGCTGAACAGTATGGGCTTCAACATTACCCGCAGTGTCGGTCCGGCGATCGGCGGCGCCATCGTGGCCGCTGCAGGTGCCGCCGCAGCCTTTGCAGTGAACGCGCTGAGCTACGTTGCGCTCCTCTATGTGCTGTTCCGCTGGCGGCCGGGCACGCCTGCTTCGACGCTGCCGCGCGAAACACTCGGCAGCGCAATTTTTGCCGGCCTGCGTTATGTCTCCATGTCGCCCAACCTCGAGAAGATCATCCTGAGAGGGCTGGTATTCGGTATCGGTGCGAGTTCCATCCAGGCGCTGCTGCCGGTCGTTGCGCTCGATCTCGTCGCTGGCGGGCCGCTGACCTACGGTTTCATGCTCGGCGCTTTCGGCATCGGCGCGATCGGTGGCGCCATCCTGAGCACCAGGCTGCGCGAGATCTTCTCCAGCGAGACGATCATCCGCTTGGCCTTTTCTGGCTTTGCGCTCAGCGCCGTGATTGCAGCTCTCAGCCCAAGTGCCGCGCTCACCTCGGTGGGGCTGCTCATAGCCGGCGCCTGCTGGGTTTCGGCACTTTCGCTCTTCAATATCATCGTCCAGCTTTCGACGCCGCGCTGGGTGGTCGGCCGCGCTTTGTCGCTTTACCAGACCGTCACCTTCGGCGGCATTGCCGGCGGAAGCTGGCTCTGGGGTGTTGCCGCCGACCGGTATGGTCTTTCCAATGCACTGCTGATGTCGGCTGCGGTCCTGCTGCTTGGAGTCGTGATCGGCCTGCGCTTTTCCATGCCGGCTTTCGCCTCGCTCAATCTCGATCCGCTGAACCGCTTCATCGAGCCTGCATTGGGTCTCGATATCACGCCACGCAGCGGCCCGATCGTCATCCAGGTATATTACCAGATTGCCGATGACGACTTGGCTGAATTCATGACGCTGATGGAAGAGCGCCGCCGCATCCGCATCCGCGATGGCGCCCGCAACTGGGCACTGATGCGCGATCTCGAAAATCCCGGCCTCTGGACGGAAACCTATCACACGCCGACCTGGGTCGAATATATCAGGCACAACCAGCGCCGCACACAGGCCGATGCCGAAAATACCGACCGGCTTCGCGCCCTCCACCGCGGCGAGGGCCTGCCGAATGTTCACCGCATGATCGAGCGCCAAGCTATTCCGCCTGTCGATGACGTCTTCCACAAGGCGCCGATCGATCTGCATCATTGAGATCAACCATGCACATCTTCCGAAGCGCACGACAATCCGATCTCGCCGACATCATCCGGCTGCTCGCCGATGATGATCTCGGCAGCACGCGGGAGGTCGTCTCGGATCCCGTCGATCTACGCTATCTCGCAGCCTTCGCCGCAATCGAGGCAGATCCCAACCAGTTGCTGGCCGTTGCAGCCGACGAGACCGACCGGGTCGTCGGCTGCTTGCAGCTGAGCTTTCTTCCTGGCCTTTCGCGAAAGGGCATGTGGCGGGGCCAGATCGAAAGCGTGCGTATCGCCAGGGGCCATCGCGGCTCCGGCCTCGGCTCGCAATTCATCGAATGGGCAATCGCCTGCTGCGCCGAGCGCGGTTGCGGTCTCGTGCAGCTCACATCCGACAAGATGCGCGCGGATTCGATCCGCTTCTATGAAAAGCTCGGTTTTGTCGCGAGCCACGAAGGGCTGAAGCGCAGCCTGTAAAGCATCCGCCGAGGCGGAGGCTTCTTACTTCAGCCTGCTCTTCATCGATGCCTCTGGGAAGCACGTGGGCTTCATGCCGTTCTTTTCCTGCCATTGGCCGATTGAGCGTCGCGTCTTGTAGCCCGGCAATCCATCCGATCCCCCGACATCGTAGCCCTGCCGCTCAAGCGCCTTCTGCATGGCGGCGACATCCGAGCGCAGCATCTTGCCGACATCGCCCCATTGTCCCTGGAAGGCTCCGGAACCGGAGGCGATGCGGTCGGCAAGGTTGCCGATATAAAGGGCATAGAGGTCAGAGTTGTTGTATTCCTTGATGATATAGAAGTTCGGCGTGACGATGAATTCCGGCCCGTCACGTCCGGCCGGCACCAGCATCATGCCCTGCGCTTTTAACTCGCCGGATGGAAAACCCTTGCCGGAAATACGTTTGATGCCGAGTGACGTCCAGTGGGAGAGCGGCTTGGCAAGATCAGGCCCCTCCTGCGCGCAGGAGACGGCTTCCGGGATCGACACTTCAAAGCCCCAGTCGCGGTCGCGCTGCCAGCCTTTCTTCACGAGAAAGTTGGCAATCGAGGCGAGCGTGTCGGGAACCGAGGTCCAGATATTGCGGTGACCGTCGCCGTCGAAATCGACGGCATATTTCAGGTAGCTCGTCGGCATGAACTGCGGTTGGCCGAGTGCGCCTGCCGACGATCCCTTGAAATCCGCAGGGGTCACGTCACCGCCGTCGAGAATATGCAGCGCGGCGATCAGCTCCATGCGGAACATCTCCTTGCGCGTCGACATGAAGGCCTTGGTCGCCAGCACCTCGACCGCCGAACTGGGTATCTTCGCCGCGCCGAAGCCGGTCTCGCGTCCCCAGATTGCCAGCACGATCGGACCCGGCACGCCGTAGGTCTTTTCGATGCGGCTCAGCGTCGAGGCATATTGCGAGGCAAAGCCGCGTCCGGTCATCGCAAGCCGCTTCAGCCGATCCTCGTTGAAATAGGGGCCGGGCGAGGAAAACTCTGCCTGGGTCTGCTTCTGCTCCTTCGGCGGCGGAAAGCCGGGAGGGGCGAGATCGGTCAGGGTCCAATCCAGTTCGACGCCTGAAAAGGCGGCGCGGAAGGTCTTCTCCGAAATGCCGTTCTTCTTCGCGTCCGGCCAGAGATCGGTTTGAATCCATTTTTCGAACTGCACTTCGACATCAGCTTTCGAAGGAGCTGCGTAAGAGGGGAGAGGGAGAAATGCGGTTGCCAAAACAAATGCCAATATCCGCAGCGGCCGCAAAATACCCCCCTCTGCCCTGCCGGGCATCTCCCCCACAAGTGGGGAGATTGGCTGGGCGCGCCATTCTTCACCAGCTTTCGACGTCTCGACGGGGTAAGCCGTTCGTGAGGTGGGAGACCCGAGCCGCTCGTGATCTCCCTCCTTGTGGGGGAGATGCCCGGCAGGGCAGAGGGGGGTAAGTCGCCACATCCTCAGTTCCCTCATATTGCAGTCCGCGCTCGAAGCGCAGCCGACAGCGTACCCTCGTCGAGATAGTCGAGCTCGCCCCCCACAGGCACGCCATGCGCCAGCCGCGTGATCTTCACGTTGAGATCGGCGAGCTGGTCAGTGATGTAATGCGCCGTCGTCTGCCCCTCGACCGTCGCGTTGACCGCGATGATGATTTCCTTGATACCGCCTTCACCAACGCGATTGATCAGCCCGCGGATATTGAGATCGTCAGGGCCGACTCCGTCCAGCGGCGAGAGCGTGCCGCCAAGCACATGATAGGCGGCGTTCAGTGCGCCCGCGCGCTCCAGCGCCCAGAGATCCGAGACATCCTCGACGACGATGATCACGGATTGGTCGCGCTGCGCATCGGTGCAGACCGTACAGGGATCGACCGTATCGACATTGCCGCAGCGCGAGCAGATTTTCACCTTGTCATAGGCTTCACCCATCGCATGCGACAAGGGACCGAGAAGCTGGTCTTTCTTCTTGATCAGATGCAGTGCCGCCCGCCGCGCCGAACGCGGCCCTAGGCCCGGCACTTTCGCCAGAAGCTGGATCAGTTTTTCAATTTCGGGGCCGGTGACTCGCTTTGCCATGCGCCGTTCTTAACTGATATGGAACGAAAACGGAATCACGGAAGAATCGCTGAAACCATGAAAATCCTCGCCGTCTGTCGCGGTGCCGCCGAAAGACTGCCCGGCAAGAGCTACAAGACCGGTATCTTCAAGCATGCCGTCAGCGGCGGCGTCATGGTCGATGCCGAAGGCCTCGTCGGCGATGCGATCTGCAACAGGAAACATCACGGCGGCGTCGATCAGGCCGTCTATCTCGAGGGTTCGATCAGCCTCGACTGGTGGGCGAAAGAGCTTGGCCATCCCGTCGAACCCGGCACTTTCGGCGAAAACCTCGTCGTCGAAGGGCTCGACAACCGGCAGGTCGCAGTAGGCGACCGCTTCGTCACCGGCGAGTTGATCCTTGAAGTCACCTCCTGCCGCATTCCTTGCGCCACCTTCGCGGCGAAGATGAACGATCCGAAATTCGTCAAGCGCTATACCGTGGCCGCTCGTCCAGGCATCTATTGTCGCGTCATTCACGCAGGCATTGTGACGGCCGGCATGCCGGTGCTCTATCAAGCCTATGCGGGCGCGAGGGTAATGCTGCCGGAAATGATGGAAACCTTCGGCCGCCGCCTTTCAGATGAGGACCGGGCGCGATACCTCGCGGCCCCGATTGATTACAAGCTGCGGGCAATGCTGCAGGTCGAAGCCTGAAAATCAGCGCACGGCGATGGTGACGGCAGCCCCCGCCATCGTTCCCGCGCTCACCCGGTTGGCGATTTGCACGGCGCGCCGGCTCTTCAGGAAACCGCGCGCCTTTGCAGCAAGGAACATCCAGCTGAAATCGACGACAGCCAGTACGACGAAGAGGGTGACGACGAGTTCGGCCCAGCCGGCGAGCGACACCGAGGGGATATCGATGATCGACGGCAGAAGGGCCACATAGAACATCATGATCTTCGGATTGCCGAGCGCAATCGCCAGGCCGGTGAAAAACATCCGGCCGCGCGAACGCTCCTGCGGCAGCTCTTCTTCCTCGACTTCGGCTTTGGCAACCCACATTTTCCAGGCGAGATAGAGAAGATAGAGCACGCCGAGCCATTTGATGACGACGAAGACGTGGTAGAAACTTTCAGCGATCGCCGAGAGGCCGGCAATCGCGCAGGTGAGCCAGATCGCATCTCCGGCCCACATGCCGAACAGGAAAGGCAGCACGTCACGCGCGCCTTTCGAGATGACGCGGGCAACAAGCGCCGCGACGCTCGGCCCGGGTGTCCCCGCGGCAATGAAAAGAGCACCGGCAAAGACCAGCAGCGTCGTCAACGTCATCATCTTCCCGTCTCCTCTTCCGGGGTCAGTCAATTACCAGACCGGTCGATGAAATCAGAACGGCAGCTTGAAACCGGGCGGGATCGGCAGGCCGGCCGTCAATGCCTTGGTTTTTTCGGCGGCAATGGCTTCTGCCTTGTCCTTGGCGTCCTTATGGGCGGCAACGATCAGGTCTTCGAGGATTTCGACATCGTCTTCCTTGAAGAGGGAGGGGTCGATCTTCAGGCTCTTGAGTTCGCCCTTGCCGGAGATGATGACGGTGACGAGCCCGCCGCCTGCCTTGCCTTCGGCAGTCAGCTCGGCGATCTCCGCCTGCATCTGCTCCATCTTGGCCTGCATTTCCTTGACTTTGCCCATCATGCCCATGATGTCGCGCATCGTCTTCTCCTTCTTGAAATCAGAATTCTATATCGTCGCCGGGCAGGATATCGCCCTCTTCGGATTCGGCGGCGGCAGGCGGTTTGACCTCCTCCGCTTCTTCCTCGGGTGTCGGCGCCCGCACGCGCACGTCGATGATCTTGGCGCCCGGAAACTGGGCGAGGATTGCCGCGACGTCAGGATCCTGACGTGCATCGCTGACGCGCTGTTCCTGCGCCTTGGCTTCCGCCTCCACCATCGTCGGCCCGCCTTCTTCGCGGCTGGTGCTGACGATCCAGTGGATTCCGGTCCATTCCTTGAGCTTGACGGCAAGCTCGTTGAGCAGCGTGCCCGGCGCTCCCTCGGTGAGATTCACGTCTAGCCGGCCGGGCTCGATCCGTACGGGCCGCACGAAGTTGCGCACCAATGCCTTGAGCTTGACATCGCGTTTTTCGGCAGCGAGATCGACGATATCGCCGATCGAATTGACCGGCACGAGCGGCTTCGGCGCTTCCGCCGGCTTCGTCTCGACGCGGCCGATACTCTGCGGCTCCGGATTGGGCACGGCGCGCAGCATGGCGGTTGGCCCCGAGGGCTGCGGTCGCGGAGCCGTCTCGGGAGCCCGTGCCGTCACATTCGTCTGGTAGGGCACACGCGTGCCGCCGCCATTGCCCGAAGGCGCAGGTGAGGACGGACGTGGCGCACCGCCTTCATTGGAAAATTCCGCAAGTCGCCGCGCCGCATCCTCAGGTGCCGGCAGATGGGCTGCGTGTGCGAGCCGGATAAGCACCATCTCGGCTGCACCCGCCGTGCGCGAAGAATTTTCCGTCTCCGGAATACCTTTCAACAGCATCTGCCAGATGCGCGAGAGCGTCGTAACTGCCACCCCTTGCGCGAATTCCGCAGCCTTCGTGCGCTCTACCTCGCTGAGCGATGGGTCGTTCGCGGCATCAGGCACATATTTCAGCCGCGTTACCAGATGCGTGAAATCGGCAAGGTCCGTCAGCACCACGACCGGGTTGGCGCCGGCCTCGTACTGGCTCTGGAATTCATTGAGCGCGCTTGCGACATCGCCGCGCACGATATGCTGGAAGAGATCGACGATGCGGGCGCGATCGGCAAGGCCGAGCATGCCGCGCACGGCTTCCGCCTGCACCACGCCGCCGCCATGGGCGATCGCCTGGTCCATCAGCGACAGACCGTCACGGGCAGAGCCTTCCGCGGCGCGTGCGATCATCGCCAGCGCATCCGGCTCCGCCTCGATGCCTTCCTTGGCGGCGATCGTCGAGAACAGGCCGACAAGATCGGACGCGCTGATGCGGCGCAGGTCGAAGCGCTGGCAGCGCGAGAGAACGGTGATCGGAACCTTACGGATTTCCGTCGTCGCGAAGATGAATTTCACATGCTCCGGTGGCTCTTCGAGCGTCTTCAACAGCCCGTTGAAGGCGGCCGTCGAGAGCATGTGCACTTCGTCGATGATATAGACCTTGAAGCGTGCCGAAACCGGCCGGTAGCGCACCTGCTCGATGATCTCTCTGATGTCGTCGATGCCGGTATGCGAGGCGGCGTCCATCTCGATCACGTCGACATGGCGGCCTTCCATGATTGCCTGGCAATGTTCGCCAGGCACACGCAGGTCGATCGTCGGCTTGTCGATTTCAGCCGTCTTGTAATTCAGCGCCCGCGCAAGGATGCGCGCCGTCGTCGTCTTGCCCACGCCGCGAACGCCGGTCAGCATATAGGCCTGCGCGATGCGGCCGGTCTCGAAGGCGTTGGTAAGCGTGCGGACCATCGGCTCCTGGCCGACCATCAGGTCCGTAAAATCCTTGGGGCGGTATTTGCGTGCCAGCACCCGGTATCCGGTGCCTGTCGAGGCGGCATCTTGTGACTGTCGCTCGGTGTCGCTCATCGCCCTGCTTGCGCCCGAAAGCTCGGGCCTTTTGGAAGAGAAGGTGGGAGGCTGGCACGATGACCCGTGCCGGGCTCGTTAGGGCTGCTTCCTTCCGGACCTGACCCGGTTGGCGAGTGGCTCGTCCACCACCAACCTCCCGGATGCACATATCGGCAAAAACGTCATCAAAAGCAAGCCAAGCTCCGAAAAAACTGCTAGTCCATTGGAAAACATGAGGAGAATGCCCTTGAGCGATTTCGTGCTCGACCCCAGGCTCGAAAACGACAGCACCAGTATCATGGTGACTGGCCTGTGCGACATCAGGCTGTCGAAGGACGCTCGCTGGCCCTGGCTGATCCTGGTGCCGCGCAGAGCGGGCATCACAGAGATCTTCGAATTGACCCCGCTTGATCAGGTGCTGTTGACCTTCGAAATCGAGCTCGTCTCCGCAGCACTCAAGAAGGTCACCGGTGCCACAAAAATCAATGTCGGAGCTCTTGGCAATATCGTCCGCCAGCTTCATGTTCATGTCATTGCGCGTTCCGAAGGTGACGCGAACTGGCCGGGTCCCGTCTGGGGTTTCGGCAAGGCCGAGCCTTACAAGGACGCAACACGAGACAAATTCATAGCAAAGCTGCGGGAAGCCCTTTCATCATGAGTCATTCGCTTTTCGATTCGGACGTGCCGCATCCGGAACCCAGCAATCTCACCGCCTTTGCCGCAAACGACCTGCACCGCGACAGCGAACATCGCGATGAAGCCTCGGTCGAAAAGGCGCTTGCCCGCGAAGGCACGCATATTTTCGCCTTCGCCAAGGACAAGCTGGTGCTCAAGCACGACGGCCAGGTGCTCGATCCGCTCTTTGCCCGTTACGAGCTGCAGGAGCTGAAACCGAATTGGGATGAAACCGTACTGCTCGGCTATCGCAAAACCGGCGAGCCGCGCCTTGCCGTGCCCGTCGGCATCGATGTCGAGGATATGGCGAGCCAGTACAAGCCGGTCGACGGACGCTCGCTCTTCCGTGACGAGCTTGTCGACGAGATGCTGCTCGGCGAGTTCTCCCAGGCCGCAAGCCTCATTCGCTGGAATGGCGACAACCAGTTTTGCGGCCGTTGCGGCTCGGTCATGGAAATTCGCATCGGCGGCTACAAGCGGGTCTGCACTGCCTGCGAGCACATGATCTTCCCGCGCACCGATCCCGTCGTCATCATGCTGACGATCGACGAGGAGCGCGATCTCTGCCTGCTCGGTCGCAGCCCGCATTTCGCGCCGGGCATGTATTCCTGCCTGGCAGGCTTCCTGGAGCCTGGCGAGACCATTGAAAATGCGGTTCGCCGTGAAACGCTGGAAGAATCCGGCATCAGGACCGGCCGGATCCGCTATCATGCCTCTCAGCCCTGGCCGATGCCGCATTCGCTGATGATCGGCTGTTTTGCCGAGGCAAAGTCGCGTGATATCCATCGCGATGAGGCCGAACTCGAGGATTGCCGCTGGTTCACCCGCGAGGAAACCATCGAAATGCTGGAACGTCCTGGCGCCAACGGCAAGGCATCGCCGCCGAAGGGCGCGATTGCCCATCGACTGATGCGCGATTGGGTCGAGTGGAAACGGTGAGCAGGAAGCCGGACCGTATGGATGATCGTCACCCGGTCCGGCCCGTCTGCATGAGGATGTAATCATGGTCGCCCGCTCCGAACGGCTGCTGACCCTGCTTCAGACGCTCCGGCGCTATCGGCGGCCGGTTACCGGCATCGTGTTGGCAGAGGAAACGGGTGTCAGCCTTCGCACGCTCTACCGCGATATTGCGAGCCTTCAGGCGCAAGGCGCCATGATCGAGGGCGAGGCCGGCATAGGCTATGTGCTGAAACCCGGCTTCATGTTGCCGCCGATGATGTTTTCCGAGGAAGAGCTGGAAGCACTGGTGCTTGGTTCCCGTTGGGTGGCGCGCGCCGCCGAGCCGCGCCTGGCCAATGCCGGTGCTGATGCGCTGGCGAAGATCGCCGCCGTTTTGCCGCCCGACATGCGCGATATGGTCGATTCGGCCACACTTTTCGTCGGCCGCAAACGGCAGGATGAGGACAAGGCGGATGTTTCGGCCATCCGTAAGGCAATCCGCCTGGAGCGTATCCTTGAACTGCATTATGGCGACGAACAGGGGCGTATCTCCCGCCGCCGGGTCTGGCCTTTCGCGCTCGGCTATTTCGAGCATGTGCGCATCATCATGGCCTGGTGCGAACTACGCCAGGATTTCCGTCATTTCCGCACCGATCGCATCATCGATATGACGATCCACGACACGCGGTATCCGCGTCGCCGTACCGTTCTCCTGAAGGAATGGCGGGAAACACAGGACACCCCGATCGAGCACTAACGCTACTGCCATAAACTGTCAGCAGGCAGCGCTATTATCAGTACCAGTCCAGCAGGAAGGAGTACTGATCATGGGAATGCCTCAAGTCGTTCAATATGCCGGCCGTCGTACTTCAGTCGGAGCCGGAAAAACCCTTCGTTCGCGTCTGGTGTGCCTGTTTGCCGGCAGGTTCACAGGAACGTCATCACGCCGTCCGCGCCTCGATCTCGAGACGATGCCGCAATGGCGCAAGCGCGATCTCGGCCTCATGGACGGACAGGACTGGCGCGTCGGCGACGATCTCTTCCGTTAAGGCCGCACGCCGGCCTCATTGATATTCCTCCCGGGAACGAAGCGGCGCTGTCTGCAGCGCTGCGATCGGAGAGCTGCTGCCACAAAATGGCAGCAGCTTTCGGCCGGGCATCTTTCAACCCAATGGAGAACTGAAATGGCCAGCCCCAATCTTATCATCCTCTATGTCAAGGATCCCGCCGAAAGCGCCGCCTTCTATCGCAATATTCTGAGCCGCGAACCGGCTGTGGAGGCGCCGAATTTCGTAGCCTTTCCGCTCGATGGCGGCTTCACGCTCGGCCTCTGGCGCCGCAGCAGCGTCGAACCACAGCCCTCTGCCATTGGCAACCGCGGTGAGGTCGCCTTCATGGTCGATGGCGAAAATGCCGTCGCCAGGCACTACGAAGACTGGCGCGGCCGTGGCCTGCCCTTCGCTCAGGATCTCACTGAACTCGACTTCGGTCCGACCTTCGTCGTGCTGGACCCGGATGGGCACCGGTTGCGTGTTTGTGAGCCGGATAAATAAGCGAGATTTTAGCCTCTCTGACGGCCTGTCAGAGAGGCCTTTTACAGTCCTTATAGAAGCCCGCGCATCGGATGGCCCTTATAGACACCAAGGATGCGGACCTTCTCGGAGAAGAAACGCAATTCCTCTAGCGCCCGGCGCACATGCGCATCGTTTGGATGGCCTTCGATGTCGGCATAGAACTGCGTCGCTACAAATTTTCCGCCGAGCTGATAGCTTTCGAGCTTCGTCATGTTGATGTTATTCGTCGCAAAGCCGCCGAGCGCCTTGTAGAGGGCGGCCGGAATATTGCGGACGTTGAAGACGAAGGTGGTGACGATCTTTTCGTCACTCGCAGCGCGTTCTGCCCATTCCTCATCACGCGACAGCACAACGAAGCGCGTCACATTGTTTTCCGTGTCCTCGACATTCTCGGCGATGATATCGAGGCCGTAGAGGTCGGCGGCAAGGCGCGGTGCAAGCGCCGCCATCGAGCGGTCGCCCGTTTCCTTGACGAGCTTGGCGGCTCCCGCCGTATCGCCGGCGATCACAGGCTTCCAGCCATTGGCGCGTACGATCTTGCGGCACTGGCCGAGCGCGTGGATATGGCTGTGCACGGTACGAATCTCGTCCTTCGTCACCCCCGGCAGCACCATGAGCTGAAAGCGGATCGGCATGAAATATTCGCCGATGATGTGCAGCCGCGATTCCGGCAACAGGTGGTGGATGTCGGCGACGCGGCCCGCGATCGTGTTTTCGATCGGGATCATGCCGATATCGGCATCACCATTGTCGACCGCCGTGAAGGCATCCTCGAAGGTCTGGCAGGGCAACGGTTCCATGGTCGGAAACATGTCGCGGCTCGCCATGTCCGAATTGGCGCCGAAGTCGCCCTGGAAGGCGATCCTGTTGGTCTTGATGTTCATGAGGAAAATCCGTCAGTTGGCCTTCGCGGAGAGAATGCGCCGCGCCTTTTCGAGGTCGGCTGGAGTATCGACACCAAGCGGAACCGTGTCAACGATCTCGGCATCGATGCGCATCCCCGCTTCGAGTGCCCGCAACTGCTCCAGTGATTCGCGCTTTTCGAGCGTCGATGGGCCAAGCGAGACGAAACGCTCGAGTGCCGTGCGTCGGTAGGCGTAGAGCCCGATATGGTGATAGAGCGGCCCTTTGCCGTAAGGCGCGGTCGTGCGGGTGAAGTAGAGCGCACGCAGACGGCGGTCGGAGAGCGGTGAACCGACGACTTTCACAATGTGCGGCGCAGTCTTGTCTTCCTCGTTGTCGATCTCGGTCGTCAGCGTTCCAATATCGACGGCCTCGTTCTCAAGAGGACGCAAGGCCGCACGCACCGTTTCCGGCTCGATCGTCGGCAAGTCGCCTTGGACGTTGACGATGATTTTGGCCTTCGCATCTGGATCGACCTTGTTCAGCGCCTCGAAAATGCGGTCGGAGCCAGACTGATGGTCTTGGCGTGTCATGACCACTTCAAAGCCGGCTGCGGCGACAGTATCGAATACCTGCTGGTCGTCGACGGCGATGACCACCCGGCCGATTTCCGCTTCCTGTGCCCGTTTCGCCACCTGGACGATCATCGGCAGCCCGCAAATATCGGCCAGCGGCTTGCCCGGAAGGCGGGTGGAAGCCATGCGTGCAGGGATCAGCACCAGCACGCCATCCAATTTTGAATCAGTCATTGTTCGGGCCTTCTAATCCGGGCTGAAAAGTGGCAAAAAGTCTCACGCACAAGACCATTTAGACAGTTGCAACGAATAGCCAAAAGACATAGGTTCCGCGCAATTTCAAGATGGTCCGGTTTCTGGTCTGCCGGCTGCAAGGGGAGCATTGCAGATGAATTCATACGTCAATACGGCCGTGGGGGCGCTGCTGGGAACGATCTTCGTTCTTATGTCTATCTCCATTGCGTCCGAGGGGATCTTCCATTCCGAGGCGCCGGAGAAGGAAGGTTTTGCCATCGTCGCCGAGGAGGCACCCGCCGCCGGTGGTGAAGGCGCACCTGCTGCCGTTGCTGTTCCGATCGCGCAGCTTCTTGCCAGCGCCGACGCCAAGGCCGGCGAGACCGTATTCAAGAAGTGTCAGGCCTGTCATGACGGCACCAAGGGCGGACCGAACAAAGTCGGTCCGAATCTCTTTGGTATCGTAGATCGCCCGATCGCCTCGCATGAAGGCTTTGCGTACTCCTCCGCCATGAAGGACTTCTCCAAGGGCGGCAGCGAGCATTGGACCTTCGAAAACCTCAACAAGTTCCTGCTGGCGCCGAAGAAAGATGTCCCGGGCACCGCCATGGGCTTTGCGGGTCTGCCGAAGGATCAGGACCGCGCCAACGTCATTCTTTATCTGCACACGCTGGCAGATTCACCGGCTCCGTTGCCGGATCCGAATGCTCCGACTGCGACGCAGTAAGAAGCGACGAATTTTTCCAGAAGAAGCCCGGTCGCAAGCCGGGCTTTTTTGTTGTCTCAAGCGCCGAGAATATAGGCCCAGAAGGAAACGGTGATGGCGCCGAGCGCTGTGGTCACTGTGATCGTCGAGGCGGCAAGGCTGTGGCCGACGCCGAAGCGGTTGGCGATCAGCCAGGCATTCACCCCTGTCGGCACCGATGCGGTCAGCACCAGAGCCGCTGCCCATTCGTTGCTGAGGCCGAAAAGACGGCTTGCTGCCCACACGCAGCCAGGCAGCAGCAGCAGCTTGAAGGCTGAGGTTGCGCTGGCGATCCCGACATTGCCGGAGACTCCGTATTTCCGCAGCGCCATGCCGAGCGAAATCAGTGCCGCCGGACCGGCCGTGCCGGCGATCTGCCCGACAACTGACCTGATCGTTGCTGGCATGGTCAGGCCAGAGACGTGAAAGATGGCGCCTGCCGCGATGCCGATGACCAGCGGATTATGCAGCAGGTTCAGGCCGATCTGCTTCAGGACCAGGGTCATGCTGCGGTCGCTCTTGCCGGAAATCTTGCGCTCGGCATGTTCCATCATGATCGTGCCGGCCACCATCATGATCGGCAGATGCACGGCAAGCAGGATGGAAAGGGCGACAAGTCCTTCGCTGCCCACGGTGCGCTCGACCAGCGGCAGACCGATGAAGATGTTGTTGGCGAAAGCCGAGGATACGCCGGCAAGCACGCCAATCCGCTCATCGCGCCCGAAGAAACGCGTAGCGACAATGTGCCCGGCGGCCCATGTCACCGCAACGCCGGAGAAATAAACGAGCCAAAGCCGGAACGGCGATGCGCCATGGAAATCGGCCTCGGCGATAGTGCGGAAAAGCAGCAGCGGCACGGCGATCTTGAAGACGAACTCGCTCAAGGCATCCCCGACATTTGCGGTCAATATTCCGACGCGGACGATCAGCCAGCCGATGAGAATGAGAAGGAAGATCGGAAGAACGTCGAAGATGATGGCTGACATAAACTGCTGCTCTGCGCGGGGATCGCCGAGGTCTAGCAGCTAATTGCCAGCCATGACAAACGCCATGGATAAAATATCCTTCGCGGCGCAACAAAAAAAGCGGGCTAAGCCCGCTTTTCCGCATCCGGTCCTGCCGGATAGCCGGTTGCGATACTGCCAGTTCATCCGTGGTCAGCATCGTCCCGGTAAGACTGAAGGGATCATCCCTCCCACACCCGGCCATACGAGATACCTGCATGCCGGTCTTCCTGATGTTGTTTTTAGGTGGGCACGGTGACAGCGGCATGACGAATAAGCGGCAGTTTTGCGAAGACTTGGAAGGCGGTGTGCTGTTTACCCTTCCAATACCGGCAAATTTCGCTAAGACCGACTACCGGCTATCACAAATCCGGGACTTCCCATTTCATGACCAAATTCGATGTTCTGACAGTCGGCAATGCAATCGTCGATATTATCGCCCGTTGCGACGACCAGTTCCTCATTGACAACAAGATCACCAAGGCAGCGATGAACCTCATCGATGCCGATCGCGCCGGACTGCTCTATTCCCGGATGGGGCCGGCGCTCGAAGCTTCCGGCGGCAGCGCCGGCAATACGGCTGCAGGCGTCGCGAGCCTCGGCGGCAAGGCCGCCTATTTCGGCAAGGTCGCAGAAGACCAGCTCGGCGAGATCTTCGCGCATGACATCCGTGCTCAGGGCGTTCACTACCGGACCGAGGCCAAGGGCAAATTTCCGCCGACCGCACGCTCGATGATTTTCGTCACCGATGACGGCGAACGCTCGATGAACACCTATCTCGGCGCCTGCGTCGAACTCGGGCCCGAGGATGTCGAAGCGGATGTCGTGGCGCAAGCCAAGGTGACCTATTTCGAAGGTTATCTCTGGGATCCGCCGCGGGCCAAGGAAGCGATCCTCGATTGCGCCCGCATCGCCCACGAGAACGGCCGCGAAATGTCGATGACGCTCTCCGACAGCTTCTGCGTCGATCGTTACCGCAGCGAATTCCTGGACCTGATGCGCTCGGGCAAGGTCGATATCGTCTTCGCCAACCGCCAGGAAATCCTGTCGCTTTACGAGACCGACGATTTTGAGGAAGCGCTGAACAAGATCGCCAAGGATTGCAAGATCGCCGCCGTGACCATGAGCGAGGACGGCGCCGTGATCCTGAAGGGCAACGAGCGCCATTACGTCGATGCGATCAAGATCAATGAAGTGGTCGATACGACCGGCGCCGGCGATCTCTTCGCCTCGGGCTTCCTCTACGGCTACACGCAGGGCCGTACGCTGGAAGATTGCGGCAAGCTCGGTTGCCTTGCTGCCGGCATCGTCATTCAGCAGATCGGCCCGCGGCCGATGAAGTCGCTCTCCGATGCTGCCAGGGAGGCGGGCCTTATTTAAAGGCCTCGCCCGGATAGGCACCCCAGATTTCCGACTGCGCCACCCAGCCTTCGGCGCCGTCGGTTTTGGCGAAGCACCATTCGCCATTGCACTCGCCGATCGAGATCATCACGCCAGGCTCCAGCTTGGCGACGATGGAGGAGGATGGCTGTGACTCACGGCGCAGGTTGACATAGACGCCCTTGCCTTTGCCCTTCATCCACGGTGCTGCGATTGCGGCCCGCTGGCCCGACAGCAGCGACTGATTGACCCAGCCCTCCGTGCCGTCGGCATCGCGGATACGGCGCCAGTTGTCGTATTCCTGGATGATTTCGACTGGCAAACCCGTCTTCAGATACATCCAGGAAACCGCATAATCCGTTCCCGGGCCGATGCGCAGGTTCACGCGTTTGGACTTCAGCGTCACGAAGCGCGGCAACGGCAGGCCGCTCGGCCCCTTGGCCGCCTGGGCTTGCGCAAATTCGATGGTGCCTGCCGATACGACGAGGGCAACCGCCAGGACGAGGCAGGACTTAAGAACTGTGCGACGCATGGAAGCTTCCGTTGGCTCGAATTCGCAACAGGCCGCGCCTGCTCGCTTTCCGGGATTCCCCGGCCGCCACACGAGTTTTGTTTGTCTTCGCGTGCGGGTCTGGTAGAAAATGCCCGGAACGGGAAAATGATCGCCCATCTTGGTTAAAGACCTCTAAACAAGGCACTGCAAGCCGCTATGACGACGAAGAAAAAACCGAAGGTCTACATAACCCGCAAGCTGCCTGATGTCGTTGAAACCCGCATGCGCGAGCTTTTCGATGCCGAGTTGAATATCGACGATACGCCGCGATCCGTTCCCGAACTCGTCGAAGCCATCAGAACCTGCGATGTACTCGTGCCAACCGTGACCGACCGGATCGACGCGGCCCTCATCGAACAGGCTGGGCCGCAGATGAAGCTGATCGCCAGCTTTTCAAATGGCACCGATCATATCGATGTCGAAGCCGCCGCCCGCAAGGGCATCACTGTCACCAACACCCCGAACGTACTGACCGATGACACCGCCGACATGACCATGGCGCTGATCCTCGCCGTACCGCGACGGATCGGCGAAGGTGCGCGCGTGCTGACCGACAGGCCCGGCGAATGGGCCGGCTGGTCTCCGACATGGATGCTCGGGCGACGCATCCATGGAAAGCGAATCGGCATTGTCGGCATGGGCCGTATCGGCACGGCCGTTGCGCGCCGTGCCAAGGCCTTCGGCCTGTCCATCCATTATCACAACCGCAAGCGCGTCAATCCGGCCACCGAGGACGAGCTCGAGGCGACCTATTGGGAAAGCCTCGACCAGATGCTCGCCCGCGTCGACATCGTCTCGGTCAATTGCCCCTCGACGCCGGCAACCTTTCATCTCTTGTCGGCAAGGCGCCTGGCATTGCTCCAGCCGACCGCCTATCTCGTCAATACGGCCCGGGGTGACGTGATCGATGAAGCTGCCCTCATCAAATGCCTGCGGGAAGGAAAGATCGCCGGCGCCGGGCTCGATGTTTTCGAGAACGAACCTGTCGTCAATCCGAAGCTGGTGAAGCTCGCCAATGAGGGTAAGGTCGTGCTGCTGCCGCACATGAGCTCGGCGACGATCGAGGGGCGTGCGGAGATGGGTGACAAGGTCATCATCAACATCCGCGCCTTCATCGATGGCCATCGACCACCGAATCGGGTGCTGCCGGGCCGGTGACGGCCGGAGCGCTGCCATCTTTAGCCGGCCAGATCAGCCGGCGAGCGCTTTCCGCATCTCGATAAACGTTACCCGCGTAAAGCCCGGATGAGACCTTTCTGCGGTCTTCTCAAACCCCCAGGCCGCGAAGGTCGCGTGATTGCCGAAGAGCTCTATCCGCGTCTCGAGCCGCAAAGCCTGAAGGCCGAGGTCGCGCGCCGTCTCTTCCGCGATCTCAAGCAGGCGCCGGCCGATGCCCTTGCCTTGCGCAGATGGCAGAACTGCAAGTTTTCCGACATAGAGGCAATCGGCCTCCGGGCGCAGGAAAATGCAGCCGGTGAGCTGCCCCTTATTCTCTATGGCATAGGCGATTTCTGCCCTTGCCTTCTCCACCAGCGATTCCATCGTCAGGCGAGTTGCGGAGGAGGGCGGATCGATCCGGCCCTCCATATAGGCGAAGGATACGAGAATGAGATCGAGCAGCTCGGCCCAGCGGGCGAAGCTCTCATCGATGCGAAAAGGCGTCATGCGGTCCGGCTCTGCCGCGCGCGTCGGCGCTTGTAGCGGATCGTATCGAAACGGGCGGACAGGGCGTCATAGAGCAGCAGGCGGCCAATCAGCGGTTCGCCGGCACCCGTAATGAGCTTGATCGCCTCCATGGCCATCATCGTGCCGATCACGCCCGTCAATGCGCCAATGATCCCGGCCTCTGCGCAGGCGGGGATCAATCCGGCCGGTGGTGCTTCGGGAAAGAGATCACGATATCTGGGGTTCTGCGTACCGTCCTCGGCAGCCTCATAGGGTTTCAGCACCGTCAGCGATCCGTCGAAGCGGCCGACGGCACCTGTCACGAGTGGGATACGCGCTTCTTCCGCTGCATCGGCCGCCATATAGCGCGTATCGAAATTATCCGAGCCGTCGATCAAGAGATCAAAGCCGGAGAGGTGCAAACGCGCCGTATCGGCGGAAAGGCGCTCCGTGAAACGGATGACCTTGATGTGTGGGTTCAGCCGAGCGATCGCGATAGCAGCACTTTCCGTCTTCATTTCGCCGATCGTGCCGGAATCGTGGATCACCTGCCGCTGCAGGTTGGAGAGCGAAACACGGTCGTCATCGGCAATACCGAGCGTGCCGACGCCTGCGGCCGCCAGATATTGCAGGATCGGCGCGCCGAGCCCTCCGGCGCCTATGACAAGCACGCGCGCGGCCTTCAGCCTCTGCTGGCCCGCGCCGCCGATTTCCGGCAGCAGGATGTGGCGATGATAGCGTGCGATTTCGTCCGGGCTGAGGGGTTCCATGGGCGTGATGCTAACACGCCCCGAACCGCGGGGAGAAGCGCTATCGCTCATTCGAAAACCCTTCCGTCGGCAACCGTGAAAAACTGTGCCCGCTCGGCAAGTGCCGCAAACATCTGACGGTCCGTTCCCGTCATGAAGGCCTGGCCGCCAAGCCCGTCTATGAGGTCGAAAAGGGCAGCGCGACGTCCCTCGTCGAGATGGGCGGCAATCTCGTCCAGGAGCAGAACCGGCGCATGGCCAGTAAGGTTGCCGACGAGCCGCGCATGGGCAAGCACAAGGCCCACCAGCAGGGCTTTCTGTTCGCCGGTGGAGCAGCGCGCCGCTTCCATCTGCTTCTCGCGATGATGCACGATGAGATCGGCACGATGCGGCCCTTCCAGCGTGCGTCCGGCGCCGGCATCGCGGTAACGATTGGCGGCGAGCGTTGCCGCATACTCATCTTCCAGGTCGACCGAGGGGCGAGAGAATTGACCATCCATGAAGCCCGAGAGCTGCAGCGATGCCGATGGGAAGGGGGAGATCTCCCGGCTTTCCTCGACGAGGCGCGTCAGCAGGCCGAGCATTTCCTGCCGGGCGAGTGCCATGGCTATACCGAGGCTTGCCATCTGCTCCTCGATGCCGGAAAGCCAGGATGGATCGAAACGGCTTTCGTCGAGCAGTTTGTTGCGGCTGCGCATGGCGCGCTCGAAGTCGCTCGCCCGCCTGCCGTGTTCAGGGTCGAGCGACAGCACCAGCCTGTCGAGGAACCGCCGGCGGTCCGACGAGCCACCGGTAAAGAGCCCGTCCATCGCCGGTGTCAGCCAGAGCACGCGCAAATGATCAGTCAGTTCGTCGACTGTTTTTGCCGTCGTTCCGTTGATGCGCAGCCGGCGCGTCATCGCCTCGTCGCTGGCATCGATCCCCGTGCCGATCTCGACATCGCCTTCCATGCCATCAAGCGCGGCAAAGATCGAAAATCCGCCTGTAGCACCGACGCGGGTGATATCGCCATAGGCGGCGCGGCGCAGCCCGCGTCCCGGCGACAGGAAAGAGACCGCCTCCATCAGGTTGGTCTTGCCGGCGCCGTTGTCGCCGGTCAACACCACGTGCCGGCCGTCGAGCGCAAGCGAGGCCGACGCATAATTGCGAAAGTCGGTCAGCTTCAGATGGGAAAGGGCAACCTTGTGCGGCATCGGATATCCGGAAACATCAAGGCTGACAGTTGGAGCCTTTCCTGGTCAGAATGATTCAATCTGACCAGGAAAGGCTCTAAGCCGAAGCGCCAGGGATATCAAGACTGAGAGCCGTTTCGGCTGTCAATGCATGCGAGGCGTGGGCGCCTCGAGCTGTGCCTCGGCCTCCGCAATCGCCTTTTCGATCCAGTAGAGGAGATCCGGCCGGTCTCCGATCGAGCCGCGCAGCGATTTCAATGAATCGATCATCATCGTCAGTTTCTGGCGGCGCATATCGATGACGATACTGTCGGCACCAGATTTCCCGGTGGGAGCGGATGTCATGCAGTATTCGAAGCCTCTTGTCTGACCGGTACTGTGGGGTCCGGCGCGAGTAACTATCGTCCCATACAATGAAGTCAACTATAGGGTGTTCAATTTTTCGCGACATCGCCGCTAAGTCATCAAGCAATAATTAGAAGTTGCAAATCCGTGGAGCGAACAGTTATTTTGGCGGCGTAATGTCCAAAAAAAGTCGGTTGAAAATTGCAACTTCCGGGTTGAGATATTCAGCCGACGCTATATGGTAAATGAAGGGTTTCCGGGGAGAGAGTGCAGCAGTGCCAGATCCGATTGATATCATTGTCGGCCGCAACGTGAGACAGCTTCGCGCCCGCCGACGTGTTTCTCAACTGGAACTGGGCGAAGCGCTTGGCCTTACATTCCAGCAGATCCAGAAATACGAGAAGGGGACGAACCGCGTCTCTGCCAGCAAGCTGCATCAGATAGCGGTCTTCCTGAGGGTCGATATCTCCGAGCTATTTGAAGGCACGGGAATTTCCCAGTTTACCAACCGCATCGAGCTGAGCCCCGAGGCCTATGAACTGGCGGTTAGCTTTGACAGGTTGAGCTCGATTGCGGGCAAGCAGGCGGTCAAGACGATCCTCAACCTCATGTGCGGTCAGGCAACCGAAAACGCTGCTTGATGCATCGCATCTATCCTTGGAATCGATAGGATTTCAGTGAAGTTCGCGCTCGTGCAGAGCGACAAGCAGGGCGTCCTGCGTCTGATAGCCGGCGTGGTAGAGGTCGATCGCGATGCTGGCGATCGAAAGACCCTGCTGGCTGCGAAGCTTGATGCTGCGTTCGGCGCACCATGAATAGAGCGCACCTGCCAACGCATCGACATCTTCAGACAGACAATTTGAAAAACTCGTTGCCGACATGGAGATACCCTCTGTTAGTCCCGGACTGCGGGCCAAAGACACTATGGATTTCAGTAACTTGCAAGCGCCATCGGATCTGTGCGTTAACACAAGACATCTGCGTTTCGATCAGCGTCCCGGCTTGAGACAGCTGTCCCGAATTGGAGCGGACATGAAAAAAGCCGGAGGCGAAACCTCCGGCTTTCACAATTTCGATGCGTGTCGAGATCAGCCCTCGAAGAATTCCTTCATCCGGGCAAAAAAGCCGGTCGATTCCGGATTGTTCTCCTTGGAGGAGAGCTGCTCGAATTCCTGCAGAAGCTCGCGCTGGCGCTTGGAAAGCTTCTGCGGCGTCTCGATCTGGATCTGGATATAGAGATCGCCGGTCTGGCTGGAACGCAGCACCGGCATGCCCTTGCCCTTCAGGCGGAATTGCTTGCCAGCCTGCGTGCCCTCGGGAACGGTCACACGCGACTTTGTGCCGTCGAGCGTTGCCACATCGAAAGTGCCGCCGAGGGCTGCCGTCGTCATGGAGATCGGCACGGCGCAATAGAGATCGGCTCCATCGCGCTGGTAGAACTCATGCGGCTTTACCGACAGGAAGATATAGAGATCGCCAGCCGGGCCGCCACGCGTGCCGGCCTCGCCTTCGCCCTGCAGGCGGATGCGGGTGCCGTCCTCGATACCGGCCGGGATGTTGACCGACAGCGAACGCTCTTCAGTCACACGGCCCTGACCATGGCACTTCGGGCACGGATCGGGAATGATCTGGCCACGGCCATGACAGGTCGGGCAGGTGCGTTCGATGGAGAAGAAGCCCTGTGCGGCGCGTACACGGCCTGAGCCCTGACAGGTGCCGCAGGTCTTCGGCTGGGTGCCGGGCTTGGCGCCGGAACCGGAACAGACGTCGCAGGTGATCGATGTCGGAACACGGATCTGCGCCGTCTTGCCGGAAAAGGCCTCTTCGAGAGAGATTTCCATATTGTAGCGAAGGTCGGCGCCGCGCTCGCGTCCACCCGAAGAGCGCTGCCGTCCACGGCCGCCGCCCATCATCTCGCCGAAAATGTCCTCGAAAATGTCTGAAAAGCCGCCACCGGCAAATCCGGCGCCGCCGCCGAAGCCGCCCGCACCACCCATGCCGCCATGTTCGAAAGCCGCATGGCCATAACGGTCATAGGCCGCGCGCTTCTGCGGGTCCTTCAGCGTTTCGTAGGCTTCGTTGATTTCCTTGAACTTGCGTTCGGCGTCTTTGTCATCCGGGTTCTTGTCCGGATGGAATTTCATCGCCAGCTTGCGGAAGGCGCTTTTCAGCTCTTTTTCATCCGCCGTTTTGGCTACACCCAGAGTTTCGTAAAAGTCCGCTTTTGCCAATTTAAGCCCCGGAAATGGATTTCCGGCTGCCATGGTGAGCAGCCGGATGTCTATCGTCTAGCGTAGGCCGCGAGCCCGCCGATTAAGCGGACTTCTTGCGGTCGTCGTCCTTGACTTCTTCGTAGTCGGCGTCGACGACATTGTCATCCTCAGCCGAAGCATCGGTCGCGCCGCCTTCGGCCTGCTGGGCTTCATAGATCGCCTGGCCGAGCTTCATGGAAACTTCCATGAGGGTCTGGGTCTTGGCCTTGATGTCTTCGGCGTCGGCTTCAGTTGCTTCGGTCGCGGACTTCAGAGCGGCAATCGCATCGGAAATTGCAGTGCGGTCGGCTTCGGAAACCTTGTCACCATAATCCTTGAGCGACTTCTCCGTGGAATGGATCAGGCTTTCGGCCTGGTTCTTGGCTTCCACACCTTCGCGGCGCTTCTTGTCTTCGGCAGCATGCGATTCGGCATCCTTGACCATCTTTTCGATGTCGGCGTCGGAAAGACCACCGGAGGCCTGGATACGGATCTGCTGTTCCTTGCCGGTGCCCTTGTCCTTGGCCGAAACCTGCACGATGCCGTTCGCATCGATGTCGAAGGTGACTTCGATCTGTGGAACACCACGCGGTGCCGGCGGCAGGCCAACGAGGTCGAACTGGCCGAGCAGCTTGTTGTCGGCAGCCATTTCACGCTCGCCCTGCGAGACGCGGATGGTGACGGCCTGCTGGTTGTCGTCGGCGGTCGAGAAGGTCTGGCTCTTCTTCGTCGGGATCGTCGTGTTGCGTTCGATCAGGCGGGTGAAGACACCGCCGAGGGTCTCGATGCCGAGAGACAGCGGGGTTACGTCGAGAAGCAGAACGTCCTTGACGTCGCCCTGGAGAACGCCGGCCTGGATGGCAGCGCCGAGAGCAACGACTTCATCCGGGTTGACGCCCTTGTGCGGTTCCTTGCCGAACAGCTGCTTGACGACTTCCTGCACCTTCGGCATGCGGCTCATGCCGCCGACGAGAACGACTTCATCGATTTCGGCAGCGGTAACGCCGGCATCCTTGAGTGCTGCCTTGCACGGAGCGATCGTACGCTGAACGAGATCGTCGACCAGGCTTTCGAGCTTGGCGCGGGTCAGCTTCAGCGTCAGGTGCTTCGGGCCGGAAGCATCAGCCGTGATGAACGGCAGGTTGATTTCGGTCTGCTGCGAAGAGGACAGCTCGATCTTTGCCTTTTCGGCAGCTTCCTTGAGGCGCTGCAGGGCAAGCTTGTCGTTCTTCAGGTCGATACCGTTGTCCTTCTTGAACTCGGCAACGAGATATTCGACGAGACGCATGTCGAAGTCTTCACCGCCGAGGAACGTATCGCCGTTGGTGGACTTCACTTCGAAGACACCGTCGCCGATTTCGAGGATCGAGATATCGAAGGTGCCGCCGCCAAGGTCGTAGACGGCGATCGTCTTGCCGTCCTTCTTGTCGAGGCCATAGGCGAGAGCAGCAGCGGTCGGCTCGTTGATGATGCGGAGCACTTCAAGACCGGCGATCTTGCCGGCATCCTTGGTTGCCTGGCGCTGCGCGTCGTTGAAATATGCGGGAACGGTGATAACGGCTTTCTCGACCTTTTCACCGAGATAGGATTCGGCGGTTTCCTTCATCTTCTGAAGGATCATCGCGGAAATCTGTGCAGGCGAGTAGCCCTTGCCGTTGGCTTCGACCCAAGCGTCGCCATTATCGCCCTTGACGATCGTGAAAGGAACGAGGTGCTTGTCCTTCTCGACGGTCGGATCTTCGTAGCGGCGGCCGATGAGGCGCTTTACGGCGAAGAGTGTGTTCGTAGGGTTGGTGACCGCCTGGCGCTTGGCCGGCTGGCCGACGAGGCGTTCGCCGTCATCGGAAAATGCCACCATGGAAGGGGTTGTACGCGCGCCTTCAGCGTTCTCGATGACCTTTGCGTCCTTGCCGTCCATGACCGCGACGCAGGAATTTGTCGTTCCAAGGTCGATACCAATTACTTTTGCCATGTCATTCTCTCCTTGAAGCAAGCTGTCGGAACCCCGGTAAGGCATTTCCCTGACAGCCCCTTACGGGATGGGTCTACTAAGATTACGCAATCGTGATTGCGGTGATGCGGCGTATATAAGGAGCGGTTTTCTGGACTGCAAGGCGAGAAATGGCCTGGAATCCAGCAAAACGAATGTGTTGCATTCAATTTTTACAGTAGCCGGAAAAGGGTCTGCTTTGCACTGTCAAACCGTGCAAATCTTGCATGCCGAGCCTTGCGCGGGACGTGCTCCCGCAAGGCGTCTTATCCCGTCTCAATACTGTCTGCTGCCCCCTATTGCCCCATGATGAGATCGAGCAGGGTCGTGCGACGTGACTGCGCCCCTGATATTGCCTGCGGTCCGCCGACATCACCGGGCGGCACCATGTCATCATAACCGCCGCCGGCAACATCGGCGGGCGGTACAGGTCCGCCATTCACCGGCTGTCCGGGCGGCGGCGGATAGCGGTTCACGTCGGCATTGCCACCGAAGACACCGGAAATGATGCTCCCGACCGTCGAAGGCTGCTCAGGTGCCGGCTGCGCCTGCGCCATCGGCTGGCCGTTGGCGGGATCGGCGCCAGGGTTGGAGCCAGGATCGGAGAATGTCTGGCCCATGCCGAAAAGCGGCGCCGGCGAAAGCCCCTTATGCGCGGCGACCATGAATTCCTTCCAGGCCTTGGCCGGAAGCCCGCCGCCGGTCACCTTCTTCATTGGCGTACCGTCGTCATTGCCGAACCACACGCCCGTCGCAAGATTGCTGGTGAAGCCGACGAACAGCGCATCGCGCGAATTCTGCGTCGTGCCGGTCTTGCCGGCCGCCTGCCAGCCGGGAAGCTTGGCGCTCGAGCCTGTGCCGCCGTTGATGACGCCCATCATCATCATGTTCATTTCGGCAACGATCTGCTCGGAAAGCACACGCGGCGGATTGTCGTAGGTATTCTCGTAAAGCACCTTGCCGTCTGCGGTAGTCACCCTGCGGATCACATGCGGGGTCGCCTTGTAGCCGCCGTTCATGAAGGCGGCATAGGAGGCCGTCAGCTCCATGAGTGACACTTCCGAGGTGCCGAGCGCGATCGAGGCATTGGGCTGCAGGTCGGATTCGATGCCGAGGCGGTGGGCGAGCTTGATCACCTGATCCGGCCCGTCATACATCACGAGTTGGGCGGCCACTGTATTGAGCGACTTTGCGAGCGCAGTGCGGAGCGTCACTTCGCCATTGTATTTCTTCTCGTAATTTTCCGGCGTCCAGTTGCCGATGCGGATCGGCGCGTCGTTGAAAACGGAATCCGGTGTCAGGCCCTTTTCGAGCGCGGCAGCGTAAACGAATGGCTTGAAGGAAGAGCCCGGCTGGCGTTTGGCCTTGACGGCGCGGTTGAACTGGCTCGTCGCATAATCCCTGCCGCCGACGAGCGCCCGGATCGCGCCCGTACCGTCGATCGAGACGAGGGCGGCCTGCGATGCATCGAACTTGCCGCCTTCCTTATCGAGCACGTTGACCAGAGACTGTTCGGCTTTCTTTTCAAGATTCTTGTCGATGGTCGTATCGACAATGACGTCTTCCTTCACGTCGCCGACTAGCCCCTGCAACTCGTCCATTACCATATCGGCGACATATTGTCCGGCGCCCGACCAGTAGCTGCGGGCAGAAGCCGGCGTCTGCGACATCGCCGTCTTGATCTCGCCGTCGCTGATATAGCCCTGGTCGCGCATCGCCTGCAGCACGACCTGCGCACGGGCATTTGCCGCCTCCGGATCACGGGCCGGCGAAAGACGCGACGGCGCTTTGACGAGGCCCGCAAGCAGGGCCGCTTCGCCGAGATTCACATCGCGCGCCGACTTGTTGAAATAGCGGCGGGAAGCCGCTTCCACGCCATAGGCATTCGAGCCGAAATAGACGCGGTTCAGATACATCGCAAGGATCTGGTCCTTGGTGTATTTCTGCTCCAGCCAGAAGGAAAGCAGCACTTCCTGCACCTTGCGCTCGAGCGTGCGCTCCGGCGAGAGGAACAGGTTTTTGGCGAGCTGCTGCGTCAGCGTCGAGCCGCCTTGGATCGGCTGGCCGGTCGCATTGTTGACGAACGCGCGTGCGAGCCCGAACGGATCGACGCCGAAATGCGAATAGAAGCGTCGGTCTTCGATGGCGACGATCGCTTCGGGAATATAGGGAGACATGTTCTCCAGGGAGAGCTCCTCGCCGCCGGTCGCACCGCGGTTGGCGATCGCGCTGCCGTCCACGGCGGTGATCTTGACGTTTGGCGGCCGTTCCGGGATTGCCCAGGTGCTGGCGCTCGGCATGCGCGAACCATAATAGAACACGAGGCCGGCAACACCGATGCCGGCCCAGATGCCAAGCACGATGCACCAGTAGACGACCCTGCGCAGGAACGCGAACAGCCCGCCGCCTTCGCGCTCGCGTGGCTCACGACGACGCTTTGCCGGTGTGCGGCGGGGAGCGGGCGATCGCGACGGACGCTTGGAACCGTGCCGCCCGTCGATGCGGTCGTCGTCATCGAGCGCGAACTCGTCATCCTCCTCACGGCCGCCACGGCCGTTGAAGGACGGTTCGATCCTGTCGTCTGATCTGCGTCTGGCTACCATCGTGGAGCGGCTGAACCCTTGCTATAAGACCGCGCCCCCAGGCAACGGTTTTATCCGATTGAACTGTAAATGCGGCGAATTAACGGGCTGTTAAGAACACCGCCAATATGGCCAAGTACTCCCCCTGCCTATCTTTTTCCGTCAACCGGCCGCGACTTCGCCTCGTCTGAGAGGCAGATACGCGATATCCAGGCAGCAAATGACAATCGATCCCGACAGAATGGAAGAAGCTCGCCTCCGCGAAGTCTGGAGCGTGCATGCCTTTGCGCAGCATTATCGCCTCGACAGGATGGAAGAGAGCCGGCTGAAGATGCTGCTCGGCCCCTATGCAGAGATGCGCGACCTGCTGGCGACCCAGCGTCGTACATCTTCCGGCTGGTGAGGGAACCAATAGGCTTTGCAGCAGTTTTACCAAAAGCGGGACTACCCCTCATGTCCCGCTCAGATCGGCCGTCTCCCCTCAACACGCGCCGATCGATATCAGGCCCGGCGTATCACCAGATACGTCGGGTCCTTTTCTTTAGGGGGCGATAAAGCCCGCGCTCGCGATAATAATCCGGCGCAGATTTCTGATTGTCTTTCAAAGGCTTATAGGAGTATTCGGATGAACGCAGCTTGAACGGTGATCAAGGTTACCCCGAGGGGCTTGAAATGTGAAAAGTGGCTTCCGATATAAGGCTACAGAAATCGCAGCCCGGAAATGTTGTGCGCACTATCTGTCGCATCGTTTCCGCGATCTGGTTGAGCCGTTTACCGGCCGTAAACCTTTCGGGAACAGTCTGGCTGTGCACTATCCGCTTCTCCTTTGACCACGGATGTACTGGCACTGAGATGAGGCGGGTAACGGAAGGCCGGTTTGCCCCGGCCTTTTTGTTTGCAGATTTCGGATGGCGTGCCGCGCAGACCGCGGGCACGCCTTTTTCATGTCAGGCCGTCAGTGCAGCAAGGATACGTACCCAGGAGCGGATGCCCTTGTGGTAGGAGGCGAGCTCGTACTTTTCGTTCGGCGAATGGATGCGGTCGTCGGAAAGACCGAAGCCGACGAGCAGGGATTCCATGCCGAGCATCTTCTGAAAATCGCCGACGATCGGAATCGAGCCGCCCATGCCGATGACGATTGCAGGCTTCGGCCATTCATCGGAAAGCGCGTTGCGCGCCTTGGTCAGAACAGGCGAGTCATAGGAAAGATGAATGGCCGGCGAGGCGCCATGCGGATGGAACTCGACAGAGCAGTCGGCCGGGATCTTCGAGCGAACGTAGCTGCGGAAGCTTTCGCGGATCGCTGCCGGATCCTGCGTGCCGACGAGGCGGAAGGAAACCTTCGCCGATGCCTTGGCGGCAATGACAGTTTTAAAGCCTTCGCCGGTATAGCCGCCCCAGATGCCGTTAACTTCGGCCGTCGGGCGCGCCCAGGTGAGTTCCAGGACCGAGCGGCCCTTTTCGCCTGAGGGAATGGAGAGGCCGACTTCGCCGAGGAAGTTTTCCGCCGACTTGCCGAGCGCCTCCCAGGATGCCTTGATGTTGGCAGGCGTTTCCTCGACACCGTCGTAGAAACCTTTAAGCGTGATGCGCCCGGTCTCGTCATGCAGGCCGGCAAGAGCTTCCACGAGAATATGGATCGGGTTGGCGGCGGCACCCCCGAAGAGGCCGGAATGCAGGTCGCGGTCGGCGGCGGTTACTACGATTTCTTCGCCGACAAGGCCGCGAAGAGCGGCCGCGATTGCCGGCGTATCCTTGTCCCACATGCTGGTGTCGCAGACGAGGGCATAGTCGGCCTTGAGTTCGGCGGCATTGGCTTCGAGGAACGGCTTCAAGGACGGCGAGCCAGATTCTTCCTCGCCTTCGAAAAGAATGGTGACGCGGCAGGGAAGCGCGCCATTGATCTCCTTATAGGCGCGGCAGGCCTCGACGAAGGTCATCAGCTGGCCCTTGTCGTCGGCAGTGCCGCGGCCGGTCAGGATCTTGCGGCCGTTGCCGGCATCCTTGATGGCGGGCTCGAAAGGGTCGTTTTCCCAGAGCTCAATCGGATCGACCGGCTGCACGTCATAGTGACCGTAGAACAGGACGTGGGGCGCATCAGCCGAGGCGCCTTCGTGATGGGCGACCACCATCGGGTGGCCGGGCGTGTCGCGAACCGAGGCATCAAAGCCAAGCGTCTTGAGATAGGCCACCAGCCATTCGGCTGCCTTGCGGCATTCGGCCTTGTAGGCCGGATCGGTCGAGATCGACTTGATGCGCAAGAGCTCGAACAGCTTTTCGAGGCTTGAATCGAGATTCCGGTCGGCACGCGCAAGGATGGGATTTAGTTCGGTCATTTCCGACTCCTTCTGAAATTCGGCCGGACGATAGACCCAATTGGCTGCGGTTTCGAGCGTCAAATTTCAGGATGTTATGTTGGCGCTAAATGCTACAATAGAGGAAGTGGCGATGCCTAATGCAATTTACGGTTATTTAGCATACTCTAAATAATCTCGCCCAGAGGTCGGCTTTCGAGGTGGTGAATGTTCTCTGTCATTGCCTGCATCAGGGATAATCATGACTGGCGGCTCGTCATTGCCGCGGTGATCGTCTGCCTTGTCGGCAGTCTGACGACCATGCTCCTTCTCTTCCGTGCCCAGGAATGCGATGTCGGTCAGCGAAAACTCTGGATCGGCACGTCGGCTTTTGCCTGCGGCGTGGGCGTATGGGCAACGCATTTCATCGCGATGCTCGCCTATGATGGCGGCATGCCGATCAGCTACGACCTGCGCCTCACTTTTCTTTCGGTATTCCTGTCGATTTTCGGTTCCTGGGTGGCCATACTGATCGCGTCGGAAGGCAGGAGCGGCTATGCCTTTGCTTTCAGCGGCGTGCTGATGGCGCTTGGCATCACGGCCATGCATATGACTGGCATGCAGGCGATCGAGGCCCAGGCCGTCATCGTCTATGATGCCTTCACGTCGGTCGTTGCTTTCTGCTCCTGCGCGGTTCTGGCGACGATAGCCTTCCTCGCCTTCTTCCAGCTAAAGGGCATGAAACGCTTCGCCGCATCCTCCGGCGCCTTCGTGCTGGCGATCTGTACGCTGCATTTCATCTCGATGAGCAGCATCACGCTGGTGCCCGACCCGACGCGCGAGGTGCCCGCGATGGCGCTTCAGCCCGAGGTGCTTGCGGTGATCGTCATGGTTGTCGCAACCGGCCTCATCCTCATGGCCTTCGGCGCAGTCTTCCTCGAAAGCCATCTGACCGATCTTCGCGGCCTTGCCAACGTTTCGCAGGAGGGCCTTGTCATCCTGCGCGAAGGCAGGATCATCGACACCAATGAGCGCTTCCTGACCTTGTCTGGCTGGAAGCTTGCGGAACTCATCGGCAACATTCCCTCTGCCGTCCTGGCTCTCGTCCATGGTGAGCAGGAGAGCGATCACCGGGAAATGCTGCTGATTGCCAAGGATGAGAGGCAGATCCGTGTCGAGGTCGTCACACGGCCGATCGTCTATCGCGGGCGCCATTGCGATGTTCTCGTCATTCGCGACCTCACTCAGCACAGGCGCGCCGGAGAGATAAGCGAGCATCTCGCCCATCACGATGTTTCGCCAGGCGCTGCAGGTCGCTGAGCCGTCCCACCCCAGAGCGATTCAAAGTGCCTTGGCGTTGTTGATGAGGCGCCGGATATATTCAAGCATCAGCTCCCGCTCGAAGACTCGGAAGCCCTTGAACAGCGCAAGATCGGCCTCGCGCGCCGTGTCGATGGCCTCAGCCTCCATCGCCCTGGCTTTCTCGGTGAGGAAGATCAGCTGGGCGCGCTTGTCGGTGGGGTGCGGGCGGCGTTCGATCAGCCCGTCACGCACCATGCGAGAGAGCGTGTTGGCCATCGTCGCCTGCTCGATATCGACGCGCTCCAGAAGCTGCTTCTGGGTGAGCCCGTCTTCGGCCCAAAGTTCCAGAAGGATAGGGAACTGGCCGGGAGAAAAACCGAGTCCTGCCGCGCGCTGATGCAGCGAGCGGGCAAAACCCTTGGCCAGCTGGCTGGCAAGGTAGGCACCGGAATCCATTCGATTAAATCCCATGATTGTAAATTAGGCTCAAAATCGTGCAGTAGACAATGCAACAAATCGCATACGATCCATCAAAACATATGCGGCAAGCTCTTAAATTTTCGAGAGGTGAAGCGATTGGCTGAAAAACAAAGCCGCCATGGCCTGGAGGATGGCCATGGCGGCTTGAAAATGGGGACAAAGGCCCGGAGAGGGGGATGAGGCCTTTGTCCAAGCCTGACGCGGCGGGGGACAAGCCGGCTATCAGACCCGCGGCGCGATCAAACGCCGGTGACTTTGATTTGTGATTGAGAATGTGGTTTTTCAAGGGAAAGAGAAAAGACCGCCGATTACAAATTGGTAACAGTTTGGTGAGGCGGAATCTTTTTGCGCACCCAAGTTTATATGGACCTTGAAAGGCCGCCGCGCTATCCATGCTGCCATGAAAAAAGGCGATCACCTCTTCCTTGTCGACGGTTCGGGTTTCATCTTCCGGGCCTTTCACGCTTTGCCCCCGCTGACACGCAAATCCGACGGCCTGCCGGTCGGCGCGGTCTCCGGTTTCTGCAACATGCTTTGGAAGCTCTTGAGGGATGCACGCGGTACCGATGTGGCTGCCACGCCCACTCATCTTGCCGTCATTTTCGATTACTCGTCGAAGACCTTCCGCAAGGATCTCTATGACGCCTATAAGGCGAACCGTTCGGCGCCGCCCGAAGAGCTGGTGCCCCAGTTCGGTCTGATCCGCGAGGCGACGCGAGCTTTCAATCTGCCCTGCATCGAGACGGAAGGTTTCGAGGCCGACGACATCATCGCGACCTATGCCCGCCAGGCTGAAGCCGTCGGCGCCGATGTGACGATCGTCTCCTCCGACAAGGATCTGATGCAGCTCGTCACCTCGAATGTCCACATGTATGACAGCATGAAGGACAAGCAGATCAGCATCCCTGATGTCATCGAGAAATGGGGTGTGCCGCCGGAAAAGATGATCGATCTGCAGGCGATGACCGGCGATTCCGTCGACAATGTTCCCGGCATTCCAGGCATCGGCCCGAAGACGGCCGCCCAGCTTCTCGCCGAATATGGCGATCTCGATACGCTTCTCGAACGTGCCCATGAGATCAAGCAGGAAAAGCGCCGTCTGACCATTCTCGAAAACATCGACAAGGCAAAGCTGTCCCGCGAGCTGGTGCGCCTGCGCACCGACGTGCCGCTGGACCTCGATCTCGACGCGCTCGTGCTGGAGCCGCAGAACGGCCCCAAGCTGATCGGCTTCCTGAAGACCATGGAATTCACCACGCTGACGCGGCGCGTCGCGGAATTCTGCAATTGTGACGCCAGCGAGATCGAGCCTGCCTTCGTGAAGATCGAATGGGGTACGGACGCGCATGGCCCGGATCTTGATGCAGCCAAGCCGGAGCCTGTCGCAGGCACCGTTCCTGATGTGGGCGGCGAAGCCGTCGCGGTCCCGCCGCGCGCAAAGGCGAAGACATCAGTCGAAGGAACCTTCGCGCCGGCGGACCTTGCAAAGGCGCGCGCAGAAGCTTTCGCGACCCTGCCGTTCGACCATTCCTCCTATGTGACGATCCGTGACCTTGCGACCCTCGATCGGTGGATCGCCGATGCGAAGGATACCGGCCTCGTTGCCTTCGACACGGAAACGACCTCGCTCGATGCCATGCAGGCCGAGCTCGTTGGCTTCTCCATGGCGATTGCCGACAATGCCGCCGATCCGACCGGCACGCGCATCCGCGCCGCCTATGTGCCTGTTGGACACAAGACCGGCGTGGGCGATCTGCTCGGCGGTGGTCTCGCCGACAACCAGATCCCGATGGGCGATGTGCTGTTGCGGCTGAAGGCGCTGCTCGAGGATGAATCGATCCTCAAGGTGGCGCAGAACCTGAAATATGACTATCTGCTGATGAAGCGCTACGGCATCGAGACCAAGAGCTTCGACGACACGATGCTGATATCCTACGTGCTCGATGCCGGAACAGGCGCGCATGGCATGGACCCGCTGTCGGAAAAATTCCTTGGCCACACGCCGATCGCCTACAAGGACGTCGCCGGCTCCGGCAAGTCGAACGTGACCTTCGATCTCGTCGATATCGAGCGCGCGACACATTACGCCGCCGAAGACGCCGACGTGACGCTGCGCCTCTGGATGGTGCTGAAACCGCGTCTTGCCGCCATGCAGCTGACGCGTGTCTATGAGCGTCTGGAACGTCCGCTCCTGCCTGTTCTGGCGCGGATGGAAGCGCGCGGCATCACCGTCGACCGCCAGATCCTGTCGCGCCTGTCGGGTGAACTGGCCCAGGGTGCAGCCCGATACGAGGATGAAATCTATCAGCTTGCCGGCGAGAGGTTCAACATCGGCTCTCCCAAGCAGCTCGGCGACATCCTGTTCGGCAAGATGGGTCTTGCCGGCGGCACCAAGACCAAGACCGGCCAGTGGTCGACCTCGGCAAGCGTGCTGGAAGACCTGGCGGCGGCCGGCTTCGAGCTGCCGCGCAAGATCGTCGACTGGCGCCAGCTCACCAAGCTGAAATCTACCTATACGGATGCGCTTCCGGGCTATATCCATCCGGAAACGAAGCGGGTGCATACCTCCTATTCGCTGGCATCGACGACGACAGGCCGTCTTTCATCTTCGGAGCCGAACCTTCAGAACATTCCGGTGCGCACCGCCGAAGGCCGCAAGATTCGCACCGCCTTCATTTCGTCGCCGGGTCACAAGCTGATCTCGGCCGACTACAGCCAGATCGAGCTGCGCGTGCTTGCCCACGTCGCCGAAATTCCGCAGCTCGTGCGTGCTTTCGAGGATGGCATCGATATCCACGCGATGACCGCTTCCGAAATGTTCGGTGTGCCCGTCGAAGGCATGCCGAGCGAAGTGCGCCGCCGCGCCAAGGCCATCAACTTCGGCATCATCTACGGCATTTCCGCCTTCGGTCTCGCCAACCAGCTTTCCATCGAGCGCTCGGAAGCCGGCGACTACATCAAGAAATATTTCGAACGCTTTCCCGGCATCCGCGATTACATGGAAAGCCGCAAGCAGATGGCCCGCGACAAGGGCTATGTCGAGACGATCTTCGGCCGCCGAATCAATTATCCAGAGATTCGCTCGTCCAATCCTTCGGTGCGCGCCTTCAACGAACGTGCCGCCATCAACGCGCCGATCCAGGGTTCGGCCGCCGACGTCATCCGCCGCGCCATGATCAAGATCGAGCCGGCGCTCGCCGAGGCAGGCCTTGCCGATAGGGTGCGCATGCTCTTGCAGGTGCACGATGAATTGATCTTCGAGGTCGAAGACGAAGAGGTCGAAAAGGCGACGCCGATCATCGTTTCGGTCATGGAAAACGCGACGTCGCCGGCGCTGGAAATGCGCGTGCCGCTTCGGGTCGATGCCCGCTCAGCGACCAATTGGGACGAAGCGCACTGAGGCATGTCGCGCAAAACTGTGCAGCGGTTTTGCGATGACGACATGCGAAAACAAGTGCTTAAAGCGTGGCAAGCGAATCCTAGAGATCGCGACACGCTTTAAGGCGCTTCGTCAGATTACCCCAAAGATTTTTCCTGGAGAGTCAAATCCCTGAAACCAATGAGGTTTCGTCATTTTGGTCGTTCCGGAACGAGACGGCTGGAAGGAACTTATTAACCTTCATTTCCTATCCGGAAGGATGTCAGAATTTACCAAGCGTGAGTGAGTAACTGTCGCATGCGTTTTCCTAGAACCAATTTGACGGATGCCGGAGATTTCTCCTCCGGACTTGAAGCTGAACATCCCGAAAATGCACCCGTGGAATATGAAGGCGAAAAGCCGGTGCCGCCGCTCTGGCAGAGCAATTTCTCGCTCGCCCCGAACGTCCGTTTCACCCGCACGCCGGAAACGCTGATCAGCAAGCGCCACGCGCCGGAAAGGCCGGTTCGTGAGGAAATCGTAGCGCCTCCGCCGCAGGCCGTAGTAGCGCCGCAACCCGCAGCAGCACCGCAGATGCGCGCGCCGATCACGGTGAACGTACCCTTCGATATCTATCTGCCCGAAGTGGCCGAGACGATCGTCGCGCCGCAGCCGGAATCTCAGCCGCAGCCCGCTGCCGCAATTCCTGTCGAAACCACGCTACGCGCCGCAACGGAGCTTTCCTCCATTTCGGATTTCGCCTTCTGGGAGGTCATGGCCTTCGAGGAGACGGATGCGGCTCCATCACGCACCCCGGTTATTGCTTTGCAGCAGGCCGAACCCGAATCGATCACCTCGCGCTTCCGGATCATGGAATGGCGCCCGGGCCGGCATAATCCGGCGCCGGTGGCACCACGCGCAACGCTGCCCGTTGCACCCGCGCCAGTCCGCCCTGCACGTCCTCCGGCAGCACGCGTTGCTCCGGCTCCGGTCGATTCAACTCCCGTTGCCCAGGGTCCGATAGTTCAGACCCCAGATGTACAGGCGCCTGTGGTGCAGTCGAACCCGGCACCGGCAGAAGTCCCGCCGGCATCACGTGTCGAGATCACCGCACCTGCATTGTCCCCGGTTCGCCCAGGCCGCATGATCGTCGAGAAGGTCGATGCATCGGGCTACGAATTCCCGCCCCGCGCCCTGTTGCAGGAGCCGCCGGAGCGGCTCGGCGAGATCATGTCGCAGGAAACGCTGGAACAGAATGCCGGCCTTCTGGAAAGCGTGCTGGAGGATTTCGGCGTCAAGGGCGAGATCATCCATGTCCGCCCCGGTCCGGTCGTCACACTCTATGAATTCGAGCCGGCGCCGGGCGTGAAATCGTCCCGCGTCATCGGCCTTGCCGATGATATCGCCCGCTCCATGTCGGCGCTGTCAGCCCGTGTTGCTGTCGTTCCCGGCCGCAACGTCATCGGCATCGAACTGCCGAATGCGACGCGCGAAACCGTCTATTTCCGCGAGATGATCGAGAGCGAGGATTTCGACAAGAGCGGCTACAAGCTGGCGCTCGGCCTCGGCAAGACGATCGGCGGCGAACCCGTGATCGCCGAACTCGCGAAGATGCCGCATCTGCTCGTCGCCGGCACCACCGGTTCGGGCAAGTCCGTTGCCATCAACACGATGATCCTGTCACTGCTCTACCGCATGACGCCGGAACAATGCCGCCTCATCATGGTCGATCCCAAGATGCTGGAACTCTCCGTCTATGACGGTATCCCGCATCTGCTGACGCCCGTCGTCACCGATCCTAAGAAGGCGGTCATGGCGCTGAAATGGGCGGTGCGCGAGATGGAGGAGCGCTATCGCAAGATGTCGCGCCTCGGTGTGCGCAATATCGACGGTTACAACGGCCGCGTCAGCCAGGCCCGCGAGAAAGGCGAGACCATCCATATCATGGTCCAGGTCGGTTTCGACCGGCAGACGGGTGCGCCGATCGAGGAGCAGCAGGAACTGGATCTGGCTCCGATGCCCTATATCGTCGTCATCGTCGACGAAATGGCCGACCTGATGATGGTCGCCGGCAAGGAGATCGAAGGCGCGATCCAGCGTCTGGCGCAGATGGCGCGTGCCGCCGGCATCCATCTCATCATGGCAACCCAGCGTCCGTCCGTCGACGTCATTACCGGCACGATCAAGGCGAATTTCCCGACCCGCATCTCCTTCCAGGTCACCTCCAAGATCGACAGCCGTACGATCCTTGGCGAACAAGGCGCCGAACAGTTGCTCGGCCAGGGCGACATGCTGCATATGCAGGGCGGCGGCCGCATCTCCCGCGTCCACGGCCCCTTCGTTTCCGATGCCGAAGTCGAGAAGGTCGTGGCACACCTGAAGACGCAGGGCCGGCCGGAATATCTCGATACGGTCACGGCCGGCGAGGACGAGGAAGCCGAGGATGAAGAGGACGGCGCCGTCTTCGACAAGAGCGCCATGGGCGCCGAGGATGGCGACGAGCTCTACCAGCAGGCCGTCAAGGTCGTCATGCGCGACAAGAAGTGCTCGACCTCCTACATCCAGCGCCGCCTCGGCATCGGCTATAACCGCGCCGCCTCGCTAGTCGAGCGCATGGAAAAGGAAGGGCTGGTCGGCCCGGCAAACCACGTCGGTAAACGCGAGATCGTCTCGGGCCGCGGCGACGGCGAATAATCGGAGCGCGGCTGGTTATCCTTCCTTGGAGGCCAGCCGCAGCGTCTCGAGCACGAAGTCACGCTTGCCGCCTGTATAATAGTCCCAATCGCCATTTGCCTCGCCCATGAGCTTCATTTTGAGGATGGCATAGGCGTTCGCTCGTTCCGCGTGCGAGCGCAGATAGTCGCGAAACGCGATTCGGTCTCGTAAAACGGCATTGTTAGTCGAGCATAGATAGAGCCGTGCGCCGTACGAGCCCTTGCCGCTGGTGAAGGTCCATGTCTGCTGCTGGTACTTGTCGCCATGGAAGGTGTAGGCGCCGAGCGATTGCATTCGTTCGATCGCCTCGGGAAGCACATTCGCATTCGCAAAGGCAGCATGCAGGTCGATCTTCGGCTTGGCCGCCAGTCCGGGGACGGATGTGCTGCCGACGTGATGAAAGACGGGGGCGAGATCGGCGAGAAACGGCTCAAGCTCGCCGACGATCTGACGGAAGAGAGACGGCCATTCCGGGTCATAGTCGACGACATGAATGGCCATTCTCATTTCCCCCGTCTAGACGATTTCCTTCAGGAAACCATCAAGGATGTCGATCATCTTGCGTTCTGCCTCTTCCAGCGAGCCGCTGTTGTCGAGTTCCACGACATCGTAATCACCGCGCACCGTCAGCGGGCCGCGGGCCAGCCGTGCCATGATGTCCTCATGCGTCTCGCGGCCGCGCGCTTCCAGGCGGTTGGCCAGCACTTCCGGGCGGGCCGTCACATTGATGACCTTCAGCCGCGGAAAGGCGGCCTGGAAACGGTGCAGCGCCGAACGCGAACCGTTCGCGACGACAATGTGGCCCTTGGACAGCGCGACGGAAACCTCCGCCGGAATGGCGTATTTGAGACCATGCGCCTCCCACCAGACGGCAAAGGCACCGGACTGCTCCATCGATGCGAATCCCGCATCCGAAACGGCGAGGTGATCCTCTCCGCCGGCATCGCCTTCACGCGTGATGACGCGGCGGGCAAAATGCACGTCCTCCCGGCGATCGAAATGCCGGGCCGCCAGGTTCATCAGCGTATCCTTGCCAGCCCCGCTCGGGCCGACGACGACGACCATGATGCCGCGTTCGGCACCGGCGCCCGGATGGGGTTCGTGCATCATCATCATGCGACACGGCGTCCTTCACGCCAGACGGAGCGGGTCACCGGCACGCCATGCGAACGGTGAACGCGGACGAGATCGGCACGCAGGCCGGTTGCGATGCGGCCGCGATCGTTGAGGCTGACGGCGCGTGCTGGAGTTGCCGTCACCATTGCAATTGCCTTCGACAAAGTAATGCCCTCAACCTCGTCGGCAAGAATGAAGGGCGCATGCAGCAGGCTGAGCGGTACATAATCGGACGAAAGCACGTCGAGAACGCCGAGCTGCGCCAGATCACGCGCGGCGATATTGCCGGAGTGCGATTTGCCGCGCACGATGTTCGGTGCGCCCATCAGCACGCTCATGCCGTTTTCATGCGACAGCCGGGCCGCGTCGATGCTGGTCGGGAACTCGGCAAGGCGAACGCCGTTTTCGATCGCCTCATCGACATGAGCAGATGTGGCATCGTCATGGCTTGCGACGGTGATGCCGCGTTCGGCGCAGACCTTGGAGATCGCGTCGCGATTTGGCGTCGAATTGCGATCGGACTCGGCGATGCGTCTGGCGCAGAAGCGGGCGAACTCCTCATCGGAAAGACCGCGCTTCTTCTGATAGTAAAAGATGTACTGATCCATCGTCTGGAACTGGCGCTGGCCGGGCGCATGGTCCATCAGCGAGACGAGACGGACATAAGGATCATTCTCGAAATCGGCGAAGTGCTGCAGCACGTTGTCGGCCGAAACCTCGCAACGCAGATGGAGGAGATGCTCGGCGCGCAGACGCCCTTCCTTTTCGGCGGACTGGATGGCATCGGCCATCTCGCGCATTTCGCCGTGTTCGAAGCCGCCGTCTTCGTCAGCACCCATGCGCAGGCAGTCGAAGACCGTGGTGATGCCCGAGGTGACGATCTGCGCGTCATGGGCCTGTATGGCCGCCGTCTTGTTCCAGCGGATGCCCGGACGCGGCGAATAGTGGCCTTCCAGATGGTCCGTGTGCAGCTCGACGAGGCCGGGAATGATGTAGTCGCCCTCGAAATCCTCGCCGGCTACCGAACTGCCTTCCGAAATATCAGCGATCTTGCCGTCACGGATCAGGATTGAGCCCGAAAGAATATCGTCTTCGAGAACGATACGGGCATTTGAAAGAACGGTCTCTTTGCTCATGTCAGAAAATCTTTCAGCTTTTGGCGCCAGCAAGAGGCAGCCATGTGTGGACTTTGAAAGGCGCGCCGCGCGCCTCCTCGCGAAAGACGGCAAGGCCGGAAATGTGAAGCGGCCTGCCGGTGAAAGCTGCGAAACGCTCCGCCAGGATCGCCTTCATCACGTCCGCGCGCTCTTCCGGCACCTGGCCGGTCAGCGTCATGTGGAAGCCGAAGTCATCCATGACATATGGATAGCCCCAGCGCATGAGATTATTGCGCTGGCTCTCGGAAAGCCTTTCCGGTTTGCGCCTGATAATATCGGCATCGGAGAGTGCCGCCCGGAACGGCTCGAAAGACTTTACCACCTTTGCCGCGAAATCCTGAAGCGGTTGGTGTAGCGAACCCGGCACAAGCGCGAAGAAGCGGCCGAGCTGGCCGAGCACCAGCTCCGGGATTTCAAAGGCCGGCGTGTTGGCGGCAAAATCTTCGACGACCGCCATCAGGTCCTTTTCGGTCACGGATGAGGCAAGCTCAAATGGCGCCTTGATCGTCGCGTGGAAACCATAGCGGCGGGGATCGGCGGTCAGTTCGAATTGCTCGCTGGCTGGCAGCGTCTCATATTCGGGTGCAGGATAGGTCTCGCCGGTAAAGGCATTGCGGCCGAGCCAGACAGAGGCCGCATCCGTCAGGGAATGATCCTTAGACGGCGAAAAATAGAGAGCGTAGCGCAAGGCGTTTATCCTGGAGATCGTCCGAATGGGGAGCGCAATGTGCAGTGATTTGGCGGCGAACCGCAAGCACGCTCCGGCTAAAAGATTTCCATGACAGAATGATGATGACGGCAGCCCGTCATCATCTTTACTTCGGCTTAGTGACCGGCCTAGGTGCCCATCAGGCGATGGCGCAGCGCATTGGATGCTGTATCGAACAGGAAGACGACGATCAGGATCAGGATGACCATGTAGGCGACGTTTTCCCAGTTGGAATTGGTGCGCATGGCTTCCCAGAGCTTGAGGCCGATCCCGCCGGCACCAACGGCGCCGATGATCGTCGCGCCGCGAACGTTCGATTCCCACTGATAGAGCGTCTGGCTGACGATGACGGGGACGATCTGCGGCATGATGCCGTAGCGATGAACGAGTACGGTCGAGGCGCCCGTCGACTTCACGCCTTCGCGCGGTTTGTTGTCGATGTTTTCGAGGCCTTCCGAGTAGAGTTTGCCGAGCGTGCCGGTCTCCGTGAGGAAGATGGCGCCGGAACCGGCGAGCGGGCCGGGACCGAAGGCGCGCGTCAGAAAAAGTGCCCAGATCAGCATGTCGACCGAGCGAAGGAAGTCGAAGAACCGCTTCAGGGCTTGATTGAGGAACCTGTTGGGCGTGATGTTACGCGCTGCCATGAAAGCGAGCGGGAAGGCCGCAAGCGAGCCCAGCAGCGTGCCGAGGAAGGCCATCACGATCGTCTGGAACAGCTTGGTCCAGACATCGCCATGCTGCCATTCGCTGTTGTTCCAGATATTGTCGAAAGCGAGCGACAGGTTCGACTGATCGGTGTGGATCCGCGGGCCGGAGACGATGAGACTGATGACCTCGCTTGCCGGCTTGTCGAAGAAGGGCGACTGCGTATCGAACACGAAGTTCGCCCAGCCGATAAATCGCTTGCGCACCTTCACACGGTCGACGGAAATGCTGACATCCCCGGCAAAACCGAGATTGGCGAGCACGTTATCGTCATAGACCGTCATCCAGCTCGGAACCGGACCAACGACTTTCGGCGCGCCGCTGGAAACATCGACCGGCACCGTCATGCCATGGGCAACGATCGTCGTCTGGCTCTTGCTGACCGTCACCGTGCGGCCGCTGCCGCCGACGAGAACCGTGATGCTGCCATCGGTGTTGGTTTTCAGCCAATCCGGATGCGGATTGTCGCCGAGCGGCGAGAAGCGCGGATAGCGCGTCTGGATCGTCCCATCGTCCTGGATACGGAATTCCGGCTGCACGTCATAGCTGATCCACTGGCTCATATAGATGCCGAAGCGCTCCCAATGAGCTTCGGCGATGAGCTTCGGCAGGTCGAAGAACCAGACGGCATAGATGCCGTAGAGGATCGTGGCGAGCACAATGAGGAGACCGCCGAAACGCTGGCGGAATGACCGGTGGAAATATTCCGGATAGCGCGTTTCGATCTCATGCATGCGGTTTGCGTCGATGACCGTCATGGCAGCCTCAATGTTGCAGGAGGAAGGCGTGTTCGCCGACGAGACGGCGGCGCAGCCAGGCGGAGAACTGGTCGACCGCGACGATCGTCACGAAGAGCAGCAGCACGAGCGCCACGGTCTTCGCCCCGAAGCCGCGGGAAATGGAGAGCTTGAGCTCTTCGCCGATACCGCCGCCGCCGACGGCGCCGATGATGGTCGATGCGCGCACGTTGATCTCGAGGCGCAGCAGCGCATAGGACGCGTAGTTCGGCATGACCTGCGGCAGAGCGGCGAAACGCACGCGCTCCAGCCAGTTCGCGCCGACGGCCCGCATGCCTTCGTCCGGTTTCATGTCGATGTTTTCGGCGACTTCGTAGAAGAGCTTGCCGAGCGCGCCGATCGTATGGAGCGTGATCGCGATGATGGCCGCCACCGGTCCGATCGACAGGATCGCCGAAAACAGGCCGGCGATAACGATCTCCGGGAAGGCGCGCAGGAATTCCATGATGCGCTTGGTGAGGATGCGCAACGGCCAGTTCTTCGTCAGATTGCGCGCCGCAAAGAAGCTTAGCGGAACGGCGAAGACGAAGGCGATGATGGTCGAGACAAGCGCGATATTGATCGTGACGATCATCAGCTCGAAATATTCGGGGATATAGAAACTGCCCCAGACATAGACACGCCCGTTGGCGAAATTGAATTCTTCGCCACCCTTGTCATTCGGGCTCGCAATATCGAAAAGCGCGCGCCAGACATCGGTCCAGTCTTTTGGGATAAGCCAGCTCAGGAAATCGAAGAGATGCGGCAGGCGCTCGAAGAAGTGACCGGCATTGCTCTCGTCGGCAAAGCGCACGGAGCTGACGAAGGCGGCGATGAGGATCACCAGACCAAGCGCGGTATATAAACGCCGCCTCGCGATCATCCTGTCCCAGGCTGTGGCGATTTCCTTCGTGCTCTGCATCGGCACATGATGCTGTGTATCGGCAATAGTCATGAACGCCTCGCCTGGTCACAAGAAAAGGGGCGGCCGTTGCCGGCCGCCCTGTATACGGATTGTGCAATCAGCCGCCGATAGCAGCCTTACGAACTTCTACAACAGCGTTGTAGAAGTCGTGCTTGACCGGGGCGTAGCCCTTGTAGTCGCCGCCTTCGATAGCTGCGAAGCACTTGTGATCCTTCTCCGGCAGGGCCGTGAAGAAGGCGGTGAGCTTCTTCTGCCACTCTTCGCCGAGAGCGTTGCGAACGACGAGCGGGCCGTTCGGGATCAGCGGCGAACGCCATACTTCGACCAGCTTGTTCGGGTCGACGGCGCCCTTGTCGACTTCCTTGCGGAAGGTGCCGGAGGTGTAACCGTCCTTGAAGTCGCCGATGCCCGACGAGTCGTCAACGGCAACGTCGACCTTGCCGTCGTAGGCAGCGAGCAGGTTGTTCTCATGACCGCCGCTGAACTGCGTGGAAGCAAAGAACTTGTCGTTCGGCATGCCGGTGTCCTTCGGGATCTGCGTCAGCGGAACGAGGTAGCCCGAGGTGGAGTCCGGATCGGCGTAGCCGAGCTTCTTGCCCTTGGCGTCCTTGATCGTCTTGATGCCGGAGGACTTCAGAGCGAGACCGATCGAGTAGTAACCAGTGGAGCCGTCCTTCTGCTGCGTCGTCAGGATCGGCGTAACAGCCTTCGGGTCCTTGATGTAAACGGATGCGTAGCCGGAAGCGCCGAGTTCGGCGAAGTCGAGCGTGCCGCCGAGGAGGCCCTGGATAACGCCGTCATAGTCGGCGGCCGGGAAGAGCGAAACCTTCTCGAAGCCGAATTCCTGCTTCAGGTGGTCTGCAAGGCAGGCGTAGTTGCGCAGGCGGTCGGTTTCGTTTTCGCCGCCGAGGATGCCGACGCGGAATTCCTTGAGGTCAGCGGCATTGGCAGCGCCGGCTGCGAGCGACAGGATCGCCGTAGCCGCAAAAAGTGCTTTCTTCAACATGGGTTCTCTCCTGAATGACCGGGGACCCGGTCGTTTTGTTACGAAGAAATCTGCCCTTTACGCGGGCATTCGATCGCGGCCGTCCCTCTCACAGACCGGCCAGCGCCAGCGGTTGGTTGCCGGCGGATTGGTTTTCGGCTCCTTCCGGAACCATGTTGATGGCGGTCGAGGTCATCGTTTCGTCGATGCCCGCGCCATCCTTGTCCGTGCCGTAGATTTCCTTCACGGCCTCGGTCGTCAGTTCGGAGGGCTTGCCGTCGAATACGACGCGGCCACCTGCCATGCCGACGATGCGTTCGCAGTAGTTGCGGGCCGTATCGAGCGTGTGCAGGTTGGTGATGACGGTGATGCCTTCGCGCTCGTTGATATCGCGCAACGCGTCCATGACGATCTTGGCGTTCAGCGGGTCGAGCGAGGCGATCGGCTCGTCGGCGAGAACCATCTTCGGGTTCTGCATCAGAGCGCGGGCAATCGCCACACGCTGCTGCTGACCGCCCGAAAGCGTGCCGGCGGCCTGCAGCGCCGTCTGCTCGATGCCGAGGCGCTCGAGCGCCGCGATGGCCTGGATGCGCTCTTCACGGCTGAAGACGTTGAGCAGGCTAAGGATCGTCGAGCGATGGTTCAGCCGGCCGAGCATGACGTTGGTGAGCACGTCGAGGCGCGGCACGAGGTTGAACTGCTGGAAGATCATCGCGCAATCGCGCTGCCAGCTGCGCAGGGCCTGACCGCGAAGGCCGGAGACCTCGAGGCCGCCGAAATGGATGGTGCCGGAGGAGGGCTCCTGCAGGCGGTTGATCATGCGGAGCAGGGTGGACTTGCCGGCGCCCGAACGACCGATGATCCCGACCATTTGGCCCTGCGGAATGTCCAGCGTTACGGAATCGACAGCGAGCTTTTTTCCGAACCGGCGTGTGACATTCTTCAGCTCGAACATCATGCTCATCCTTCGCATTTCAGGCTTGCTTATGGGATCGCATTAGTCCCGCTTCGTGAACCTCGCGTGTCAGTTTTGTGTAAGTCCTGTCACAAAACTCTGCGCCGCAATATTCAGGTCAACCGCCATATCGGGAGAGGAAGTCTTCAGCCCCAAGTGCCCGGAAATCAGCCAGTGCATCGCGCAGCCGGTCGTGTTCCCAGTCCCACCAGGCAAGCCGATCCATGCGCTCGCCGATTTCCTTCGGGAAGCGTTCGCGGATGAGCTTGGCCGGCACACCGCCGACGATCGTGTAGGGAGCGACATCCTTCGAAACGACTGCGCCCGCACCGATGACGGCTCCGTTGCCAACGGTCACGCCGGGCAGGATCGTCGCGCCGTGGCCGATCCAGACATCATTGCCGATGGTGACACGGTTGGAACGGCGCCACTCGAAGAATTCCGCCTCCATATCGGCATCCGGCCAGTAGTCGACGGCGCGATAGGTGAAGTGATGCAGCGTCGCGCGCCAGGTCGGATGGTTGGTCGCATTGATGCGCACCGCAGCGGCGATGTTGACGAATTTGCCGATCGTCGCGCACCAGATGGAGCCGTCCTGCATGATGTAGGAATAGTCGCCGAATTCCGCCTCGCTGATGCGGCAACGCTCGGACACTTCCGTATAGCGGCCGAAGCTCGAATTGGAGACGGAGGCGGTTTCATGGAAGTAGGGCTCGATGCCCAGCTTGCGGCTCATGCTGCGATCGCCTTTCGGGGAGAGAACTGCTGAACGTCGAGAATGCGGTCGGCGGCGGCCTCGCGCACTTCCTCATCGTGGAAGATGCCGAGCAGCGCGACACCCGCCTTCTTCTTTTCCTCGATCATGCCGACGACGACGGCGCGGTTCTTCGCGTCGAGCGAGGCGGTCGGCTCGTCGAGTAGCAGGATCGTGTGATCGGTGATGAAGCCGCGGGCAATATTGACGCGCTGCTGTTCGCCGCCCGAGAAGGTGGCGGGCGGCAACTGCCAGAGCGCTTCCGGCAGGTTGAGCTTTTCGAGCAGCGCGGCAGCCTTTTGTCTGGCGCTGGCGGCAGCCTCACCGCGTGCGAGCAAGGGTTCGGCGACGACGTCGAGTGCCGCAACACGCGGCACGGTGCGCAGGAACTGGCTGACATAGCCGAGTGTCTGGCGCCGCACATCGAGAATGGTGCGCGGATCGGCTGTGGCAAGATCGACGATCCTGCCCTTGTGGTCGATGAGGATCTGTCCGGTATCGACGGCATAATTGCCGTAGATCATCTTGAGCAGCGAGCTTTTGCCGATGCCCGAGGGGCCACCGAGCACGACGCATTCGCCCGATGCGACCGAGAAGGAGACATCGGAGACAACAGGCAGCTTGATGCCGTCGCGCAGGTGCATGATGAAGCTCTTGGCGACTTCTGAAACGACGAGGGGCGTTGCCATGGTTCTTAAACCTGCAGGATCGAGGAAACGAGGAGCTGGGTATAGGGCTCGCGCGGGTCGTCCAGCACACGGTCGGTCAGGCCGTGCTCGATGACGAAGCCGTCCTTCATCACCATCATGCGATGGGAAAGAAGGCGGGCGACGGCGAGGTCGTGGGTGACGATGATGGCCGAGAGGCCGAGATCGTTGACGAGGCCGCGCACCAGATCGAGAAGGCGTGCCTGCACCGAGACGTCGAGGCCGCCGGTCGGCTCGTCCATGAAGACGAGGCGCGGGCCGGTGACGAGGTTGCGGGCGATCTGCAGACGCTGGCGCATGCCGCCGGAGAAGGCGCGCGGCTGGTCGTCGATGCGGTCGGCATCGATCTCGACGCGCTCCAGCCAGTCGATGGCGGTGGAGCGGATCTTGCCGTAGTGCCGGTCGCCGACCGCCATCAGGCGCTCGCCGACATTGGCGCCGGCAGAGACCGTCATGCGCAGCCCGTCGGCCGGGTTCTGGTGCACGAAGCCCCAGTCCGTGCGCATCAGGAAGCGGCGCTCGGCCTCGTTCATGTGGTAGAGGTCGCGGTAGCTGCCGTCGCGCATGTGGTACTCGACACTGCCGGTCGTCGGCATCAGCCGGGTGGAGATGCAGTTGAGTAGCGTCGTCTTGCCCGAGCCGGATTCACCGACGATGGCGAGCACTTCGCCGGGCCAGAGCTCGAAGGAGACGTTGCGGCAGCCGATGCGGTTGCCGTAGAACTTCGAGAGGTCGTTGACTTTGAGAAGCGGTGTGTCGGTCATTCGGCAGCCTCCCGGGCCAGCATCTCGCCGGCATGTCCGTGTGCCCGGCGGTCTTCGCAATGGTCGGTGTCGGAGCAGACGAACATGCGCCCGCCCTTGTCGTCGAGGATCACCTCGTCGAGATAGACGTCCTCGGCGCCGCAGAGCGCGCAGGGCTTGCCGAAGCGCTGGATCTCGAAAGGATGGTCTTCGAAGTCCAGGCTGACGACGTCTGTATAGGGCGGCACGGCATAGATGCGCTTTTCACGGCCGGCGCCGAAGAGCTGCAGTGCCTCGGACTTGTGCATTTTCGGATTGTCGAATTTCGGGGTCGGCGAGGGATCCATGACGTAGCGGCCATTGACCTTCACCGGATAGGCATAGGTCGTGGCGATGCGGCCGTTGCGGGCGATATCCTCATAGAGCTTCACATGCATGAGGCCGTATTCTTCCAGCGCATGCATCTTGCGCGTTTCGGTCTCGCGCGGTTCGAGGAAACGCAGCGGTTCCGGGATCGGCACCTGGTAGACGAGCACCTGGCCTTCGCCGAGTTTCTCCTCGGGGATGCGGTGGCGCGTCTGGATGATCGTCGCGTCCTTGGTGTGGGTGGTCACGGCGACATTGGCGACCTTCTGGAAGAACGCGCGGATGGAGACGGCGTTCGTCGTGTCGTCGGCACCCTGGTCGATGACCTTGAGAACGTCGTCAGGTCCGATGATCGAGGCCGTCACCTGTACGCCGCCCGTACCCCAGCCGTAGGGCATCGGCATTTCTCGGCTGGCAAAGGGTACCTGATAGCCGGGGATGGCGATCGCCTTCAGGATGGCGCGACGGATCATGCGTTTGGTCTGTTCGTCGAGATAGGCGAAATTGTAGGTGGCGAGATCACTCATTCGGCGGCCTCCTTTTGGGTCTCGCCGCTGTTGCGGGCGGCTTCGAATTCGCGGCGCATGCGGCGGACGAGGTCGAGTTCGGCCTGGAAGTCCACGTAGTGCGGAAGCTTCAGGTGCTCGACGAAACCGGTCGCCTGCACGTTGTCGGAATGGGAAATGACGAATTCCTCGTCCTGCGCCGGCGCGGTGATGTCCTCGCCAAGCTCTTCGGCGCGCAATGCGCGATCCACCAGCGACATGGCCATCGCCTTGCGCTCGCTCTGGCCGAAGACGAGGCCGTAGCCGCGGGTGAACTGCGGCGGAGCCTTGGCCGAACCCTTGAACTGGTTGACCATCTGGCATTCTGTGAGCTGGATCGTGCCGAGCGAAACGGCGAAGCCGAGCTCCGGCACGTCGAATTCCACCTCGACCTCGCCGATGCGGATTTCCCCGGTGAAGGGGTGGTTGCGGCCATAGCCGCGCTGGGTGGAATAGCCGAGTGCCAGAAGGAAGCCCTCGTCGCCGCGGGCAAGCGCCTGCAGGCGAAGATCCCTGGTCATCGGAAATTCCATCGGTTCGCGCGTCAGGTCGCCTGTCTCGTGATCCTCGGGCAGTTCGCCGTCATTTTCGATCAGGCCTTCCTGGCCGAGGATTTCGGAGACGCGCATGACGCGGCCGGTCTCGGCCGGACGCTGGGCAGGCTCTTCCACCGCCTCGTCCGTCAGCAGGCTCGGGTCGAGCAGGCGGTGCGTATAGTCGAAGGTCGGGCCGAGAAGCTGTCCGCCCGGGAGATCCTTGTAGGTGGCGGAGATGCGGCGCTCGATCTGCATGCCGGCCGTATCGAGCGGCCTGGAATAGCCGAAGCGCGGCAGTGTCGTGCGATAGGCGCGCAGCAGGAAGATCGCTTCGATCATGTCGCCGCGCGACTGGCGCACGGCAAGTGCGGCAAGCGTCCGGTCATAGAGCGAAGCTTCGGCCATGACGCGGTCGACGGCGAGCGCCAGCTGTTCGACGATCTGCTCGATGCCGATGGCAGGCACGGAGCGGTCGCCGCGCCGGCGGTCGGCGAGCAGGCGGTGGGCATTGGCGATGGCGGCCTCGCCACCCTTGACGGCAACATACATGAGCTCAGATCTCCGTTGCTGTGATCTTGGTGGTACGCGGCAGGCAGAGGAAACGCTTGCCCGCCGTCAGCACGATGTCGACGCCGCGCGGAAAGAGTGCGCGGTTTTCCGTCCAGAGGCGCAGGAAGGTCTCCGGCAGGCCGACAGGCGCGATCTCGGTCACGCTCTGGATACCCGGCCCCATCAAAGCGAGACGGCGCCCGCCTTCGAGGTCGGCAAGTTCGATCACGACGGTCGTGGAACGATCAGGGTATTCCTGCGTGCCTGATGCAAACAGGCCGAAGGTGGAAAGCGTGATGCCGGCTTCAACGAAGGCGAAGCGCGCTTCGGCCTTTTCGGTGGTCAGCGGCGCACCCGCATGGAAGCCCAGCCATTCCGGGACTGCCGACTTGGCGAGCCCGGCGGAAAGCCAGACCGGCGTGTCATGGTCGCAGAGCGTCAGGCCGATTGCGCTGGCGGCGATGCCGAGCGGTGCGGGCGGCATAACATCGGGCGTGACGGACTGGATCGTGCCGGGCCGTGCCATGCCGTCCATCAGCATCTTGAACACGCTCTGCGCGTTGAAAACCGGCTCAGTAAAGCCACCGGTCAGGACGTCGGTCTTGATGCCCATCAGTCTTCTCCCCGGACCATGGTGAAGAAGTCGACACGGGTCGCGGACGTTTCTTCAGCCTTGCGATTGTTGTCTTCGGCGATCCGCCGGGCGATCGGCGAAAGCAATTTTTCCTCGACGAAGCCTTTGGTCGCCTCTTCCTGCCAGAGCGCATCGAATATGGCGGAAAGCCGCGCCTTCTCGCGGTCAGTGCCGAGCGCCTGCGCATGGCCGACCGAGCCGGAGGCAAGGCGCACCGTTGCGCGCGTCACCGTCACTTCGCCGAGATTGAAGGGCGCACCGCCGCCGCCGATACGGCCGCGAACCATGACGAGGCCGGTCTCCGGGCCGCGCACCGACTGTGCCGCCGGCTTTTCGGCCAGCGCATCCCACGCCGCCAGCAATTCCTGTGTCTCGGCGCGGGCGAGCAGATCGACGGTGCGTTTGCGTCCGTTGCCTGCCTGCGCCGCAGCGTCTGTCTTCTCTGCTGCCGTCATCGTTTTTCCTCGAAATGTCTATTGATATAGACAACCATACAAGCTATACCTATCCCTAAATCGGCGAGGTGACAAGCGTGTGACACGACACGTCCAAAATTGGCCGGGCCCGAAGATGAATTGCGTCGAAAGTGATCAGGGAAGGGGTGCAATGGCAGGCATAAAGCAGGTGCAGCGGCAGACGGGCGTGGCGCTCTGGCGGCAGATCGCCGACCGGATCCGCGAGGCGATCAGCAGCGGTGCCTATGACGAAACGGGCATGGTGCCGCCTGAGACCGCTCTGGCGCTGCAGTTCGGCGTCAACAGGCATACGGTGCGCAGTGCCCTTGCAGCCCTTGCTCAGGAAGGCATCGTGCGCGCGGTGCAGGGCCGCGGCACACTGATCGAGCGCAAGGAGCGCCTGAATTTTCCGATCAGCCGCCGCACCCGCTTTACCGATGGTCTGGGTGACCAGGCACGCGAGACGCACTCGCTCCTGCTCGAACATGCGCAAGAGCCGGCCAATGCCGAGGTGGCCCGCTGGCTCCGCATCGAACAGGGTACGCCGGTCATCCGGCTGGAAACGGTGCGCGATGCCGACAGGCGGCCAGTCGCACGCGGCACGAGCTGGTTTCCGGCAGCGCGCTTTCCTGGCCTCGTCGAGACCTATCGCCAGACCGAGTCCATCACCAAGGCTTTCGCCGCACTCGGCCTTTCGGATTATGTGCGCGCCACGACCGAGATCACTGCCGCCCACGCCGATTCCGGCGACCTCGCCGATCTGGAACTGACGCCCGGCGCCGTGCTCCTGATCACCAAGGCGATGAATACCGATCTGGAAGGCGTGCCGGTGCAATATTCGATCAGCCGCTTTGCCGCAGACCGCGTCCAGTTCACCATCGAGAACTGAAAACGAAAAAGGCCGGGCTCATGCCCAGCCCCCTAACCGAAATGTGGAATCCCAACGGATGTTGATGCCAGGTCCGCTTGCGGCGCGGCTGTTTCAGGTGGGCCATCTTGCTGGAGATATGTTCGTGAAGCATTCCGCTCACTCAACTGTCACGGAATATCCATTTTAGCGACGTCCCAAAACACAATTGCAAAACTGTCGCTTTAATCGGGACTTTTGTGACAAGCGCCTGATTGACAATTTTTGAAAATTTGCCCTCCTTGTCGTGTCTCAATCTCAACTGGAAAGAGACAGCAATGCGCAAATCCTTCTATGCTTCCCAAAGCATCTACTCGGAACCTGGGCCGTATCGCGAAACATTGATGCGCGGTGGCGTCGAGCCCAAGTCAATTGCCCGGTGGATTAGCTCATTTATGCAGCACCCTCGCGGGGCTGAGTCCGAAGAACGAGGCTTCACACCTGAACAGGCCGCCGATCTGGAGCTTCGTTCATTGGCAGAGCTTCTGTCTGTCGCTGTAAAACGCAATTTGCTTGAAGGCGATTCCGCACAGCACAAGGTCGGCGGCGTATGCCGGGATTTCGCTATACTGGCGGTTAGTAGATTTCGTGAGCGCGGCACCCCGGCTCGCCTCCGTGTCGGATTTGCCGACTATCTGGTGCCTGGACATTGGGAAGATCATTGGCTTTGCGAATGGCATGACGGCGTGCGTTGGAAACGGCTCGATGTGGAGTTTGCAGCTATCGAGGGAGTTTCCTTCGATCCCTTGGACGTGCCGCGCGAGCGGTTCCTGACGGCAGGCGAGGCATGGTTTCGGATCAAAGACGAGCCGGAGATCGCCTCCCGATTTGGCGTGTCGAGCCTCGACCTTGGCGGGGAGTGGTTCGTCGCGGGAAGCCTGCTTCAGGAAATCGCAGCCCTGCGTAAGCTGGAACTGAAACCTTGGGATTACTGGGGTCTATCAAAGGACCTCTCCCCCGTTTCAACCGAGTTGCCGCACCAGGCGAGAGCGACGCTAGACCATCTCGTTTCACGGCTCAGGACCGTCACTATCGATGGGGAGGACGAGCCGGAAACTTTAGCGGACTGGCCTTTACCAGAGGAGGTTATCAGCTTCCCACAAGGTGAGGCTGTAGCTGTCGTGTTGCGTAATTCCTAACTTCCGCGACATACAACCGACTCTGAAATCTAACGGGAAATCCTGTCGCCAATATCGGACGCAAAGGTCGGAGTTTCGCGACAGGAAGTATTCCGCATTTAAGTTAGGGGCTGGGACTCTCACGCCCGGCCTCTGCTACTTTAGCTATGATCGCAATCAGTGCGCGCCGGACATGTCGCCGAGCACTTCCTTGGAAGCGACGGTCGAATCTGCCTTCAGCTTGTAGACCATGGGCACGCCCGTCGCGAGATTCAGCGAAAGAACCTGCTCGCGGGTGAGGCGGTCGAGAACCATGACGAGCGAACGCAGCGAATTGCCGTGCGCGGCAACCAGCACCTTTTCGCCGCGCAGGACGCGCGGAAGGATTTCCGTCAGGTAATAAGGCCAGACGCGGGCGCCGGTGTCGCGCAGGCTCTCGCCGCCCGGAGGCGGAACGTCATAGGAGCGGCGCCAGACATGCACCTGCTCTTCGCCCCACTTGGCGCGGGCATCGTCCTTGTTGAGACCGGAAAGATCGCCGTAGTCGCGTTCGTTGAGCGCCTGGTCGCGGATCGTCTGCAGGTCCGGCTGGCCGACCTTGTCGAGGACGAGCTTCAGCGTGTGCTGCGCGCGCACCAGTGCGGAGGTGAAGGCAATATCGAACTTGATCCCGTAGTCGGCAAGCGCCTGGCCGCCGGTCGTGGCTTCCTGGATGCCGAGTTCGGTCAGATCGGGGTCCTTCCAGCCGGTGAAGAGATTCTTGAGATTCCAGTCGCTCTGGCCGTGGCGAACGAGGACGAGGGTACCGCTCATGAAAAATGCCTCCGAGAAATGGTCAATGGGAAGAAAGCCCGAGAACATCGAGCATGGAATAGAGCCCCGGCTTCTTGTCGCGCGCCCAAAGGGCTGCCTTGATGGCGCCACGCGCGAAGATCGAACGGTCGGTTGCGCTGTGCGAAAGCGTGACGGTCTCGCCTTCGCCGGCAAAGAGCACGGAATGCTCGCCGATGACCGAGCCGCCGCGCAGCGTCGCAAAGCCGATGGTGCCGGCTTCCCGCGGTCCGGTATGGCCGTCGCGTACGCGTACGGACTTCGCGGCAAGATCGATATTGCGGCCCTTTGCGGCTGCCTCACCGAAAAGCAGCGCCGTGCCCGAGGGTGCGTCGACCTTGCGTTTGTGATGCATTTCAAGAATTTCGATATCCCAGTCGGCGGGATCGAGCGCCTGAGCTGCCTGCTGCACGAGAACGCTGAGCAGGTTGACGCCGAGGCTCATATTGCCTGATTTGACCACACGGGCATGACGCGCGGCAGCCGCGATTTTGGCATTGTCCTCATCGGAGCAGCCCGTCGTGCCGACGACATGGACGATGCGCGCCTGCGCCGCCAGACCGGCAAATTCCACCGTGCCGGCTGGCGAGGTGAAGTCCAGCACGCCCTCGGCATGCAGGAACGCTGCCAGCGGATCGTCACCGATGATGATGCCGTTTGCGCCGAGCCCGGAGATCTCACCGGCATCCTTGCCGACGAAAGGCGAGCCGGGACGCTCGATCGCTGCATGCAGCGTCACGCCATCGATGGAATGAATGAGACGGATGAGCGTCTGTCCCATGCGCCCCGCCGCTCCGACCACCACCAGTTTCATCGCAGCGTCGCTCATGTCAGTTCATCATCCCGATCAGTATGAATCAGAAGCCGAAGGCCTCTGCAGATTGTTGAGGCGAGCGTAAAGACCGTCACTGACCTTCGCAAGCGTCTCGTGATTGCCTTCTTCGACGACGCGGCCCTGCTGCATCACGATGATCTTGTCGGCACGCACCACGGTCGAGAGACGATGGGCGATGACGACGACCGTGCGGCCGGTCATGGCCTCGTCGAGCGCCTTCTGTACGGCGGCTTCCGATTCCGTATCGAGCGCCGAGGTCGCCTCGTCGAGCAGCAGGATCGGTGCATTGCGCACCAGAGCGCGGGCGATCGACAGCCGCTGGCGCTGGCCGCCTGACAGCGTCACGCCGTTTTCACCGACGGGCGTATCGTAGCCCTGCGGCTGCGCGACGATGAAATCATGCGCATAGGCAAGCCGCGCCGCCTTCTCGATATCTTCGTCCGTCGCGTCCGGACGGCCGTAACGGATATTGTCGCGGATCGTGCCTTCGAAGAGGTAGGGCTGCTGCGAGACATAGGCGAGCTGCCGGCGCAGCGACTGTTTGGTGATATGGGCGATATCCTGTCCGTCGATCAGGATCTCGCCTTCCTTCGGATCGTAGAAGCGCGGAATGAGGCTGATGACGGTAGATTTACCGGCGCCCGAAGGACCGACGAGCGCCGTCGTCTTGCCGCCTTCGGCCGTCAGCGTCACGCCGTCAAGCACGCGTTCATTGCCATAGGCGAAGGAGACGTTGCGGAATTCGATCTTCGCTTCGGTGACAACAAGCGGCTTGGCATCCGGCAGGTCACGCTGGCGCGGTTCCATGTCGAGCAGCTCGTAGATCATCCGGGCGTTGACGACGGCGCGCTCCATCTGCACCTGCAGGCGGGCAAGGCGTCGGGCCGGATCGTAAGCGAGCAGCAGCGCCGTGACGAAGGAGAAGAAGGCGCCCGGTGGCACGCCCTGATAGATCGAGCGATAGGCGGCATAGGCAAGCACGCTCGCCACGGCAAAGCCGGCAAAGCTTTCCGTCAGCGGCGAGGTGCGCTCGGAAAGCCGCGCAATGCGGTTCGCTCGGCCTTCGGCAGCGCCGATAAGCTTGTTGACCTTGTTCTCCAGCGCCTCTTCCATCGTGAAGGCTTTCACGATCGAAATGCCCTGGATCGTCTCCTGCATGGCGCCGAGAACGTGACTGTTGAGGTCGACGGCCTCGCGGGTGGCAGAGCGCAGCCGCTTGGAAACGTAGCGCAGCGCATAAAGCAGAGGCGGCGCCAGAATGAAGACGGCAAGGCTCAGCAGCGGATCCTGAACGACCATGACGCCGATCAGCGAGACGAAGGTCAGGAGATCGCGCACGGTCGACGTGATGGTGAGGTTCAATACGTCGCGGATACCGGTAACGTTCTGGCTCACCTGAGCCGCGATCTGGGCGGAGCGAGACTCGTTGAAGTAGCCGACGGAGAGCGTCATCAGGTGCGAATAGATCCGTCGCTGATAGCGCGCGACGATATCGTTGCCGATCCTTGAAAGGGCAACGCCCTGTCCGTAGCTCGCAAAACCGCGCAGCATGAAGGCGATGAAAATGGAAAGACAGATGATCCAGACGACGTCGGCGCGCCGGTTGGCGAAAGCCTCGTCGATGATCGCCCGCATGATCCAGGCCGTGAACGCCGTCGAAAGCGCTACAATAACAAGGCAGGAGATCGCGAAGACATAGCCCCAGAGATGGTCCCGGCCGTTTTCCGCAATGATGCGCTTCAGGATGCCCGTCACGGTATCGCTGTTGACGTGTGGCTTTCTGCTGTCGGCGGCTTCCAAAAAATAGGCTTCCTGTCTCGGGGCTGCGTGCCACAGGCGCGGCACGCATATGCGCGGGCTCTATAAAGAGTTGAAGGAGCTTTGGCTAGCTGACTCAGGCCCGCCAGCGCCGTCCATCCGTCGAAAGGCCGAAGTTTGCGGGCATGCGTGCATAGGAGGAAAGCCCGGCAAGAGCAGCCAGCGGATGCGTCACGACATAGGTCGGGATCGTGCGCAGCAGGGCCGAATGCGGCGCCTTGTCTTCGAATGCGGCCCGGAATTCAGGCTTTTTCAGTGCCGGAAGGATCTTCTGCGAGATGCCGCCCGAGAGATAGACGCCACCGCGGGCCATGAACACCAGCGCCATGTCGCCCGCCACGCGGCCGAGATAGGTGGCAAACAGCGAGACGGTTTCGACCGCGGCCTTGTCGCTGCCGACGAGCGCATGCGACGTGATGTCCGCCGGGTCGCTCATGGTTGGCGTGGCGCCGTCGGCCGCGCAGATGGCGCGGTAAAGGTTGACGATGCCGCGGCCGCAGAGGATCTGTTCGGCGGAAATGCGGCCCTCGATGGTTTCGACATGCGGGAAGATCTCATAGTCGCGCTTGCTGCGCGGCCCAAGGTCGACATGCCCGCCTTCGCCCGGAACCGGAATCCAGGTCGACTGGGTATGGACCAGGCCACCAACGCCGAGGCCGGTGCCGGGTCCGAGAACGACGCGGGAGGCCACCATGTCACCGGAAGCGTTGCCGATGCGCTCGCGATTGTCGTCGGAAAGGGCTGCGATCGCCAGCGCTTGCGCTTCAAAGTCGTTGACGACGAGCACGTCGACGAGGCCGAGACCCTCGATCATCCTTTTCGGGCGCACCACCCAGGGGCAGTTGGTCAGCGGAATTTCATCGGCCTTGATCGGGCCGGCAACGGCAAGGATCGCAGCGCGCGGCTGTACGGAAGTCTTGTCGAGCACACCCTTCTGGATCGCCTCGTCGATCGTCTCGTAATCGGCCGTGCGCACATTGGGAAACTGCTTCGGCTCCGCATAGGCATCCGTCAGGATGGAGAAGCGGGCATTCGTGCCACCGATGTCGCCGATCAGGATCGGAAAGGGCAAGGGAGTAGAGGATGCAGTCATGGCCGGTTCCGTGCTGTAGCCCGAGAAATCAGGCGTTGAGGGTAGGGAGAAGCTTTTCGGCTGTCGACTCGTTCAGCGCCATCGGAATGTCGTAGACGATCGCAAGCCGCATCAGCGCCTTCACATCGACATCATGCGGCATCGGCGTCAGCGGGTCCACGAAGAAGATCAGGGCGCTGACCTCGCCGGTGGAGATCAGTGCGCCGATCTGCTGGTCGCCGCCGAGCGGGCCGCTCTTCAGCCTGATCACGTGAAGGTCGGGAACTGCGTCGAGCACCCGCCCGCCGGTCGTGCCGGTGGCGACGATTTTCCATTGGGCGAGGTGGTCTCTGTTGCGGCGGGCAAACTCCGCCATCTCGTTCTTCTTCTGGTCATGCGCAATCAATGCTAGGCATTTGCCGCCGGCCATGAACGGGTTCTCCACACGTAATTCAATCGATTTGACCGCTTCTACACCAGGCGTTTGTGATTTGAAAGACAGCCGCCGGCCCGCCTGTTCAGCCTATCAAGCCTATTGCACCATCGGCTTGTCGTTCGGAACCGGGCCGACGGAAGGAAGCGCGCTGCCCGTATCGACGGGTGGTGCGGCAGCCGGGGCTGCAGTCAGTGCGCTCGCCGCGGAGGGACCGCCATAGGTCCCGGCTTCCGTAGAGGCTATGGACGGGGCATCGACAACGGCAGAGCAGGCCTTCGGCAGGTCGGAAACCATGACCTCACGCGGCGGCTTCGGCGGCTTTGTGCTGGGCTTCGGCGCCGCCCAAGGCTCCTTGGTGAACCACCAGGCAAGCGACTTGTCGCAGCCGTCGCCGGCCGCCACCGGCGCCTGCCCTGTACAGCCTTTGGCGCCCGGTGGGCACTTGATGCGGATATGGAAATGCGAATCGTGCCCGTATTCGGGCCTGAGCTTGGCGAGATTGGTGCGGTCGCCCGTCCAGGTGTCGCACATCTTCTTCTTGATTGCCGGGTTGACGAAGATGCGCTCGACCTGCGGATAGCTTGCCGCCAGCATCAGGAGTTCCGCCCGCTGCTCGCTCCACACTTTCGGGTCGACGGTCAGGAACTTGTCCTTCTGCAACATCGTGGTGAAGGGCAGGTCTTCCCGCTGTTCGTAGCTCAGGCGCTGCGAGGGCATGGGTGTAAACCAGACATCGGCATCCAGCCCGATCTGGTGCGAGGCATGGCCGTTGAACATCGGCCCGCCGCGCGGCTGGGCAATATCGCCGACGAGGATACCCGGCCAGCCGATCCTGGCACGCGCATCCTGCGAGAATTTTTCCAGAAGCGATATCATCACCGGATTGCCCCAGCGCCGGTTGCGCGAAAGGCGCATCGCCTGCCAGGTCGGCCCGTCGGCCGGCAGCGCCTCGGCCCCGGTCATGCAGCCCTTGGCGTAAAAACCAATCGGCTGCGCCGGCCCCTGCGTCGGCAATTTCTCCGCACCGAAAATCGCCTTGGCGCTGCCGGGGCTCGGCGTCTTCTGCTGTGCACCGACATCGCCGGCGACAAGGCTTGCGCCTATTGTGCCGGCAAGCGTCAGCTTGCCAAACGTCCTGAAATCGAGCGTCAGTTTACCGAAAGTCCTGAAAGCCTGAGTCAAGCCGAAAGCCATGCCGTTCCCTTGCTGCTGCCGCAGCATCGGCCCGAAAATCGAAATCGATTTTCGGAAAGCCTGATGCGTCGATCCAAAATATTAGAGCGTCCTTTGTGCATCCGAATGGACGCACGGCGCTCTAAGGTGATTTGCAATCGAATCTACCGTGAAAAGTAATTTTGGTGAATCGATGATTTGGCAGGCGGCGCGGGGACGGATCGCCGCAGCATGATCAGTTGGCCAGAACCTCGGCCGTTTTGCGCACGCGCGAAAGGCGCGGCAGGATGCGCTCGCAGGCAAGCGAATGCATTTCGGCGGTGAAGGTGCTCATCGCATCCTCGACGGCGAGGACAGCGTAATTATGGGCATACGCATCGCGGATCGTCGCTTCGACGCCGAAATTCGTGGCGATGCCGGTCAGGATGACGGTTCTGATGCCGCGGCGGCGAAGCTGGAGATCCAGCTCCGTGCCGTAGAAGGCGCTCCACTGACGCTTGACGATATGGACGTCGACGGCGAGCGCGGCGATTTCCGCCGGTGCCGCAAGTGCCGCCGCCGAAAGGCCGCCTTCGGGGAAAACCGCCGGCTCGTCCACCGGCTGGTTGACAGCATCGGCATAGTCCGGGGAGAATCCGACGGTAACGAGGATCACCGTCCCGCCTTCCGACTTCAGTTTGGCGGCAATGGCCGCGGTATTCTCGATCACCTGCCGGGCGGGATGGGGCGCAAGCTGCCGGCCGACGATGAAGCCTTGCAGGTCGATGGAAACGAGTGCAGTGGTCCTGGGATCGTAAAGGGACATGGGGAATCTCCGGGGAAGGAAATATGAGGGAATCCTCACAATGACAAATACGAGGATTGCCTCACAAAAATCAAGCCCTGAACCGCAGACCCGTGTGCCGAAGCGCCAGCGCGGCCATGAGCGCGTCGCGATCCTGCTGGAAGCGGCAGCCAGGGTCTTTCTCGAAAAAGGCTATGATGCGGCGACGATGACGGAGATTGCCGCGGCCGCAAATTCTTCGATCGGTTCGCTCTATCAGTTCTTCCCGACCAAGCTTCTGCTCGCCGAGGCGCTGCATATCGATCGCCTGCAGCGTTTGAACAGCGGGCTCGCCGAACTCGCGGAAAAGAGCAGGGGGAAGAGTGCTGCCGAAATCGGCGATGCGATTTTCACGCGGTTCGGCCGGTTCATCGAGGAGTACCCGGAATTTCCGGTTCTCGCCGCGCGGCGCGATGTGCCCAAGGAGCGCAAGGCGAAGTCGCGCGCGGAGCTTCGTGCCAGCATCACGGCGCTGTTGAGGAATGCCGAGCCTTCGGTGGAACGCGATGTCGATCTCCTGGGCGCCCTCGTCCTGGAGCTGCTGCGCATCGTCGTCGCGGCCGCCAACGACCCCGACGGCTCGGGCGATCCGCGCCTGGTCGGAGAGCTGCGGCGCATGCTTCGCAAGCGTCTCGAGGAAGTGACGCCCTGACCTCCGCTGCTAAGGTCAAAATTTCGCGAGCCCGGTAAAAAACAAAGTCTTTCCTGTTTTTCGCCTGCATTTCTCGTATTGTCGAATCAATGAAAAATCAGGGGAAAGCGTGAATGGCGGCTCTGTGGTCGAAGATCGGTCTGTTTCTGTCGCTTGCGGTTCTTCTTCTTCCGCTTTCGTCAATGGCGGAGGATCAGGAGTTCCGCATCGGAAGTTCTGTTATCAATGAACCGAAATATCAGCCCGGCTTCACCCATTTCGACTACGTCAATCCGAACGCTCCGAAGGGTGGCGACCTTCGTCTCTCGACGACAGGCACGTTCGATACGTTCAATCCCGTGCTGGATAAGGGCGAGGTGGCGACCGGGCTGACGCTGGTCTACGACACGCTGATGAAATCCGCCGATGAGGAGCTTCTTGTTTCCTATGGCCTGCTTGCCGAAGGCCTCTCCTTCCCGCCTGACGTTTCCAGCGCGACATTTCGTCTGCGCAAGGAAGCGAAATGGGCGGACGGCCAGCCGGTGACGCCCGAAGACGTGGTCTTCAGCTTCGACAAGACCAAGGAACTCAATCCGCTCACCTTCAATTATTACCGCCACGTGGTGAAGGCCGAAAAGACCGGCGACCGCGACGTCACCTTCACCTTCGACGAGAAGAACAACCGGGAGCTTCCGAATATTCTCGGCCAGTTGACGATCGTCCCGAAACATTGGTGGGAGGCGCCTGGGCCGGATGGCAAGCCGCGCGACATTTCCAGGACGACGTTGGAACCCGTCATGGGTTCCGGTCCCTATAAGATCGCCGATTTCTCCCCCGGCGCGACAATCCGTTATGAACTGCGTGACGATTATTGGGGCAAGGACCTCAATGTGAATGTCGGCCAGAACAATTTCCGCAACGTCATCTACAGCTACTTCGGCGATCGGGATGTCGAGTTCGAGGCCTTCCGTGCCGGCAACGTGGATTATCGCCAGGACAATCAGGCGAGCCGCTGGGCGACGGCTTACGATTTTCCTGCCGTGAAGGATGGCCGCGTCAAGCGCGAGGAGCCGACGAACGCGTTGCGCGCGACGGGCATCATGCAGGCCCTGGTGCCCAATATGCGGCGCGACCTCTTCAAGGACATCAGGGTGCGCGAGGCATTGAACTATGCCTTCGACTTCGAGGACCTCAATCGCAACCTCGCTTACAACGCCTTCGAGCGGATCGACAGCTATTTCTGGAATACCGAACTCGCCTCCTCCGGCCTGCCGCAGGGGCGTGAGCTGGAAATACTGCAGGGTCTGAAGGACAAGGTTCCCCCTGCGGTCTTCACGACGCCCTACACCAATCCTGTTGCAGGTGACCCGCAAAAGCTTCGTGACAACCTGCGCAAGGCCATTGCTCTTTTCAAGGAGGCGGGTTGGGAGCTCAAGGGCAATCGCATGGTCAACGTGGCGACCGGCCAGCCGATGAGTTTCGAAATCCTCTTGTCCAACCCTTCTTTCGAACGTTCGGTTCTTCCCTACACGAATAACCTCAGGAAGATCGGCGTCGATGCACGCCTGCGCACGGTCGATGCCTCGCAATATACCAACCGCGTCAGAAGCTTCGATTACGACATGATCTGGGGCATCTGGGGCGAGACGATGAATCCCGGCAACGAGCAGGCCGACTACTGGGGTTCCGAGGCGGCGAAACAGACGGGTTCGCGCAACTATGCCGGTATTGCCGATCCTGCCGTCGATGCTCTGATCCGCATGGTTATTTTCGCGCCGAACCGGGCCGAACAGGTCGCAGCGATCAAAGCGATGGACCGCGTCCTGCTCGCCAATCATTATGTCGTGCCGCTGTTTTACTCCAGGACATCCCGCATCGCCTATTGGAACACGATCACGCGGCCGGCCGAGTTTCCGGCCTACGGCCTGGGCTTCCCCGCAGCCTGGTGGTCTACCTCGGCAAAATGAGCGGGCTTGCAATGAAGGGGGCCGGGGCTCCAAATGGCACGAGCGAATCACGACACGTCGGCGGGGGCCGACAAGGGAAGGCTGGCGGATTGAGCGGCATTAGACTGGACGGCGGGCAGACGAGAAAAACATTTCCGGAGGCTGAAGGCTGATGGGCGCCTATGTCATTCGCCGCCTGCTTCTGATGATACCGACCATCGTCGGCATCATGGCGATTTCCTTCATCGTCGTTCAATTCGCGCCCGGCGGCCCCGTCGAGCAGGTGATCGCCCAGTTGACCGGTCAGGCCGACAGCGCCGACCAGCGCCTGTCCGGAGGCGGCGATCTTCTCGGCGGAGGTGGCGGCGAAGAAGGTTCGAAATATCGCGGTGCGCAGGGCCTCGATCCGGAGTTCATCGCCAAGCTCGAAAAGCAGTTCGGCTTCGACAAGCCGCCGCTGACCCGCTTCGGCGAGATGATGTGGAACTATATCCGCTTCGATTTCGGCGAGAGTTTCTTCCGCAATACGAGCGTTCTCAATCTCATCAAGGAGAAGCTGCCGGTCTCGATCTCGCTCGGCATCTGGATCCTGATCTTCTCCTACGCCATCTCCATCCCGCTCGGCATTCGCAAGGCTGTGAAGGACGGATCGACCTTCGACGTCTGGACGTCAGGCATCATCGTCATCGGTTATGCCGTGCCGAGTTTCCTCTTCGGCATCCTTCTGATCGTGCTTTTCGCCGGCGGCTCCTTCTATGACTGGTTCCCTCTGCGCGGCCTCGTCTCGGACAATTTCGACCAGCTCGCCTGGTGGCAGAAGCCGCTCGATTATTTCTGGCACCTCACGCTGCCGCTGATCTCGCTGTCGCTGGCATCCTTTGCCACGACGACGCTTCTGACCAAGAATTCCTTCATCGACGAGATCAAGAAGCAATATGTCATTACCGCGCGCGCCAAGGGCCTGAATGAACGGCAGGTGCTCTACGGCCATGTTTTCCGAAATGCCATGCTGATCGTCATTGCGAGCTTCCCGAGCGCCTTCATCTCCGCCTTCTTCACCGGCTCGCTCCTGATCGAAAACATCTTCTCGCTCGATGGCCTCGGCCGCCTCGGCTACCTCTCCGTCGTCAACCGCGATTATCCGATCGTCTTTGCGACGCTCTACATCTTCTCGCTGCTCGGCCTCTTCGTCGGCCTGATTTCGGACCTGATCTATACCTGGATCGATCCGCGCATCGATTTCGAGCGGAGGGATGTCTGATGGATGTCGCCGCAAACCCAACGACATCAGCGCCCGTCCGCCCGCCCCGCAAGGGCATCTTGTCACCGACCAACGTCAGGCGGTGGCGGAACTTCAAGGCCAACAGGCGCGGCTACTGGTCGCTCTGGCTGTTCCTCGTCCTCTTCGTGCTCAGCTTGCTTGCCGAGTTCATCGCCAATGACAGGCCGATCATCGCCTCCTACAAGGGCGAGATCCTTTTCCCCGTCATCATCGATTATCCCGAGGAGAAGTTCGGCGGCTTCCTGGCCGAAACGGACTATCGCTCCTCCGTTATATCGGATGAGATCGAGGCCAACGGATGGATGATCTGGCCGCCGATCCGTTATTCCTACCAGTCGGTCAATTCCAATATCCCGCATTCGGCCCCGACCGCGCCCTTCTGGCTGATGTCATCGCAGGAGCGCTGCTCGGCCTATCCTGAGGGCGTCAACGATCCCGGCTGCAGGCTCGGCAATCTCAACTGGCTCGGCACCGACGATCAGGCCCGCGACGTGCTCGCCCGCGTCATCTACGGTTTCCGCATTTCCGTTCTCTTCGGCCTGGTGCTCACCATCTGCTCGGCCGTCATCGGCGTGACGGCCGGTGCCATCCAGGGCTATTTCGGCGGCTGGACGGACCTGTTTTTCCAGCGTTTCATCGAGATCTGGTCCTCGATGCCGGTGCTCTACATTCTGCTGATCATCGCCGCCATCCTGCCGCCCGGCTTCTTCGTGCTGCTCGGCATCATGCTGCTCTTCTCCTGGGTGGGCTTCGTGGGCGTCGTGCGCGCCGAGTTCCTGCGCGCCCGCAATTTCGAATATGTCCGGGCTGCAAGGGCGCTTGGCGTCAACAACCGCACCATCATGTGGCGGCACATGCTGCCGAATGCGATGGTGGCGACGCTGACCTTCCTGCCCTTCATACTCTCGGGCTCGATCACCACGCTGACCTCGCTCGACTTCCTGGGTTTCGGCATGCCACCGGGCTCTCCCTCGCTCGGTGAACTGATCGCCCAGGGCAAGGCCAATCTTCAGGCGCCATGGCTCGGGCTGACGGCCTTCTTCACCATGTCGATCATGCTGTCGCTGCTGATCTTCATCGGCGAGGCGGTGCGCGATGCCTTCGATCCGAGAAAGACGTTCGGATGAGTGGAGTCATCTCGTCATTTGCAGACGTTCAGACTAAGGTTGGGTATGACGCAACTTTTGAGGCACAGGCCGATGAACAAGATCGTGTTTGAGCATTATCCTGCATCGAATCTGCCGGAAGAACTCCGAAAGGGCCTGGAGAAAGACGCCATGGTGCGTGTGGTGATTGAGGAGGAAGCCAAGGATGAGGAGAGAGACCCTTTTCCGGGTTTCAGAAACCTGCCGAAGATTGAGCGGAAGCCGATGACCAGAGGCGAAACCCTCGCCGCCATTCGGCGCATAAAAGCGGAAGACAGGCCATCGGTGAGTGCCGAGGAAGCGGTCGCTAGAATTCGTCGGCTGCGGGATGAATGGGATGATTGATGCAAGGTGTCAGTAGAATTTATCTCGACACGAATATTTTCATCATGGCATTCGAGAGGCGGGACGAGACGAGTGATCGCCTCGCTCAACTGCTTGCAGCAGGCGATGCTGATGCCGAGCCGAGATTTGTGACGAGTGAGTTGACGCTATCCGAGCTTCTGGTGACGCCATATCGTCAGAATGACGACAGTCTGATTGATGTTTATGAAGGGCTGATCCTAACGAACAGCTGGCTTGAAGTGCTCCCGATCGTTCCGCCCACACTTCGATATGCTGCTGTGCTGCGGTCTCAATATGGCAGCCTGAAATTACCGGACGCCATTCATCTATCGACGGCCATCGGTGCAAACTGTTCGCATGTCCTGACGGACGATCGGGGAATAAAGGACGAATACCGGCTCACCCATCGCAGATATGGGCGGACAACGGAAGCTCGGCCCTTGACCGTTCTTCGCCCGGATGAACCCACTCTTTCCTCCCTCCTGAAAAATCCAGTCGAATGACAGAACCGCTGCTCTCCGTCCGCGATCTCTCGGTCGCCTTCCATCAGGGCGGCGAAACCTCGCTCGCCGTCGACCGCATCTCCTTCGATATCGGCAAGGGCGAGGTTGTTGCACTGGTCGGTGAATCCGGTTCCGGTAAGTCGGTCTCGGCGAATTCGGTGCTGCGGCTTCTGCCCTATCCCGCCGCCAGCCATCCGAGCGGCGAAATCCTCTTCAAGGGCAAGGATCTCCTGAAGGCTGGCGATCGCGAGATGCGCGCGGTGCGCGGCAACGACATCACCATGATCTTCCAGGAGCCGATGACCTCGCTCAATCCGCTCCATACGATCGAAGGGCAGATTGCCGAAATCCTGGCCCTGCATCAGGGCGTGACCGGGCAGGCGGCGCGTACCCGGGTGCTGGAACTGCTGAACCAGGTCGGCATCCGCGAGCCGGAAAAGCGCCTGAAGGCCTATCCGCACGAGCTCTCGGGCGGCCAGCGCCAGCGCGTGATGATCGCCATGGCGCTCGCCAATCGGCCGGAATTGCTGATTGCCGACGAGCCAACCACCGCGCTCGACGTCACCGTCCAGGCGCAGATCCTCGAGCTCCTGCGCAAGCTGAAAGGCGAGCACGGCATGTCCATGCTCTTCATCACCCACGACCTCGGCATCGTGCGCAAATTCGCCGACCGTGTCTGTGTGATGACCAAGGGGAAGATCGTCGAAACCGGACCGGTGGAAGAGGTCTTCACCAATCCGAAGCACGACTATACCCGCCATCTGCTCGCCTCCGAGCCGCGCGGCGAACCGCCGGTGACCGATCCCTCCAAGCCTGTCGTCATGGAAGGCAATGACATCAAGGTCTGGTTCCCGATCAAGGCCGGCCTCATGCGCAAGGTCGTCGACCATGTGAAGGCTGTCGATGGCATCGACCTGACGCTCAGGGCCGGACAGACGCTCGGCGTCGTCGGTGAATCCGGCTCCGGCAAGACTACGCTCGGCCTGGCGCTGACCCGCCTCATTTCGTCGAAGGGCCGCATTTCCTTCGTCGGCAAGGATATAGCCAGCTATTCATTCACGGATATGCGGCCGCTGCGCAACCAGCTGCAGGTCGTCTTCCAGGATCCCTACGGCTCGCTGAGCCCGCGCATGTCCGTCGGCGATATCGTTGCAGAAGGCTTGAAAGTGCACGAGCGCTCGCTCTCGGCCGAGGAGCGCGACCAGCGCGTCTGCTGGGCGCTGGAAGAAGTCGGCCTCGATCCGCTCACCCGCTGGCGTTTCCCTCATGAATTTTCCGGCGGCCAGCGCCAGCGCATCGCGATCGCCCGCGCCATGGTGCTGAAACCGCGCTTCGTCATGCTCGATGAGCCGACCTCGGCGCTCGACATGAGCGTGCAGGCGCAGGTGGTGGATCTGCTGCGAGACCTGCAGAAGAAGCACGATCTCGCCTATCTCTTCATCAGCCACGACCTGAAAGTGGTCAAGGCGCTCGCCAACGACGTCATCGTCATGCGCTTCGGCAAGGTGGTGGAGCAGGGGCCGTCGGCGGAAATCTTCCAGGCGCCGAAGGATGACTATACCAGGGCGCTGATGGCCGCCGCCTTCAATATCGAGGCGGTACCCACATCAGCCGTTCAGCAATAAAAACGGGCAGCAGTAAAGAAGATCATGTCATCAAGACTTCCAATTCTCGTCGATCTCAAGTTCGACCCCGAGACCGTTGCCCGCATTCTCAAGACCGCCTTTGCCGACCGCGGCAGCATCAACCTTGCCGATCCCGCGAGCAAGGCGCTCGATCTGACCGGTATCGACTATGCGCTGCTGTGGAAACCGGATGCCGATATCTTCAAGCGCGCGCCGAACCTGAAGGTGCTGTTTTCCGGCGGTGCCGGGGTCGATAGCATCCTGTCCATTCCCGATCTGCCCGATATCCCGATCGTCCGCTTCGCCGATCGCAGCCTGACGACGCGCATGAGCGAATGGGTCGTCATGCAGTGCCTCATGCACCTGCGCCTGCAGCGCGCGCATGACCGGGACCAGCGCGACCGTGTCTGGGGCAAGCTCGTCCCGCCGGAAGCCGCCGAAGTCACTGTCGGCGTCATGGGTCTCGGCATTCTCGGCCAGGATGCCGTCGCCAAGCTCAGGGTCATGGGCTTCAACGTGATCGGCTGGTCGCGCTCGAAGAAGCAGGTTGAAGGCATCGAAACCTTCGACGGCCCGCAGCTCGACACATTCCTGTCGAAGACCGATATCGTTGTCGGCCTGCTGCCGCTGACGCCTGACACGACCGGCCTCTACGACAAGGCCTTCTTCAAGAGGCTTCGCCAGGGCGGCGCGCTCGGCAAGCCTGTTTTCATCAATGCCGGCCGCGGCAAGAGCCAGGTCCAGGCCGATATCGTCGCCTCGATTGAAAGCGGCGTGCTCGGCGGCGCCTCGCTCGATGTCTTCGAGGTCGAGCCGCTGCCGGCGAACGATCCGCTCTGGCATCTGGAGAATGTCTTCATCACTCCGCATGACGCCGCGATCTCCGAAGAAAACGCGCTGTTCCGCCACGTCGAAACCCAGATCGCCCGCCTCGAACGCGGCGAGCCGCTGCAATTCGTCGTCGACCGCAAGGCGGGGTACTAGAGCGCCGTGCATCCGTTCGGACGCACAAAGGACGCTCTAACTCTTTGATTCTTAGCATCAGCTTTTCCGAAAATCGCTTCCGATTTTCGGGCCGACGCTGTAGCGCGAGTCGCGCAAAAGCGCGGAACTATTGAGCAAGCGCTGCCAATGTCCGTTTCCGGCCCAAAGCGGTCATTCGCCGCCACAAAGATTGGCAGTTGCGCGATCAGGACGTGACGACCGGTATCCATATCTCCATCTCACCACGGCCAGTTCCGCCATCGAACCGGTGGTCATATAGTTCAAAGTCAGGTGCTTTGGCGGCCTCAAGCCCGGATTCTGGCATTGTCTTGTTCCAGATCGTGTAGATGGTTTTTGACAGATCGGAGATATGCCCGCTGTGTGTAAATACGGCATAATGCTGCCAACACAGCTCGATCTGCTCCATCCCCGGCGTTGAAGCCGACGCCTCGACGCCGGCGATGTAGCGGAAATTGCCTGCCTCATCGCCCATACAGCAAACACCATAAGCTGCTCCTGGCACTACACCGACGATGTTGCTTTCACGCGCGAAAAAGGATTGCCAGAGCGCCGGAATGGCTCCTGTTTTCGCGAACGAGCAGTCAGTGCCGAGGCCGACGACACGAAAGGGCGCACGTTCGCGTTTCTGGGGCGGGCGGACCGGAACGATCATTTCTTTATTCATCTCAAACGGCTCCATAAGTTCTAGTTCCAGAGCGAAGCGCCCATTGCGCAAGCTGCTTGGTGCAGTGCCGAAATAGCTTGCGAAGGCGCGTGTGAAAGCCTCATGTGAACCGTAGCCTGCGTCCAACGCGACCGTGATAATGTTGGCATTGCTCGATACGATCACGCGGGCTGCGTTGGACAGCCTGCGCGCCCGCACGTAGGACATGATCGACATTCCGGTGGCGAGTTGAAACGCTCGACACATATGGTGGACGTTGACGGCGCAACGTTCCGACAATGATGGAAGGGACAGCTCTGAGTCCAGATTTGTTTCAATTTGCCAGATCAGCCTATCCAAAAGGGGCATGGATACTCCTGTGGTTCACCTTCCCTTTTTCCAACAGAACGTGTCCGTTTGCTTGACCGCATTTGACTTTGTAACTGCACACAAAGGGCTGCTCGCGACGTGGCCGTCATGGCTGGTCCCGCTCCCACTTGCTTGGCGTTTCTAAACGCACTTTGCCGCCTCGCGGTGCGGGCTGACCGCTCGTGAGCAGCATCACGTATCATTTGCCGGTGGATTCAGTACCACAAGAAACTCGACTAAAGCGACACTGGGGTTGATGACTTTCACGCAAGGCCACCAAGGGCAGGCGACTAAAACCTAAGTACAAGCGCTAGCTTTCCCAATGACCGCTTTTGGCGCGAAGCAGACAATGACCGCTGGGGCTCTCGGACCTGAACTTGTAAGACGCTCGCGCTTTCGGCTGGTGGCATTTGCGACATTATTCCGCAAAACTGTGCAGCGGTTTTGCGATAACGACATGCTCTAGAAAGCCCTTCGGAACCATCCGGCACCACTCTCGTTTCCTATCCGAAGTTCCGTGAGCCTTGCCCGCGGAATACCGCAAGGAGACGACCATGGCTCGTATGGAAACGCGGTGGGAAAAGTCCGATCGCAAGCTTCATGCCGAAGAACGGATTTCGCCTGTCAAGGCCAGGCAGGGTCGTACGGGTTATCGCATCCTGACCGTGCTGGTTGCCGCGCTGGTGCTGGCCTTCCTTGTCTGGATCCCCGTCGAGATCTGGGGTCAGAAGGAAGCCGATGATGTCGCCCCGCAGCAGCCCGGTCAGCAGATGCAGTCTGAGGTTCCGGCAACTCCGCCGCAGAATGGCGGCCCAGCCCCGGCTCAGCCCGCGCCGTCAGCACGATAGTGTGCGGATATCAGGCATTTAAATCACGTCCCGCAGCCATTCCCGCTGTGGGACGTTGCCTGTTGTTTTTTCTGGACTTTGCCGATCGATTTTTCGATAAGAAAGCGCACGAGCCGGTTTGTGCGCTGGCCGTTTGAGGCGCCGCACCTGACCGGATTGACGGACAGGCAGGAGCTTCATGGCCAGGACCGATATCGCAAGGCGCGTCTACAATCACACCTGGAAACTCGATCCGATCGTGCGCAGTCTGATCGATACGGATTTCTACAAGCTCCTGATGCTGCAGATGATCTGGAAGCTCTATCCGGACGTCAACGCCTCCTTCACCCTCATCAACCGCACCAAGCGCGTGCGTCTCGCCGAACAGATCGACGAGGGCGAACTGCGCGAACAGCTCGATCATGCGCGCACGCTGAGGCTCGCCAAGAAAGAAATGATCTGGCTCGCCGGTAACAGCTTCTATGGCCGCGCCCAGATCTTCGAGCCGGAATTCCTCGCCTGGCTCTCCAATTTCCAGCTGCCGGAATACGAGCTCTCCAAGAAGGACGGGCAATATGTGCTCGATTTCCATGGGTCGTGGAAGGAAACGACCATGTGGGAAATCCCGGCCCTTGCCATCATCAACGAGATGCGCTCCCGCGCGGCCATGAAGGCGATGGGGCCTTTTACGCTCGATGTTCTCTATGCCCGAGCCAAGGCCAAGATGTGGGCCAAGGTGGAGAAGCTGCGCGAGCTGCCCGGCCTCAGGATTTCCGATTTCGGCACCCGCCGCCGCCACAGCTTCCTCTGGCAGCGCTGGTGCGTGGAAGCGCTGAAGGAAGGCATCGGCCCGGCATTTACCGGCACCAGCAATGTATTGCTGGCTATGGATTCCGATCTCGAAGCCGTCGGCACCAATGCGCACGAGCTGCCGATGGTCGCCGCAGCTCTCGCCGAGACGGACGAGCAGTTGAAGAACGCGCCTTACAAGGTGCTGCGCGACTGGAACAAGCTCTACGGCGGCAACCTGCTGATCGTGCTGCCGGACGCCTTCGGAACGGCTGCCTTCCTGCGCGACGCGCCGGAATGGGTGGCCGACTGGACCGGCTTCCGCCCGGACAGCGCCCCGCCCATCGAAGGCGGCGAGAAGATCATCGACTGGTGGAAGAAGATGGGCCGCGACCCGCGCCAGAAGCTCCTGATCTTCTCCGATGGCTTGGATGTCGATGCGATCATCGACACCTACAGGCATTTCGAAGGCCGCGCGCGCATGAGCTTCGGCTGGGGCACGAACCTGACGAACGACTTCGCCGGCTGCGCGCCGAACGACAGTTCCGATTTCCTGCCGATTTCCATCGTCTGCAAGGTGAGCGACGCCAATGGCCGTCCGGCGGTGAAGCTCTCGGACAATCCGCAGAAAGCGACCGGCGAACCGGCCGAGGTCGAGCGCTACCTGAAATTCTTCGGCACCGAGGACCGGACCGATCAGGCCGTGCTGGTCTAAAACTGCGATCCCTTTTGACGGCTGGACTGGCGCCCGTAGCCCCTCATCCGGATCTTCGAGCCACCTTCTCCCCGAGGGGAGAAGGGGCGTGCAGCGGCGTCTTCATTCCCTTCTCCCCAGCGGGGAGAAGGTGCCCGAAGGGCGGATGAGGGGGCCGCGGATGCCAACAGCCGATGCCGATGCGCTCTTCGGTGTTGTTCTTGAGAGGGCTGAGGTCGCTTTTTGACGGCTGGACTGGTGCTCGTGGCCCCTCATCCGGATCTTGGAGCCATCCGACCGGGTTCTAAGGTGAGGTGCGCAACGCCGGCCAATGCTGGCGCGGCTCCTCGGTGACAGGCTTTCCGCCACGGCGTTTCGGCTGGATGGTGACACTGTCATCCGGTGGCAGGGCGATACCGAGCTTCTCGGCGAGCGAACGGGCATCGGCCGGCGCGCGTACTTTCACGTCATTGTCGAAATAGACATAGACATCGCGGCCTTTTGCCGAGCGTTTCAGCGGCGGCTTGATGCGATTGGCGTCGCCGGGCTCGATCCCGTGCGTCCAGGCATCGATGCGCCCGGCCCAGCGATCGAGCGCCTCGCCGCTGTAGCCGCTGACGTAAAGCTGCTCCGATCCATGCAGGCGGCAATAGACGAAATCAGCCGTCACATCCATCAGCAGCGGCCATTCCACGGTATCGGCAACCACCAGCCCGACATTGTGCTTGCGCAGCAGTTCGATGAAGCCGGGTGTGCAGAAACTGTCGTGGCGGATTTCCAGCGCATGGCGCATCGGCTGTGCCGTCTCGCTCTTCGTCCAGGCGCGGCCGTTGAGCCGTTCGTCATGCCGTTTCGCCATATCGGCCGCAGCATCCGTATCCCTGGGCAGCATTGCCAGAAAACGGTCGAAGAGCTCGGCATCGAATGTCTGCCTCGGCGGAAATTGCCAGAGCATCGGCCCGAGCTTCGGGCCTAGTCGCAGCAGGCCGGAGGCGAGGAAATTGGCAAGCGGTTTCTCGATGTCGCGCAGGCGCTTCAGATGGGTGATGTAGCGCGAGCCCTTCACCGAAAAGATGAAACCATCGGGCGTTTCATCGCGCCAGCTGGCGAAAGCATCCGGCTTCTGCAGCCCGTAAAATGTGCCGTTAATCTCGATGGAGGGAAATTGCCGCGAGGCATAGGCAAGCTCGCTCTTCCTAGCCAATCCCCTAGGGTAGAAGACGCCGCGCCAGGGCGCATAGGTCCATCCCGATATGCCGATGCGGATCGTGCCTGTTTTTGCCATGGGACAGGAACTGTGCCGGCGCGCTCTTGTTCCCGAATGCAATAAGGCGCCGCCCTGGCGGCAGCGCCTCGCATCGGGTAAGCTCAGCCGGCCGGTTTCAGCGAGCTGATGATGGCGATCAGCTCGTCGTCATGGGCATCCTGCTTGCCCTTGGTGCCCCAGTAGGTGATCAGGAGCAGCTTGCCTTCGCTTGGCGAAAGCACGGCGACGCCGATATTGACCGGCCCTTCCTTGTCGCTGCCGTCCCAGTCGAAGGTTTTCATCTTCATGCCGTTGATTTCGGCTTCGGATTCCTTCTGGGTCTTTTCGTCTATGGTGACACCATTCTTCTGCAGGAAGGCGAAGGCCTCGTCGATGATCTTGTCGCTCGTCTTTTCATCGGCAACGTCGATCGAAAGATAGATCGCCGAATCCTCGGACTGGGCGTCGATGCCGGTCTCCGTCTCCTTCGGCCCCCAATTGTCGGGAATGGTCACGCTCGCGACCGGATCGTCGCTCGGAAATTCCAGCGTTTCCGCCTGGGCCATCACAGGCAGGAATGCCGCGAAAGCGGCCGCAATGATGAGCTTCTTCATGGTAGGTCCCCGCATGGTCGCGTCCCGGCGGGCAGCAGCCCTTGCCGCCCCTCTCGCTCCGGATCGCGCCACATCGGATCGTTACCGGGTTTTGCTTTGCCAAGCCTTACCAGGAGCCGGGACAAGCGCATGCCATCGCAATCCATTTTTGGTGTCTTCGGGAAGATGGCGGGCAGGGGGTGCCAAATGTGTGTTGAGCCAAAGGAGATGCCCGCCGCATCGGCGTGACTTCTTCCTCTCAACTATCCGCCTCTACAGATACGCCTGGATACGTCAGGATCTGGAGAGAGACCGTGGAAGTCACCCCGAAAATTCTGCTGAACATCAGGCAAGTCACAGAGGCAACCGGCATCAGCCGCGCCAGCATTTACCGGCAGGTGAAGGCCGGCCAGCTTCCCTTCGTGAAACTCGGTTCCCGCACGCTGTTCCGCCCGGCGGATCTGCAGGATTTCGTCAACCGGAACCTCCAGGTTTCGGACTAGCGCCTTCATCGGTCAGGCACCGCGCTTGCCATCAACAGCTCTCTCGATGACAGCATCGAGCAGACACCGCCGGCGTATAACAGCATCATCCGCCGGTATCCGTGGCCCTCTCATCCGGCTCTTCGAGCCACCTTCTCCCCGCTGGGGAGAAGGGAAACAAGCAGCTCCACCTTTCACCCGGAAAATTTCATGTCACGAACACATGCATACGCATCCTCGGGCGACATTGACGATATCGCACGTCTGCGGCGCGACGTGTCGCTGTCTTCGACCGTCACGCAATATGGCTACAAGCTCGGCCGGAATGGACGGGAGTTCGAAACCTGCTGCCCGTTCCATGCCGAAGACACGCCATCGTTCAAGGTTTTCATAGCACACGATGGAGTGGAGCGTTTCCATTGCTTCGGCTGCGGCAAGCAAGGCGATGTCCTTGATTTCGTGCGGGAGGTGAAGGGCGTCGATCTGCCTGAAGCGATCCGCATCCTCGGCGGCGGCATCGGCAGCCGGCCGAACGCCCGGCTAGAGCAGGCCAGGGCGCCGGATGTCTATGAGGGCATAACGGCCCTGCCGCCGCCTGCGGAGGTGCCGGCGCCCGGCCAGCGTATCAGGCTCTATAATCCCAAGCGCAGGGGCGGGCGCTCCGAATGGGGCTCCTTTGCGCCGTCGATGGTCTTTCCCTATCGCAACGTCGATGGTTCGCTCCTTGGCTACGTGCTGCGCCATGATCTCGCCGACGGCGGCAAGGAAACGCCGATGGTCATGTTTGCCCGCCTGCCCGACGGAACGGAGACATGGTGCCGCTTGCCGTTCGCCAAGCCGCGGCCGCTCTACGGTCTGCAGGATATCGGCGACCGGCCAGATATCGGCGAGGAAGAAGTGATCATTGTCGAGGGCGAGAAGTGCCGCGACAGGCTCAGCATGGCGAGCGGGCGGGCGGTCGTTTCCTGGGCGGGCGGGACGCAGGGCGTCAAGCACGCCGATTGGTCGCTCCTCTCCGGCCGCGACGTGCTGATATGGCCGGATTTCGATCGCCCGGGCATGGCGGCGGCGCATGAAATCGCGCTGCACCTGATGAGCCTTGGAGCGCGCATCCGGCTTGTCGGCCTTGCCGATGTCGATGCCGCCAGTGAGCGCGAATGCTATCGTTTCGAGGACTGGCGCGCCGGCCTGTTTCCAGGCCGCGGCTGGGACTGCGCCGATGCGCTCGATGACGGATGGACGCCGGCTGAGATCAATGCCTTCATGCGTGCCACCATGCGCCCCTTCGCGGCCGCGGATGCAGAGGACGAAAAACCGGTCGAGCCTGTGGGCCGCGCATCGCGGCGCAAACCGGTCGTCCGTGACCTGCCCCCACCGACCAGAGAGGAAGACGAACGGCCGACGCTGATCTTCCATGAAGGCGACCTTTCGGAAGCGGTAACGGATGCCTGCCGCCTGGCAGTCGAGGCCGGCGCGCCGCTCTATGCCCGCGACACGGTCCTCTATCACGCCGTCCGCATCACGGGGAAGGAAAAGACGGTGCTGGTCACCGCCAATGAACATGTGATGATCGGAGTGCTGACGAAATACGTGCGCTGGCTGAAACCCGACGCAAAAAGTCCGCCCGGCTACAACGCCGTGTCCTGCCCGGCGCTGGTCGCGAGATCCGTCATTGCCCGGCACGGGGACTGGTCTTTCCCGCAGATCAGGGCGGTCGTATCTCAGCCGACGATGCGCAGCGATGGCACCGTCATCAACGTCAAGGGCTTCGACCGGCAATCCGCCATACTCTTCGAATCGGACAAGGCATGGCCCGAAATCCCCGAACGCCCCGATAGGGCAACAGCCATAACGGCGCTGGACAGTATCAGGAAGCTTGTGGCGAGCTTCCCCTTCGTGAGCGGCATCGATGAATCGGCAGCACTCGCCATGATCCTGACGGCAATCGTCCGCCCCGGCCTGAAGACCGCGCCGCTCTTCGGCGTGAATGCGACGGCGCCCGGTACGGGCAAATCCAAGCTGGTGGATGTTGCCGCCATTCTCGCGACCGGCCGGCCCGCAGCGGTCAATTCCTATGCGGGCGACGATAACGAGCTGCGCAAGGTCCTGGAGTCGCGTCTCCTGCATGGCGACAGCTTCATCAATCTCGACAACCTGTCGGTGGCGCTTCGCTCCGATCACCTCTGCCAGGTCCTGTCCCAGGAGGAAATCAACATTCGCCCGCTCGGCAAGACCGCCTCGCTGGATTCGGCAACGACGGCGATGCTCTGCGCCACGGGAAATGGCTTGCGCTTCGCCGGCGACCTGACGCGGCGCGTGGTCTTGATCAATCTCGATGCCGGCGTCGAGCGACCGGAAGAGCGCGTCTTTGCGAGCGACGTCGTCGAGGATGCGCGCCGCCAGCGGGTGGAGATCGTCACATCAGGATTGACCGTCCTGCGGGCCTTCGTGGCGAATGAGGCAGACAAGGTCTCGCCGGCCCTCGGTTCCTTCGAGCACTGGTCCAATCTCGTCCGCTCCGCGCTCGTCTGGCTCGGCCTGCCCGATCCGCTCGGCAATGCGGCCAGGATCCGCGACAACGACCCGGAGAAAGAGCGAACCTCGGCGATCCTGTCAGCGCTGCCGGCCGGCAAGTCCTGGGCTGCGGCTGACATTGCCAGGATGGTGGAGGAGGGGGCCTTCGATCCTGTTGGTAACCGCCGGCATGAAGCGCTGGTGGAAGCGCTTGGCGATCTCATCGAGCGCGGGCGGCTGAATACGACGCGCTTCAGCGGCTTCCTGCGTAAGAACTGCGGGCGGATCGTCAACGGGCAGATGATCGTCAGCGCGGGGAAGAACCGCGTGAACGCGGCTCTTTGGAAAGTCGAAAACGCGGGGAAAAGCTGAGGCCAGGGCGCTGGCTCCATGACAACGCCAGTCCGCACGGATGCTCTCGTCGAAATGGATGTTCATCGCGGCAGCCGACCGATAATCCCGCCCCGATGAGGCGCTTTCAGCCACCTCTCTGCATAGGATGCATAACTTGCATAGGATTTTTCCATACTTCGCGTGAGAAATGTCAGATGGTGACACGACAGATATTGAATCTGACATTTCCTAGGGAGCGTTGAAAACTGCCCCTGCATCCTATGCATCCTATGCAGTCGGAGCCCGAGATCAGGCCCGCACTCTTCCGACTTTGGCGTGATTGCCGATCTTGCTTCCGCAAGAGGCTATCTATTTCGACAGCCAGCTTTCGAAATAGTGGCGCACAGCCGCACCCGCGCCGAAATGATCGGTCGTATCCAGCCTCGCAACCGCGCCGCGCACGACATCAGCCATGACGGCTGCAGGCACGATGCCGGACTTGACCAGGGATTGAAACAGTTCCTCCACCAGGATGATCGTCCCGATCGCTTCGTCCTCAGCCTTGAAATTCGCCATCGCTGGTCTCCCCCTCTGCGTCGTTGGCAATGAAGTGGCTGTGTGCTGAAAGTTTGGACCACCTTATCGTCTTGCGATGGCGTTGTGGAGGAGGCTTGGATTTCAACCAGAATAAACGATGTGCAGGTCGTGAGTTATCCGAATGTGAATGGCGGGTCGAGAACGACGAAACGGAAACTATGTCTACGCTATTCCCCTCAATGGCCCTCCTTAATGCCTGATCGGGAAGCAGAATGGGCAGGGTTCTAATCGCGAATCTCACGACGTTTTCCCTCACCAAACTTCTCAGTTGTGAAATCCAGGAAGCTCCGAAGTTTGGGCGTCATCTGTCGATCTGACGCATAAAGTGCATGTAGGGCACGCGGTGGTGGTTCATATTCAGGGAGGAGCCGGACCAGTTTGCCTGCGGATATCTCATCAGCAACAAGCTCGTAGGGCTGAAAAAGGATGCCCATGCCCGAGAGCGCCGCGGCGCGTAGCGCTTCGCCACTGTTGGCACAGAAGCGGCCCGCGATCGGAACCGTCACTCGGCCTTCTGGCCCAATGAATGACCAGTGGGTGCGAAGCGATGAATGAGTGAAGATCAGGCATTCGTGCGCGGCTAGATCCTGCGGTGTCTCCAGGCTGCCCGCGGACTCTATGTAGGCAGGCGCGGCACAGAGAATGAGGTGATAGGGCGCAAGACGCTTCGCGATGAGGCTGCTGTCGGGAAGGTCGCCGGCGCGAAAGATCACATCGAAGCCCTCCTCGACCAGATCGACATTTCGGTTCGTCAGATTGAGGTCCACCGACACCTCGGGGTGTCGCCTGAGATATTCTGAAAGTCCGGGCGCGAGCGCGTGGCTGCCAAAGGTCACCGGGGCGCTGATACGCAGCCTCCCCCTGGGCTCCGACCTTGTCTCCGCCATCAGCGCTTCCGCCACGTCCATTTCCGCGAGAATGTTCTTCGCTCGCTCGTAGAACACTTGCCCGCTGTCGGTAAGGCTTTGCCGGCGCGTCGTTCTGGCCAGCAACTTCACGCCCAATCCGTCCTCCAGGGCGCGTATCTGCTTACCGGCAAGCTGTGAGGATATCTCCAACTCGAGCGCCGCTGAGGAGATGGACCCCGCTTCAACGGCCTTTACGAAGACTCTCATGCCGGCGAATCTGTCCATTAGAAACTATCCATTTCCATTATTGAAATGATGCGCCCATTTTACCCACTGTGTTTCATTATTACAATGCGCATGAAAGCTGTCCTCACCCCACGACTGACCACGTCAGCATCACATAGAAAGAAAGGCATAAAGCCATGCAGCCTGTCTCTGATACAACAAGCGCCGCCACCAGTTCCGGTGCACAGCAACCAACCGTCGTCCTTGTGCATGGAGCGTGGGCCGACGGATCAACCTGGAGCCGGTTGATCTCCCTGCTTCAAGAAAAAGGCGTGAATGTCGTAGCCGTACAGAACCCGCTGACGTCCCTGGCAGACGACATTGCGACCACCCAGCGCGCGCTTGACAACCTAAAAGACCCGGTGGTGCTTGTCGGCTGGTCGTACGGCGGAGCCGTGATTACCGAAGCTGGCGAGAACGACAATGTGAAAGCGCTCGTCTATGTGGCTGCCTTCGCGCTGTCCGAAGGAATGTCGGTCAACGAAACGGCCAAGGACTATCCGCCCCCTTCCGGCTTTAGCCACGTGCAGGCAGACAAAAATGGTTTCCTGACCTTGACGCTGGAAGGAGTGCAGCAGCACCTTGCTCAGGACATCGCACCTGAGCAGACCAAGGTGATATTCGCCACGCAGCATCCAACCCACGCCCAGAACTTCGACGGCAAGGTGTCCGCAGCCGCCTGGACGACGAAGCCGTCCTGGTATGTGGTGAGTGAGCAAGATCGCATGATCCAGCCAGATCTTCAGATTGCAATGGCGCAGAAGATTTCGGCAAACGTGACCACTCTGCAAGCCGGACACGCTCCGCACATTTCCCGGTCATCAGAAGTCGCGAAGGTCATTTTTGAGGCGATTGCCCACATCACGAAGTGAAATGCAGCCGGCCCCAAAAGCGAGCCACAACGACTCAAAGCCTGCCTCGAACCGAGGCAGGCCTTTTTTACGCCGCCAGAATTGCTGACGAAATCTCACTTCTGGGCCGGGCACTCATATCCTGCTGACCAGCGGTATAGTGGCCGGAAGCCACCAAGCGGGCTTAAGGCGTCACTTCGCATGCAGTCGACCTGGGCAATCGACCCAACGGAATCCGTTCCTGGCGAGCGTATCACCGGCCTGACGTAGATTCGCGATCAGGCGCGGGCCAATGCCGCCGTGCGTATCATGAGGAGCAGAAGCACGCTGTTGCGTATGCTGGTAACTGCGAAGGAAGGAAGATCGGCGGGAAGCGGCGTTCCCGTTTTTTTTCAGAAATGGCGGACAGAGAGGGATTCGAACCCTCGGTACGCTTTCACGTACACACGCGTTCCAGGCGTGCGCCTTCAACCACTCGGCCACCTGTCCATTTTGCGTTTCGCACCGGAGAGGAGCAAATCGTCGGAACGGCGCGATATATACCGATGAATTTTTGCCGATCAACCCAAATCTAACAGTTTTTTGACTTCTTCCGATAAAACTGCGCGCATGCCGTCCATTGCGCCGTGCCCGCTCCAAGCCTATCTCTAGGCTTGAGTGGAAAATGGCGCGGCTCGCCGGACATCAGGCACACCCGTCGTCGGAGGATTTGATGCGTTTCTTGTTGCGTCTTGCCAGCCTGTTTGCGCTGGCAGTTGCCGTCATTGCCGGAGCCATCGATTCCATTCAGTCCGTCGCATCCTCGCAAGTGGTCATGACCCCGATGTCGGATGCATGGCAGGATGTCAGCCCTACGACGCTGATCGCGCTGCAGTCTTCCGTTTCCTATTATGTCCATCCGCGTTTCTACGCCTTCATCTTCCAGTGGCTGATGCTGCAGCCGGCCTTTGCCGTGTTTCTGGTGCTCTCGCTCATCCTGTGGATGATCGGTTACAAGAAGCCGCCGGTGGCCGGCCGCTTTACCGCATAGCTGAAGGGCCGGAGGGTCTGAAAAAGTGCAATCGGCAGTTCCTGAAACGGCCGGATGATGAGCCTGATGCCGCCAGGGCATTGGTTAGAAAATCCGCATTTTAGCGGTCGATTTGCCCAGAATTCAGGACCTGTGGACTGATTTTCGGCAATCATGGCAAATCTTTACCAACCGAAAAATTTCTCGTGAATTTTTCGTTGAGCCATGCAAGGATGCACGCAGCCAGGCCTCCGGGGGGAGGTCGGTGGTTCCGCAGACATGCCTGAAAAAGGCTTGCGGGAGGACCCCAAACAAATAGCAACAACAGGGCTGCAAACTCATGAAAAAATCCCTTCTCACCCTCCTTGCCGTGGCAGCGATGTCGACGACGGCGCTTGCCGCCGACATCAAGCCGGCGCTCGTTTACGGCACCGGCGGGAAGTTCGATAAGTCCTTCAACGAAGCTGCCTTCAACGGCGCTGAAAAGTTCAAGAAGGAAACCGGCATCGCCTACCGCGATTTCGAGCCGACCGGCGACACCCAGGGCGAGCAGGCTATCCGCAACTTCGCAAGCCGCGGCTTCAACCCGGTCGTTGCCGTTTCCTTCGCCTGGACCTCGGCTGTCGAGAAGGTTGCCGCTGAATTCCCGGACACCAAGTTCATCATCGTCGACTCCGTCGTCGACAAGCCGAACGTCCGCTCCGTTCTCTACAAGGAAGAGGAAGGCTCCTATCTCGTCGGCATTCTCGCCGGCATGGCGTCGAAGACCGGCAAGGTCGGCTTCGTCGGCGGCATGGACATTCCGCTGATCCGCAAGTTCGAATGCGGCTACGAGCAGGGCGCACGCGCCGCCAAGGCAGACATCGAAGTCTTCCAGAACATGACCGGCACGACCGGTGCAGCCTGGAACGACCCGGTTCGCGGCGGCGAGCTCACCAAGAACCAGATCGACCAGGGTGCCGACGTCGTTTACGCGGCAGCCGGTGCAACCGGTCTCGGCGTTCTGCAGACGGCAGCCGACAACAAGAAACTGTCGATCGGCGTCGATTCCAACCAGAACCACCTGCATCCGGGTTCCGTTCTGACTTCGATGGTCAAGCGCGTCGATCTCGCCGTCTACAACGCCTTCAACGACACCAAGAGCGACAAGTTCACGGCGGGCGTCCAGTCTCTCGGCATCAAAGAAGACGGCGTTGCCGCCGCCATGGACGAGAACAACAAGCCGCTGATCACGCCGGAGATGCAGGCTGCCGTCGACAAGGCCAAGGCCGACATCATTGCGGGCACCGTCAAAGTTCACGATTACACCACGGACAATGCCTGCCCGAAGTGAGTCGTAACTGAGATCGGGCGTATGGCGGACAAGGATTTTCGCCATACGCCCTTTTCTTATTTGGAGCCTGCTGTGACAGACCAGCCCGCTATCGAACTTGTCGGCATCGACAAGAAATTCGGCGCCGTTCACGCCAACAAGGACATCAACCTGACCGTCGCCAAGGGCTCGATCCATGGCATTATCGGGGAAAACGGCGCTGGCAAATCGACCCTGATGTCCATCATCTACGGTTTTTACCAGGCCGACAGCGGTGAGATCCGCGTCAACGGCCAGCCCATCACCATCAGGGACAGCCAGGCAGCCATCGCCGCTGGCATCGGCATGGTGCACCAGCATTTCATGCTGGTCGACAATTTCACCGTTCTCGAAAACATCATGCTCGGCGCCGAAGGCGGCGCGCTGCTGGCAAGGGGCGTTGCTTCCGCGCGCGCCGAGCTCAAGCGGCTGGAGACGGAGTACGGCCTGGAGGTCAATCCGGATGCGCTGATCGAGCAGCTTCCGGTCGGCCTGCAGCAGCGTGTGGAAATCCTGAAAGCCATGTACCGCGGCGCCGAGATCCTGATCCTCGACGAGCCGACGGGCGTGCTGACCCCGGCCGAGGCCGATCACCTGTTCCGCATCCTCGGCGTGCTGCGCGACGAGGGCAAGACCGTTGTCCTCATCACCCACAAGCTGCGCGAAATCATGGCGATCACCGATACCGTCTCCGTCATGCGCCGCGGCGAGATGGTCGCCACCCGCAAGACCAGCGAGACCACGGTGGAAGAACTGGCCGAACTCATGGTCGGCCGCCGCGTGCTCTTGCGCGTCCAGAAAGGCGAGGCCAAGCCTGCCGATGTCTTGCTGTCCGTCCGCAACCTGACGGTCAAGGATAACCGCGGCGTGACGATGGTCGACAACGTCTCCTTCGATGTCCGCGCCGGCGAGATCGTCGGCATTGCCGGTGTCGCCGGCAACGGCCAGTCGGAACTGCTGGAGGCGATCGCGGGTATCCGCAAGCCGGCGTCAGGCGAAATCCTGCTCGACGGCCAGCCGATCGACAAGGCCGATCCGGCCCGCCTGCGTGAACTCGGCCTCGCGCATATTCCCGAAGACCGCCACCATATGGGCCTGGTGCTGAAATTCGAGGAATATGAAAATGCCGTGCTCGGCTATCACCACCGTCCCGAGTACAGCCGCGGACCGCTGCTCGATCTCGAAGCCATCCGCAAGGATGCCATGGAAAAGATCGAGAAATACGACATCCGCCCGCCGAACCCGCGCCTGAAGACGGCGAATTTTTCCGGCGGCAACCAGCAGAAGATCGTCGTCGCCCGCGAGATCGAGCGCGATCCGAAAATGCTGATCATCGGCCAGCCGACCCGCGGCGTCGATATCGGCGCCATCGAATTCATCCATCGTCGGATCATCGAGATGCGCGATGCGGGCAAGGCGATCCTGCTCGTCTCCGTCGAACTCGACGAAATCCGCGCCCTTTCAGACCGTATCCTTGTCATGTTCGCCGGCCATGTCGTCGGCGAGAAGACGCCCGATGCCGGTGAACAGACCCTCGGCCTGATGATGGCCGGCATTGCCGCGTGAGGCCTCGATGAGCACTGCTTCCGTAACCCTACCGAGATGGATCAATTACGGTCTGATCCCTCTTCTGAATCTGATCGTTGCCTTCCTGATCTCAGGCTTCGTCGTCTGGCTGATCGGCGAAAGCCCGCTTGCCGCCCTCTCGCTGCTCATCGAAGGCGCCTTCGGCAGCGGTGAGGGCATCGGCTTCACGCTCTATTACGCGACGAGCTTCATTTTCACCGGCCTTTCGGTCGCCGTCGCCATCCATGCCGGCCTCTTCAATATCGGCTCGGAAGGTCAGGCCTATATTGGCGGGCTCGGCTGTGCGCTGGTGGCGCTGGCGCTCGACCATTACGTGCCCTGGTATGTGACGATGCCGGTTGCCGTTATCGGCGCCGGTCTGTTCGGGGCGGCCTGGGCCTTCATTCCCGCCTTCCTGCAGGCCAAGCGCGGCAGCCATATCGTCATCACGACGATCATGTTCAACTATATCGCCGCCGCCCTCATGGTCTATCTGCTGGTGCATGTGCTGATCGTGCCGGGCAAGATGGCGCCGGAAACCCGCACCTTCCTCGAAGGCGGGCAGCTTCCGAAGCTCGGCTGGGTCATGACGATGTTCGGTTCCAAGTTGGGTGCCGCCCCGTTCAACGTCTCCTTCATCATCGCGCTGGTTGCGGCCTGGTTCGTCTGGGTGCTGGTCTGGCGCACCAAGCTCGGCTTCGAGATGCGAACTCTTGGCGTCAGCCCCACAGCGGCCTCCTATGCCGGCATTCCCTATGCGCGCATCGTCATTATCGCCATGCTGCTCTCAGGCGCGCTCGCCGGCATGATGGCGCTGAACCCGGTCATGGGCTCGTCGGCGCGCCTGCAGGTGGAGTTCGTCGGTGGCGCGGGCTTCGTCGGCATCGCCGTGTCGCTGATGGGACGAAACCATCCGCTCGGCATCATCTTCGCCGCGATCCTCTTCGGCGTGCTCTATCAGGGGGGCGACTGGATCTCCTTCGAAATGCCCAACATCACCCGCGAGATGATCCTCGTCATCCAGGGTCTGGTGATCCTGTTTGCCGGTGCGCTGGAATATATGTTCCGCCCGGCGATGGTGCGCATCTATCAGCAGTTCAAGCGAGCCTGAGGGGCGGACGATGGAATATTATGAAATTTTCATCAGCGTTCTGAGCTCGACGATCCGGCTCTCCATTCCGCTGATCTTCACGGCACTTGCCGGCCTGTTTTCCGAACGCGCCGGCATCTTCGATATCGGTCTCGAAGGCAAGATGCTGGGCTCGGCCTTCGCCGCCGCCTGCGTCGCCTACCTCACCGGCTCGGCCTGGGCAGGCCTGGGTGCCGGCGTGGCCTGCTCGGTGGCGCTCAGCCTCGTGCACGGCTTTGCCTCGATCACCAATCGCGGCAACCAGATCATCTCGGGTGTGGCCATCAACTTCTTCATCGCCGGTATCACCATCGTGCTCGGCCAGGCCTGGTTCGGGCAGGGCGGCCGCACGCCGCAATTGCTGCCGGAGGCGCGCTTCGCACCGATCATTCTGCCTGGCGCCGATGCCATCCGTGGCGTGCCGATCGTCGGCCCGCTCTACGCAGGCGTTATCTCCGGCAACAATATCCTCACCTATCTCGCTTTCCTCGCCGTGCCTTTCTCCTGGTGGGTTCTCTATCGCACGCGCTTCGGCCTTCGCTTGCGCGCCGTCGGTGAAAATCCGGGTGCGGTCGATACGGCAGGCATTTCGGTGGCCTGGCTGCGCTACCGCGCCGTCATGTGCGCCGGCATTCTCTGCGGCTTTGCCGGCACCTATCTGTCGATCGCCCAGTCTGCGGCCTTCATCAAGGACATGTCGGCCGGCAAAGGCTATATCGCGCTCGCAGCCCTCGTCTTCGCCAAGTGGCGGCCGGTGCCCGTCATGTTCGCCTGCCTGCTTTTCGGCTTCCTCGATGCGCTGTCGAATTTCATGCAGGGCAAGTCGGTACCGCTGATCGGTGAAGTGCCGGTTCAGGTTTTCCAGGCTCTGCCCTATATCCTTACCTGTGTTCTGCTCGCCGGCTTCATCGGCGTTGCAATCCCGCCGAAGGCCGGCGGCGTGCCCTATGTGAAGGAGCGCTGATATGTCTCACGACCTGTTCGAAGCGGCTCGCGGCGCCATGGCCTTCGCGCACGCTCCTTATTCCAAGTTCCCGGTGGGCGCGGCGATCCGCGCCGAAGACGGCAAGGTCTATACCGGCGCCAATATCGAGAACCTTTCCTTCCCGCAGGGCTGGTGTGCCGAGCCGACGGCGATCGGCGCCATGATCATGGGCGGCGCCAAGAAGATCGTCGAAATGGCCGTCATCGCCGAAAAACTGCCGCTCTGCCCGCCCTGCGGCGGCTGCCGGCAGAAGATCTCGGAATTTGCCTCGAAGGAGACGAAAATCTATCTCTGCGACGAAGCCGGCGTGAAGAAGACCATGACCATGGAAGAGCTTCTGCCCTTCAGCTTTGAGACCGAACTCGGATGAACGCGACCGTCGATCTGCTGGCTGCTTTGCTCGGCGGGCTCAAGCCGCGTTACGGCATCGTGCTCGGCTCGGGCCTCGGCTCATTGGTCGATCAGGTCACGGATGCTGTCTGCATCCCCTACAAGGACCTGCCGGGCTTTCCGGTCAGTGCCGTCTCCGGTCATGCCGGAAACGTCGTTGCCGGCCATCTCGGTTCGGAGCCGGTCATCATGCTCTCCGGCCGCGTCCATTATTATGAAAAGGGCGATGCCAACGCCATGCGCGTCCCGATCGAGGTTTTGCAGGCCCTCGGCGTCGAAGCCCTGATCCTCACCAATTCGGCAGGCTCCCTGAAAGAGGAGATACCGCCGGGCTCCGTCATGCAGATTGCCGATCACATCAATTATTCCGGCATGAACCCGCTGATCGGGCAGGAGAGCGATCATCGTTTCGTCGGCATGACCAATGCCTATGACGCCGAGCTTTCGGCGGCCATGCGAGATGCGGCAAAGACGCTTGATATCCCGCTCGCAAGCGGCGTCTACATGTGGTTCTCCGGCCCGAGCTTCGAAACGCCGGCCGAAATCCGCATGGCCCGTATTCTCGGCGCCGATGCGGTCGGCATGTCGACCGTGCCTGAAGTCATCATCGCAAGAATGCTGGGCCTGAGGGTTGCGGCAGCCTCCGTAATCACCAACTATGGGGCTGGCATGACCGGAAACGAACTCAGCCACGAGGAAACCAAGGATATGGCGCCGGTTGGCGGTGCCCGTCTCGCCGCTATACTCAAAGAAATGATTGCCGGAAGCTGATTGCCGGCGGAGGAAGCGAATATGAATAGCCATTCCAGCCGGGAAACGGCTGCCGTCGCCCTGTCCCTTCTCGATCTCACCAATCTGAAGGACGATTGCACGCAGGAGCAGATCGACACGCTTTGCGCCCGCGCGCAGACACCCTATGGCACCAGTGCTGCAATCTGCATCTGGCCGCGTTTCGTCGCTCATGCCCGCATCGTGCTCGGCAAGGGCCACCCGGTCCGCATCGCGACCGTCGTCAATTTTCCCTCCGGCGACATGGAAATCGCCGATGTCGCCGCCGAAACGCGTGAGGCGATTGCCGACGGCGCCGATGAGATCGATCTCGTCATCCCCTATCGCAAGCTGATGGCAGGCAACGAGAAAGCCGTCACCGACATGGTTGCGGCCGTACGCGCCGAATGCGTTGCGCCTGTCCTGCTGAAGGTCATCATCGAGACCGGTGAGCTGAAGGATGCCGCCCTCATCCGCCGCGCTTCCGAACTGGCGATCGAAGCGGGCGCCGATTTCATCAAGACCTCCACCGGCAAGGTTGCCGTCAACGCGACGCTGGAAGCGGCCGACATCATGATCCGCGCTATCAGAGAGAGCGGTCGCAAGGTGGGCTTCAAGCCGGCCGGCGGCATTTCGACCGTTGCCGATGCTGCGCTTTATCTGAGCCTCGCCGAAACCATCATGACGCCGGACTGGGCCATGCCCTCCACCTTCCGTTTCGGCGCTTCCGGCCTCCTCGACAACATCCTTTCCGTTCTCAGCGGCACGGAACCCAAGCCGGCGGCAGCCTCGAGCTATTGAGATGATCCCGCAGGAGATCATCCGCCAGAAGCGCAACGGCGCCGAACTGCCGACTGGCGATATCGACGCCTTTATCGCGGCGCTTGCGGCGGGCGACCTGTCGGAAGGTCAGATCGGTGCCTTCGCCATGGCGGTCTGGTTCAAGGGCATGTCGCGCACCGAAACCGTTGCGCTGACGCTCGCCATGGCGCGCTCCGGCGACATGCTCTCCTGGGACGGCATCGACCGCCCGGTTGCCGACAAGCACTCGACCGGCGGGGTGGGCGACAACGTCTCGCTGATGCTTGCCCCGATCGCGGCCGCCTGCGGCCTGGCCGTGCCGATGATATCAGGCCGCGGCCTTGGTCATACCGGCGGCACGCTGGACAAGCTCGAATCCATTCCAGGCTATACGATCAATCCGGATGCCGCTCTCTTCCGAAAGGTGGTGAAGGAAGTCGGCTGCGCCATCATCGGCCCGACGGGTGCATTGGCCCCGGCCGATGGCCGGCTCTATGCCGTGCGCGACGTGACGGCGACCGTCGATTCCATCCCGCTGATCACAGCCTCGATCCTGTCGAAGAAACTCGCCGCCGGCCTGCAGACGCTGGTGCTCGACGTCAAGACCGGCAACGGCGCTTTCATGGCCGATCCCGAGCAGGCGATCGCGCTGGCGCATTCGCTGGTGGAAGTCGCAAATGGCGCGGGCGTGAAGACATCCGCACTGATCACGGACATGAACCAGCCGCTTGCCGATAGCGCCGGCAATGCCGTGGAACTGCGCAACTGCCTCGATTTCCTGGCAGGCCGAAAGACCGGTACCCGCCTCGAAACGATCGTGCTTGCCTTCGCCGCCGAAATGCTCGTGCAGTCGGGTATCGCGACTTCGCTCCTCGAGGCGGAGAGCAAGGCACAGGATGCTCTCTCTTCCGGCAAGGCTGCCGAGATCTTCGGGCGCATGGTGCATATGCTGGGCGGCCCGGCCGATCTTCTGGAGCGGCCGGATGCCTATCTGCGCCGGGCGCCGGTCGAGCGTCCCGTTCCGGCATCCCGTTCTGGCTGGCTCGCCGCCTGCGATGCCCGTGATGTCGGCGTCAGCGTCATCGACCTCGGCGGCGGACGCCGCCACCCGGCCGACAGGATCGACCACAGCGTCGGCTTCACCGGCCTGCTGCCGCTTGGAACGCATGTGCATGAAGGCGATCCGATCGCTCTCGTTCACGCCTCGGACGAGGCTTCTGCCGAAAGGGCCGTCGTCGCCCTTGCCGCAAACTATCGTATTGCCGACGAGAAGCCGGAGCTTCCCCCGGTTATCGCCGGCCGTATCTGATGGAACTTACTGCTTGAGGCTGAGTGAGCCGTCGGCCACTGAGTAGGAGGCAAGCTTCTGCAGGAAGCTCATACCGACAAGCGTGCCGCTCAACGCCTCGTCTTTCAGCACGAAGGCTTCGACGCTGCGAACGCGAATGCCGCCGATTTCCACGCGGTCGAGCATCACATGCGCCGCCTTGGTCTGGCCGTTCGCCGTATTCACGGCATAGCGGAAATCGAGCTGGTTGCCGGAAAAGCCGAGCCTGCGGGCGAGGCTTTCGTTGAGTGCGACATAGGTGGCGCCGGTATCGATCAGCCCCTGTACGGGCTTGCCGTTGATCCTGAAATTGCCGGTATAGTGGCCCTGGGCATCCGCCTGCAGGCGGATCATGCCCCCATTGGCGATCGTAGCAGGCGCATCGGGCGCGCTATCCTCGGTCGAGACGAAATTTGCGGAAATCGTATTGCCGGGCTGCGTCATGCGGGTGAGCAGAGAAGGCACCTGTGTCGCCAGCGCCGCCGCGATGCTGGCAAATATGACGGTACGCATGAGCATGAAACAGAAATCCTTCCTGTATAAACCCCGCCTCATGCGGGACCTCACGCTTCAGGCAGCTAAGCCATAAGTGCTGAAAAGTCGCTAACGGCGACATAAAAAGGCCCGGAACGAAGTACCCGGGCCTTGAAGTGCTTTCGAATTGGTAAAGGAAGCTGAAATTATTTGGTACCGTACATCCGGTCGCCGGCATCGCCGAGACCGGGCACGATATAGCCCTTCTCGTTCAGATGACTGTCGATTGCCGCGGTGAAGACCGGAACGTCCGGATGCGCGGCACGGAAGTTCTTGATACCTTCAGGAGCGGCCAGCAGGCAGAGGAAGCGAATATTGTGCGCTCCGCGCTCCTTCAGCTTGTCGATGGCGGCAATCGAGGAATTGCCGGTCGCAAGCATCGGATCGACGACGATGATCAGGCGCTCGGCGACATCCTCAGGCGCCTTGAAGTAATATTCGACCGGCTGCAGCGTTTCATGGTCGCGATAAACGCCGATATGCGAGACGCGGGCCGACGGTACCAGATCGAGCATGCCTTCCAGCAGCCCGTTGCCGGCGCGCAGGATGGAGGCAAAGACCAGCTTCTTGCCTTCGAGGATCGGCGACTGCATTTCCTGGATCGGCGTTTCGATCGTCTCCATGGTCAGTTCCAGATCGCGCGTCACTTCATAACAAAGCAGTGTCGAGATTTCGCGCAACAGCCGGCGGAAGCTGCCTGTCGAGGTTTCCTTGCGCCGCATGATGGTGAGTTTGTGCTGCACGAGCGGGTGATCGATGACTGTGACGCCGTCCATAGGGAAACCTTCCAATTCTTTGTTCTTATCGGCTGTTTCTTTCATGGAAACCGCCTTCACTTCAAGAGCGGAGGCGAATTTGCCTGGACCATTAACAATCTCACGCGCCTTTAAAGGCGGGCAAGCAACGCTCTGCGGGTCCCTTCATCGACGAAAGCAGCTTCGATTGCCGTTCGCGTCATTGCATTGATTTCGGCATCGCTGAAGCCGAAGGTTTCCGAGGCAAGCTCGTATTCCCGCTTCAGCGATGTGTGGAAGAAGGGTGGATCATCGGAGCTGATCGTCACATTCACGCCGGCATCCCGCAGTTGACGCAGCGGGTGCGAGACGAAATCCGGGAAAACCTTGAGCGCGATATTCGAGCCGGGGCAGACCTCCAGCACCGTGCCGAGGTCTGCGAGCCGCTTGACGAGGTCGGCATCCTCGATTGCCCGCACACCGTGGCCGATCCGCGAGGGGCGCACCTCGTCCAGTGCGTCCGAAACGCTGAAGGCGCCGCAAACTTCACCGGCATGGATGGTCAGGCCGAGCCCTGCATCGCGGGCGATGTCGAAGGCACGCGCATAGTCGGCAACGCGGCCCATCCGCTCCTCGCCGGCGAGATTGAAGCCCGTGATCAGTGGATTATTGGCCTTCGCCGCATATTCCGCAGCGCCGATCACGCTTTCCGGACCGAAATGCCGTTCCCCGGTCACGATCAGCCGCGCCTCGATGCCGCTTTTTGCCTTCGCCCGGCGGATGCCTTCGCAAACACCGGACATATAGGCGTCTGCACCAAGGCCGATGCGCTTGCCGTGATCGGGCGAAACGATGAGCTCGCTGTAGATCGTACCGATGCCGGCAAGTTCTTCCAGATAGGTTTCCGTCAGCAGTGCATAGTCTTCCTCGGTCTTGTAGACCTCGGAAACCTTGTCGTAACATTCGAGAAAGCTTGCAAAATCGTGCCAGACATAGGTGCTGCCCTGCAGATGGGCGCTGATGTCGATGTTGTATTTGCGCGCCTGAGCCTCGGTCAGAGCAGGGGGAGCGGCACCCTCCAGATGGCAGTGCAGCTCGACCTTCTTCAAATGCGATGTCACAGAAAACTCCTCCCGTACGGCCCCGCGGGAATGCCGAGATGCCGCGCAACGCTTTCGCCGATATCGGCATAGGTCCGACGCACGCCGACCGAACGTGACCTGATGCCGGGACCGTAAGCGATAACAGGCACGCGCTCGCGCGTATGGTCCGTGCCGCGCCAGGTCGGGTCGCAGCCGTGATCGGCGGTCAGGATCACGAGGTCGCCGGCCCGCAGTTTCTGGTTAACCTCAGTCAGACGTTCGTCGAAGGCTTCGAGAGCCGCCGCATAACCCGGCACGTCGCGGCGATGGCCATACAGCATGTCGAAATCGACGAAATTGGTGAAGACGAGATCGCCGTCCTCCGCCTCGTCGATCGCAGCAAGGGAAGCATCCATCAGGGCATCGTTGCCATTTGCCTTGATGACCCTGGAAACGCCCTGGTGGGCGAAGATATCGCCGATCTTGCCGATAGCGTGCACATTGCGGCCATGCTGGACGAGCCGGTCGAGCAGCGTCGGCTCCGGCGGCGGCACCGAAAAGTCACGGCGGTTGCCCGTTCTCTGGAAGGTCGCAGCGCTCTGGCCAATGAAGGGGCGCGCGATGACGCGGCCGATATTGTAGGGGTCGAGCAGGCTGCGGGCGATCTGGCAGAAGTTGAGCAGGCGGTCGAGACCGAAATAGACCTCATGAGCGGCCACCTGGAACACGGAATCCGAGGAAGTGTAGCAGATCGGCTTGCCGCTGCGCATATGCTCTTCACCGTAACGGGCGATGATCTCGGTTCCCGAGGCATGGCAATTGCCGAGAATGCCCGGCACATCAGCTGCGCGGCAGAGCGCTTCGATCAGTTCCTGCGGAAAGGCATCGCCTTCGCTCGGAAAATAACCCCAGTCGAAGGTGACGGGCGTTCCGGCGATTTCCCAATGACCTGACGGCGTGTCCTTGCCGCGCGAAGTTTCGTTGGCGGCGCCATAGAGGCCGTAGATCTTGTCCGGCAGCGGCATGCCGGCCGGAAACTGGCCGGAGGCCGCCCGCGCGATATGCAGCAGCCCGAGCGCCGACATGTTCGGCAGTGTGAGGGCCCCCGAACGCAGGCCGGCGCGGTCGGCAGCACCTGCCGCACAGAATTCGGCGATATGGCCGAGCGTATCGGCGCCTTCATCGCCATAGGCTGCCGCATCCGGCGCTCCGCCGACACCGAAGGAATCCAGAACGAAGAGAAAGGCACGCGCCATTTTTCACCCGTATTGACTGCTGTCGTCAGCCTGTGGCTGGAACGACCTGATTACAGCGCCGCGCGTCTTTTCGGACGCGCAAAGGACGCTGTAGCACTTTAAATTGCTGCATAATTTTATCCTTAAATCGATTCCGATTTAAGGAATTATGCAGGAGCGCCCAGCCATATAATGACGGGAACCGCTTGGCAAATTTGCGGTGTGGAACTTAAAGTTTGGCGGGCGGATCGGGGGCGGCGCGCTTTAGCAATCGCCGCAGGGAATATTTTCACCCTGCCGCTGGCGATAGAAATAGCTGCGGCTGATCGTGATGGTGCGCGTCTCCGCCGGCAAGAAGCTGGGAGCAAAGACGAGCAGCGTATAGGGCGTGCTGAGCTCGGTGCGGATGAGGAAGCTGTTTGCCTTCTTCATTTCCGTCGGCACATCGGAAACCGCGCTGTTTTTGGCATAGGGTGCCGCACCGCTTGGGGCCCAGGACCAGAGAACCGTGGGATTGGCGCTGCCGTCGATCTGGATTGCCGTGACCTTCAATGAGAGAGCGGAACCGTCAAAAGGCGCAAAGATCGCCGGGGCGGCTTTGGCGATATCTGTAAGCGAGCTTTTGGTGACGCTCTGCTGCTGGGTGATGATATCGGCGATCGAGCCGGCCGCACGTGTCGTGCGCTTGCTGACGTTGAGCCCGATCGTGATCTCGAATGCGCCGAGATAGAGCATGACCAGAACCGGGAAGATGATTGCAAACTCGATGGCGCCCACGCCCTTCCGGTCGTGTACAAGGCGCCGCGCCGTCGAGGCCAGCCATATCAGAGGTGTGCGGCGCGCCATCATGGATACTGCTCATTCTGGAAGGCCGCCGTGGCGACAACAAGATATTCGCTCGGCATGGAACTGCCGACCGGGCGAAGGCCGGTGACATAGGGACGGACGAGATCGACCATGATGGACCAGCGGTAATAGGCACGCACCATGTTGATCGAGCCGGGGCCGCCAGGCGTGAACTTGAAATCCGAAACCTTGAGATCGGAATATTTATCCGCAGACACGCGCGGGATCGTCGTCGGGATCGAGGCAAAGGTCGTGAAGCTGCGCACATCCAGATAAAGCTTGTCTGGTGTCGCCGCCTCCGTCTGCGAACAGCGGATGATGATCGAGATTTCGTCGCAGAAGGCCTGCCGGAACTGTGTCTGCGTTTTATAGCCCGCGCGCGTGGGATCGACGAATGTGATCTGCCCCGTCCGCATCTGGCGGCTCATCGTATCGACGGCGTTCGAGACGAGCTGCTCCGCCGCAAAGGCGATGAAGGTTTCCAGGATGGCGAATATGATGATGAAATAAGGAATGGCGAGCAGCGCGAATTCGATCGCGGCGGAACCGTCGCGCGAGCGGGCCAGGGCGCGAAGTCTGGATAAACGGAGGGACGCACGCACCTTGCCCGTCTCCTGCTCACTGATCGCCATAGTCTGGCCCCGAAAATGTTCTTCGGGCGCCACACTAAGGGGCGTTCGTTGATTTTCCGTTTCAGGTCGGAGCAGCTATTTTAACGAATAGGTGTGAGCTGGGCGTAATCAGCTAGTTTCCGGAAGCCGCTTCACCCTGCTGTGAATGCTGCTCGCAATTGGGCGTGCAGGAAAGAACCGAGCGCTCCGTCTGGCGAAAAACGCGCACTGTATTGCCTTCATCGATGGAGACGAGAATGCGTTCGTCCAGAATGGCGTTGCCGTCGCGATCGAGCAGCACGATGTTGGTCGTGCCGAAGGCGCGGCCCGTCAATACGATCGTCTTTGCGTCGGCGACCGTCGCATCGGCAACCTTGGAATTGCCGACGATGACCTTGCTGACCGGCCGGTCGAGCTTCAGGACGCGCGCGTGATCCATATAGACGCGCAGCATGTCTTCCTGGGCGGAGGCCGCGGATGCCGTAAGAGCCGCAATCACCCAGGCAAAGAAAACGGTCTTGCCGTTCGATGGCATTTTGGCCCTCTTTCACGATCGCAATGCAAATTGCAGATAGAATGGAAAAAAATGGTGAACGAAGCTTTAAGCCTTCCATGCCATGTTCATGAGTGAAACGCCCTGGATTGTTTAGGCACGCCTCGATGAGGCATGAAATCGACGGGCACCGGAAATTCGTGCCATTTCTGGATGATTGAAAGCTATTGCTACACTTTGCTTCCGAAAATTCCTTAGAAATGCAAGCAATGTAGTAAGGAGTTACTTACCCTGATGGGGCCGGTTGTCTCGTTTACACCTTGTTAACGTATTTCATTAAGTCGATGGAAACGGCCATTCGCTAGGTTGCAGCCATCCGATCAACGGCAACAGTTGGCGGACGTGCTGAACATCAACTGGAGTTAGAGGTAACCATGACCAAGCTTTTTAGCCGTTTTCTGAAGGATGAATCCGGCGCGACCGCAATCGAATACGGCCTGATCGCCGCCCTCATTTCCGTAGCGCTCATCGCTGGCGCCACAACGCTCGGCGGCAAGATCGGCGACACGTTCAATAATCTTGGCGTTCAGATGGATAAGGCCAAGACCGCTTCTGCGACAACCCCGGCAACGCAGCAATAAGGTTTGCTGCAAGGCATGAATAGTTAAGGGCTGGATTTGATCTGGCCGACACATTGAGTGGGCTCACAGCTGAACGGCGGTGAGCCTTTTCGAATCCTGCTATGATCAGGTGAGAATATGATAGCAGCTGCAGTTTTTGTGACACTGCCACTCTGCCTCGCTATGGCGGCATTCTCGGATCTATTTACGATGACGATCCCGAACCGTATTTCGCTGATCCTTATCGCTTCTTTTGTCATTATTGCGCCGCTATCCGGCCTCGGTTGGGAAATCATCGGCATGCATTTTGCCGGCGCAGCGATCGTCTTTTGCGCCTGCTTTGCGCTGTTTGCGGTCAACGTCATGGGCGGCGGAGATGCCAAGCTCTTGAGTGCCGCCGCACTCTGGTTCGGCTTCAACCAATCGCTTCTTCTTTTAGTAGCCGATATCGGATTGATAGGCGGTGTCCTGACACTGCTTATTCTACTGGTAAGATCGCAAGCGAACACAATTCTCGCCATCGGCTTGCCATTACCGACTTCTGTCCTGCTTGCGAAGAAAATACCCTACGGTATTGCTATCGCGATCGGCGGCTTCATGGCCTTCCCGTCATCGCCGCTGTTCATTGCGGCACTGGAAAGCCTGAAATGACGGCACTTTAATCGGCCGTTAACTTAGAATCTAAGTGTTCCATTAACCATAATTATACCAATTCCTGAGCATTCTGCGGGGCGAACGCGTTGTGCCCCAAGGAATGATCAATGAAACCGGCCCGCCTTATTATCCTAGCTGTCGCCGTGGTGGCAGCCGGCCTTGCCGGTCTTCTTGCGATGAACATGGCCGGTAGTGGCGGTGTCGTAACGAAAGTCCAATCCGTTATCGAGAAGGAGCCGACCGTCAACGTCCTGGTCTCCAGTGCCAATCTTCCTGTCGGCGCGAGACTGGATGAGAAGGCCGTCCACTGGATGGCCTGGCCGCAGAATGGTGTTGTCCAGGGCTTCATTACCGAGACTGACCGGCCGGACGCGATCAAGGATCTGCAGGGCGCCGTCGTGCGCTTGCCCGTCTTCGAAGGAGAGCCGATCCGTCCGGAGAAGGTCGCCGATTCCAACAGCCGTATCCTGTCCTCGCTGCTGCCTGCCGGCAAGCGCGCCGTGGCGACCGAGATTTCCGTCGCGACTGGTGCGGGCGGCTTCATCCTCCCCAACGACCGCGTCGACGTCAACATGGTGCGCAAAGGGCAGGGCACGGACAAATACATAACCGAAACCGTGCTGAGCAATGTCCGTGTTCTCGCCATCGACCAGCAGATCGAGGAAAAGGAAGACGGCACTAAGGCAGCGGTTGGCACGACAGCAACGCTGGAACTGACCCCCGACCAGACCAAGGTTCTGGCCGTCGCGCAACAGATGGCCGATCGCCTTTCGCTTGCCTTGCGCTCCGTTGCCGACGCGAAGGAGCAGGACACCAGCGCGGCAGATTATCTGCTGAGCGGCGATAACGGCAGCGCACTCATCCAGGTCATCAAGTCCGGCTCCATCGTCACGGATGCCACCGGCTCAGTGAAGCCGGAGTAAGGGAAATGCAGATGGGCAACTCAACACAGCGCACCAGGCTTTTCCTCACCGCCTGCCTTTCCCTGGCAATGGCTGCCGCCGGCATCACGCCGGTCTCCTTCATCGCATCCTCGGGTATCGAACAGGCCAATGCCGCGTCGGAAAGCCTCATCCGCATATCGCAGGGCGGCCCCGGCGCGCATCGTCGCGTGAAGCTCGGTCTCAACAAGGCTGTCGTCGTCGATCTGCCCGCCGACGCGCACGATATTCTCGTTTCCGACCCGGTCATGGCCGATGCCGTGACCCGTACCTCGCGGCGCATCTACCTGTTCGGCAAGAAGGTCGGACAGACCAATATTTTCGTATTCGGCGCCAGCGGCGAAGAGGTCGTCAGCCTCGATGTCGAGATCGAACGCGACGTCTCCGGTCTCGAGACCAATCTGCGCCGCTTCATCCCGGACTCCGCCATCAAGGTCGAGATCGTTTCCGACAATATCGTGCTGACCGGTACCGTTCGCACACCGCAGGATGCCGTCCAGGCGGCAGCGCTCGCCAAGGCCTTCCTGAAAGGCGGCGAGGCCACGACGCGCGAAAGAAGCATTTCCGGCAGCGGTGGAGACAATGCGGTTGCGCTCTTTGACGAAGCCCGCCAGGAGTCCCAGGTCGTCAACCTCCTGAAGATCGAGGGCGAGGACCAGGTCACGCTCAAGGTCACGATCGCCGAGGTTCGCCGCGAAGTCCTGAAACAGCTTGGTTTCGACAATCTCGTCACCAATTCCTCGGGCATGACCGTCGCCCAGCTCGGCAACCCATCGACGAATACTGCCACATCCGTCATCGGTGGCGGCCTCGCAGCACTCTTCAAGAACTCGATCGGCAAATACGATATTTCGACCTATCTGAACGCGCTGGAACAGGGCAAGGTTGTCCGCACGCTGGCCGAGCCCACGTTGACGGCGATCTCTGGACAGGCCGCGACTTTCAATTCCGGTGGCCAGGTTCTCTACTCGACGACGGACAATAACGGCAATGTCACCGTCGTCCCCTATAACTACGGTATCAATCTGGCCTTCAAGCCGGTCGTCCTGTCTTCCGGCCGCATCGCGCTGCAGATCAAGACCAACGTCTCCGAGCCGGCGCCGTCGGTATCGGGTGCAGCCCCCACCTATCAGCGCCGCTCGGCCGAAACTTCGGTCGAACTTCCCTCGGGTGGTTCGATCGCTCTTGCAGGCCTCATCCGCGACAACATTTCCCAGACGATGAACGGCACACCTGGCGTCTCGAAGCTCCCGCTTCTCGGCACGCTCTTCCGCCAGAAGGGGGTTGAGCGCCAGGAAACGGAGCTCGTCATCATCGCGACGCCCTACCTGGTGCGTCCGGTGGCGCGCAATCAGCTTAACAGGCCGGATGACAATTTCAGCCCGACGAATGATGCGTCCGCCTTTTTCATGAACCGCGTCAATAAGGTTTACGGCAGCTCTCAGGCGCCGGTTGCCGATGCGCAGTTCCACGGTTCCATCGGATTTATCTACAAATGAGCGGGGCACGGTCTGAACCGATGAAAACGAACAGAGATCAGGCGATGGCCCATTGGAGCGCGAAACATTCCCGCACGACGAAGCCTCTGTTCGTGGCTGCATCACTCGCCGTTGCCATCCTTTCCGGCTGCGCCGGCCCGCGTGACCAGCTTACGACCGGTGGCATTCCCGATGATTACCGGGAGCGCCACCCCATTGTCGTGACGGAAGCCGAACAGACGGTAGATATTCCCGTCGCCTCTAGCGATCGCCGCCTATCGATCGCCCAGCGCGAACTGATCCGTGGTTTTGCGCAAAATTACGTGTCACGCGCCTCCGGCCCAGTCTACATCCTGTCCCCTGAGGGTTCAGCAAATGCAGGAGCAGCGCGTGCCTTGCGCAGCCAGGTTCGCGTTGAACTTGCTTCGCGCGGCATTGCCAGCAACAAGATCATCAATACGTCCTATGCGGCGCCCGGCGTTCTCGACGCCGCGCCAATACGCTTGAGCTTCACTGGTACGACGGCGGTAACGACCCAGTGCGGTCAGTGGCCGAAGGATATCTCGGCCGATTTCACGAACCAGAATTACTACAATTTCGGCTGCGCCTCGCAGAACAACCTCGCCGCCCAGGTCGCCAATCCGGAAGATTTCGTCGCTCCCCGTGGCATGACCCCGATCGATGCGGAGCGGCGTAACGAGGCGATCAAGGAATACCGGACGACGACGTCCACAATCGAGGAGATCGATTCCGGCCAGACCGGTTTCTGATCAGACGGAATGGAACAATGAGCACCGTCGACTACGAGATCAAGAATACCAGCGAGCTTCGCCATGCCGAAGAGGCGATGCGCATGGGCGAACTGGAAAATATGCGGCCGCTGCCGCGCATCTCCGTTCACGCCTTCTGCGAAAGCGAAGGATTGCAGCGGATGATGGAGCGCTGCGCCAACGACCGGCGCCTGTCGAAAGTCAGTCTGCGTATCACCAGCGGCGGCACGGCGGCGGCTGCGAACATGTTCGCAGGCGCACCGACACCGAACCTGATCATCCTGGAAACCAGGGCGAACCCGGCCAACCTGCTCGCCGAGCTCGCGCCGCTCGCCGCCGTCTGCGATCCCTCGACCAAAGTCATCATCGTCGGTTACTACAATGATATCGGTCTCTACCGCGATCTGATCCGCAACGGCATTTCCGAATATATGGTCCAGCCTGTCGCCATGCCCGATATCATGGGCGCGATGGCGACGATCTTCGTCGATCCGGAAGCCGAGCCGCTTGGCCGCAGCATCGCCTTCATCGGCGCCAAGGGCGGGGTCGGCGCATCGACTGTCGCTCATAATTGCGCCTTCGGCATCTCGAACCTGTTCTCGACCGAGACGATCCTGGCCGATCTCGACCTGCCCTATGGCACGGCGAACATCGATTTCGATCAGGATCCGGCCCAGGGCATTGCCGAAGCCGTCTTTGCGCCGGAGCGGCTTGACGAGGTTTTTCTCGATCGCCTGCTGACCAAGTGCTCGGAGCATCTTTCGCTGCTGGCTGCCCCCTCGCTGCTCGACCGCGCCTATGATTTCGAGGGCCAGGCCTTCCAGCCTGTCATGGATGTGCTGCAGCGCAGCGCGCCCGTAACGGTGCTCGACGTTCCGCATGCCTGGTCGGACTGGACCCGCTCGGTACTGTCGAACGCCGACGAAGTGGTTATCTGCGCGGTTCCCGATCTCGCCAACCTGCGCAATACCAAGAACATGCTTGATGCGCTCCGCAAGATGCGCCCGAACGACAAGGTACCGCATCTCATTCTCAATCAGGTCGGCATGCCGAAGCGGCCGGAAATCTCGGTTTCCGATTTCTGCGAGCCGCTGGAGGTCGAACCGATTGCCATCATCCCCTTCGATATCGGCCTCTTCGGAAACGCCGCCAACAGTGGCCGGATGATTTCGGAGGTCGATCCGAAGTCTCCGACGGCGGAGACTTTTTCGCAGATCTCGCACATCGTTACGGGGCGCGTGGCAATCAAGAAATCCAGGAAGGGCGGCCTTCTCGGCCTTCTGAAGCGTAAGTGAACGAGTAGGATTGGATCGGATCGATGTTCGGAAAACGCGGAAATGAAGGTTTCGGAAAGGCCGGTGCTGGCGGTATCGCCGCTGCGCCGCCGCCGATGCCGGCTGCCGCCCCGGCAGCCTCATCCGGTCCCGCAGTGCTCGTCGAGCCGTCGCGCGAGCCCGTCCGCCAGCAGGTGGCGCCGCCGCCGATGCAGACGCCGCAGCGCAAGCGCCCCGCCCGCACGGACGAATATTACGATACCAAGGCGCAGGTTTTTTCCGCGCTGATCGATACGATTGACCTCTCGCAGCTTTCCAAGCTGGATGGCGAAAGCGCGCGCGAGGAAATCCGCGATATCGTCAACGATATCATCACCATCAAGAATTTCGCAATGTCGATCTCCGAGCAGGAGGAACTGCTCGAGGATATCTGCAACGACGTGCTTGGCTACGGTCCGCTGGAGCCGCTGCTGGCGCGCGACGACATTGCCGATATCATGGTCAATGGTGCTGGCCAGACCTTCATCGAAGTCGGCGGCAAGACCATCGAATCCGAAATCCGCTTCCGCGACAATTCGCAGCTTCTGTCGATCTGCCAGCGCATCGTCAGCCAGGTCGGCCGTCGCGTCGATGAATCGAGCCCGATCTGCGACGCGCGTCTGCCCGACGGTTCGCGTGTCAATGTCATCGCGCCGCCGCTTTCGATTGATGGTCCGGCACTCACCATCCGCAAGTTCAAGAAGGACAAGCTGACGCTTGATCAGCTGGTTCGCTTCGGTGCGATCACGCCGGAAGGCGCGACCGTCCTGCAGATCATCGGCCGCGTCCGCTGCAACGTCATCATCTCCGGCGGTACGGGTTCCGGCAAGACTACGCTTCTGAACTGCCTGACGAACTATATCGACCGCGACGAGCGCGTCATCACCTGCGAGGATACGGCCGAACTGCAGCTCCAGCAGCCGCACGTGGTGCGCCTGGAAACCCGCCCGCCGAACATCGAAGGTGAGGGCGAGATCACCATGCGCGACCTTGTCAAGAACTGCCTGCGTATGCGTCCCGAACGCATCATCGTCGGCGAAGTGCGCGGACCGGAAGTTTTCGACCTCCTGCAGGCCATGAACACCGGTCACGACGGCTCCATGGGCACGATCCACGCCAACAACCCGCGCGAATGCCTGAGCCGTATGGAATCGATGATCGCCATGGGCGGCTTCACCTTGCCGGCAAAGACCGTGCGCGAGATCATCTCCTCCTCGATCGACGTCATCATCCAGGCGCAGCGCCTGCGCGACGGTTCGCGTCGCATCACCCAGATCACCGAGGTGGTCGGCATGGAAGGTGACGTCATCATCACTCAGGACCTGATGCGCTACGAGATCGAAGGTGAGGACGCGAGCGGTCGTCTGATCGGCCGTCATATGTCTGCCGGTATCGGCAAGCCGCACTTCTGGGATCGCGCCCGCTACTACAACGAAGAAAAACGCCTCGCCGCCGCGCTCGACGAGATGGAATCGAAATCGAAGGATTGAGATGTTCGGCATCGATCCGACAGTGCTGGCAATTGTCGTTCTCGCAGCCGTTGCGGCGGCAGCAGTGAGCTATGCCGTATTGTTCTCACGTATCGAGAGCGACAAGAAATCGGCAAGCCGCATCAACCGCGTCAAATCGGCCGAACTTGATCGCACCAAGGTCAAGGCCGCCCGTGACCGTGTGCAGGAACTGTCGAAGCGCCGCAAATCGGTTCAGGACAACCTGAAGGATCTCGAAAAGCGGCAGCATGAAAAGACCAAAAAGACCCTGTCGCTGAAGTCGAGGCTGATCCAGGCCGGGCTGCCGATTACGCCGGCTCGTTTTTATATTTTCAGCGCTCTCCTGGCTCTTGTTCTGCTGGTTGTGCTTTTCATTGCCGGTGCATCGCCGCTGGTCATGCTCGGAGTCGCTGTTGTTGCGGGGCTGGGTCTGCCGCGATGGGTAGTCGGCTTTCTGATTTCGCGTCGTCAGAACAAGTTTCTCAATGAGTTTCCGAATGCGCTCGACGTTATCGTCCGCTCCATTCGTTCCGGCTTGCCTTTGAACGATGCGATCCGGCTCATAGCCAACGAAGGGACTGAGCCCGTCAAGAGCGAGTTCCTCCGCGTCGTCGAAGCACAGCAGGTCGGTCTCAGCATTCCGGAAGCCTGCGCCCGAATGACCAACCAGATGCCACTGCAGGAGGTCAATTTCTTCGCGATCGTGATCGCCATCCAGTCACAGGCCGGCGGCAATCTCTCTGAAGCGATCGGCAATCTCTCCAAAGTGCTGCGCGATCGCAAGAAGATGAAGGCCAAAGTCAAGGCGCTGTCGATGGAAGCCAAGGCATCTGCCGTCATCATCGGCGCTCTGCCGTTCATCGTTGCCCTGCTCGTCTACCTGACATCGCCGCAATATATGATGATCCTGTTCACCGATCCGCGCGGCCACTTCATCCTGGGTTTTTCAGCCATCTGGATGTCGATCGGCATCTTCGTGATGCGCAGCATGGTCAATTTCGACATATAGCGGGGAGGGGACCATGTCGGCGGAACTTGCAGCAAAACTCACCGATCCTGCGATGCTTGTGGCGGTCCTTGTCGCCATTGCCGTCTTCGCGACATTCTATACGCTCGCCGTTCCCTTCTTCGAACGCGGTGATCTCAACAAGCGCATGAAGGCCGTCTCGACCGAGCGTGAGCAGATCCGCGCTCGTGAACGCGCCCGCATGAATGCCGATACTGGCAGCAAGGCGACGCTCAGAAACCAGAACAATCAATCTGTCCGTCAAATCGTCGAACGCTTCAACTTGCGCAAGGCGCTCGTCGACGACAACACGATGAACAAGCTGCGCGCTGCGGGTTTGCGTTCTGAAAACGCGCTGAACACCTTCCTCGTCGCGCGGTTTCTCTTGCCGTTCGTCTTTCTGGCGGCTGCCGCCTTCTGGATATACGGTCTCGGCAATTTTGCCAGCAGAGGTCCGGCCATCCAGTTCCTTGCTGTCATCGGCATCGCCTATATCGGCTTCTACACTCCGAACATCTATATTTCCAATCGGATGACCAAACGGCAGCACTCTATCAAGCGTGCCTGGCCTGACGCACTGGATCTGATGCTGATCTGCGTGGAATCGGGCATTTCCATCGAAGCGGCCATGCGTCGCGTCTCCGAAGAGCTCGGCGAGCAATCGCCGCCACTTGCCGAAGAAATGGTGCTGACGACCGCTGAGCTCTCCTTCCTGCCGGACAGGCGCGTCGCGCTCGAAAATCTCGCAACCCGCACCCAGATCGACCTCGTCCGTTCGGTCACCCAGGCGCTCATTCAGGCCGACCGCTATGGCACGCCGGTCGCGACGGCATTGCGGGTGCTTGCGCAGGAAGGCCGCGACGAACGCATGAACGAGGCGGAAAAGAAGGCTGCTGCCCTGCCGCCGAAGCTGACCGTCCCGATGATCCTCTTCTTCCTGCCGGTACTGATCGCCGTCATTCTCGGCCCTGCCGGCATCCAAGTCGCCGACCGATTCTGACGCTTGCCGCTGTTGAAGAATGCGGTTAGCGTGCGCCCTGCGTAACCGGCGAACAGGATGGGGAGCCATCTGGGCGCGGACGTTTCTGCCGTTCGAGCCGCCAATCTTCGATCGCGTGAAAGCAGGGCTTTGTTATGTCTTCTCTCGGTATCTTTATCAGTATCATCAGTGCCTTGATGATCGGCGCCATGAGCCCCGGTCCAAGTTTCGTCGTCGTCTCGCGCATTGCCATTTCCCGTTCTCGTTTTGACGGGTTTGCCGCTGCACTCGGCATGGGCATCGGCGGCGTGACCTTCGCTATCCTTGCGCTTGCCGGCTTGACGGCGCTGCTTTCACAATTCGAGTGGCTCTATCTGGTGTTGAAGATCGCTGGCGGGGCCTACCTGCTCTACATCGCCTTCGCTATCTGGAAGGGAGCGAGCGAGCCGCTTCTGTTGTCGGACGATGTTGCCGGCAAAAGCATGCCGGCGCGCAGTTTTACCTCTGCTCTGTTGACGCAGCTAAGCAATCCGAAGGCAATCGTTGTCTACGCCAGCATCTTTGCAGCACTCTTACCCAAAACCGTGCCGGTAGAGCTTTTGCTGGCGCTGCCGGTGGGCGTCTTCCTGGTCGAAGCGGGATGGTATGCGATTGTGGCATTTGCCTTTTCGGCTCACCATCCACGGAAGCTCTATATTGCCGCCAAGGCCTGGATCGACAGGGCGGCAGGCGCCGTCATGGCCGGCCTGGGCCTGCGTCTCATCCTTTCGGGACTGAGCAGCAAATAGGTCAGTTGGTGTTGGCGGCAGCAGCCGACGTCGTGTCTTTTGCCGCCAGCTTCTGCCAGGAATTCTGCTGGGAAAGCATACCGCGCAGATAGGCGACGTTGGCGTCGGCCTGCTGCGGCGAAAGCTCGCGCCGGGCGATCTGCTCCGCCTCGGGAAAACGGCCCTGCAGGCCGACGGCGAGAGCGAGGTTCTGGCGCACGCGGCTATCGGCCGAGGGCTGGCCTGCCGCCGAACGAAGATAGGTTTCCGCCGTGCGCAGATCGCCCGTCAGAAGATAGGACATGCCGAGGTTGGAAAGCACCGACGGCTCGTTCGGCTGGATGTCGAGCGCATCGCGATAGCGCTGGCGTGCATCGTTTGGCTTGCCCATCTGATCGAGGATCGCGCCTTCCGCCGAGATCAGCCGCCAGTCGGGCCGATCGGGCGTCTGTGCCCTGCCGATCGTATCCAGCGCCTGCTGAAGCTGCCCCGCGGCGGCCTGCGCTTTGCCGTAGGCGGCGAGCACGTTGCGATCAGCGGGATTGGCGATGGCAACCTGCTGCATGACGGCAAGCGCCTGTGCGTCGCGACCATTCATGCGCAGCAGATTGGCGTAGTTGACGCCATTGACCGGATCGCGCGGGTTCTTCTCATAGGCCTGGCCGACGCGGTCGGTGGCAGCCCGTAATTGGTTGGTGTCCATCTGCTCGACCGGCTTATCGAGTTTTGGGATGGAACCGGTCGTCATCCGGTCCTTTGCCGTCGTCGAGCAGCCGGCAAGCGCCAGCATGATGACAACAGCCGCGGTTCCCTGCAAAATACGCTTCGTGAGAGGAGTGGAGGCCGAGACGGGCATTGCGCGTTCCTGAATGAAATCGGCGCCTGACCTCAAAACGGAACACGGAAAGGTTTTGACGCAATCTTCGCTCCAGCAATAGTCTGTTAACCCTAACAGACAGTTAAGAAGTGATTCTGCCCCCGCCTCTAAGGACAAACATGGCCCCCTTCCAGTTCACCGAAAGACCGACGCCTTTCAACACCAAGGGTGGGTCGACGCTGCCGATCTTTGCTGTCACGCCCGCCCATATCGAGACCGGAACAATCGATCCGATCGCCCTCGATTGGGCGCGCAAAGCCGGCTACAAGGCGGAAAGCGGTTCACTGCTTCTGATCCCGACGGCCGACGGTCACCTGGGCGGCGCGCTCTTCGGCCTCGGTACCAATCCATCGGAGCAGCCTTATATAACCGGCAAGCTCGCACGCGCGCTTCCGGCCGGCGACTGGCACATCGAGACCGCGCCGCTGACGGCAAACCGCCTGTCGCTCGGCTTCGGCCTCGGCAGCTATCGTTTCGACCGTTACAAGTCCGAAAAATCCCCGGCTGCGACGCTGATGATCCCGCGCGATGCCGACGCCAACGAAATCAAGCGCCAACTCGCCGGCGTCTTCCTCGCCCGCGACCTCATCAATACGCCGACCAACGACATGGGACCGGAGCAGCTCGAAGCCGCTTTCCGGGATCTTGCCGTCCACTACAAGGCCGAGATGTCGGTCATCATTGGGGACGACCTGCTGAAGGAAAACTTCCCGCTGGTCCATACCGTCGGCCGCGCCAGCGCCGATGCGCCGCGCCTGCTGGAGCTGCGCTGGGGCAAGAAGGGCCATCGCAAGGTGACGCTGGTCGGCAAGGGCGTCTGCTTCGATACGGGCGGTCTCGACATCAAGCCTGCATCCTCCATGCTGCTGATGAAGAAGGACATGGGCGGTGCCGCAAACGTCATGGGCCTCGCGCTCATGATCATGGACGCCAAGCTGAAGGTTGATCTGCGCGTCATTATCCCGGTCGTCGAGAATTCCATCTCGTCGAATGCCTTCCGCCCCGGCGATATCTACAGGAGCCGCAAGGGCCTGACGGTCCAGATCGACAATACCGATGCCGAAGGCCGCCTGATTCTCGCCGATGCGCTTGCCTATGCCGACGAGGAAGAACCGGATCTGCTGATCGACATGGCGACCCTGACCGGTGCTGCCCGCGTTGCCCTCGGCCCCGATCTGCCGCCCTTCTTCACCGATGACGCGACCCTCGCTCATGACCTGATGGAAGCAAGCCTCGAGACGGACGATCCGCTGTGGCAACTGCCGCTCTATGCCGGCTACGAAAAGGATATCCGCACCAAGTTCGCTGACATCACCAATGCTCCGGCGGGCGGCATGGCAGGCGCCATCACCGCGGCACTCTTCCTCAAGCGCTTCGTCAGCAAGGCGAAAAGCTGGGCGCATTTCGATATCTACGGCTGGGCGCCGAACGAGCGCGCCCATTCGCCCGGAGGCGGCGAGGCACAGGCCATCCGTGCGCTCTATCACCATATCCGCCACAGCATTCGCTGAGCATGTCGCGCAAAAGTGTGCAGCGGTTTTGCGATAACGACATGCGAAAACAAAAGGCTCTGCGCGCCAATCGTTAAAATTTTATTCACCTTGTGAGGCGGCATTCTGTGCCGCCTCTTGCTTGCGCGCCGTAACTGCCGGAAAATGAAACGTTAGCGTAACGATTTCCGGAGGGGCCGTGCCGATCGAACTGACCGCCTCGCAGGCGCTTGGCCTCTGGCACAGTGTGGCGCTCAACCAGGTCCGTCACGACAACAGAGATTTGACGTTGCGCCAGATGGCGATCCTGCTGCATATCTATCTGGTGCCGCCGCCGCATACCGTGCGCGGACTGGCTGCGACGCTGAATGTGACGAAGCCGGTCATTACCCGGGCGCTGGATACGATGGGGGAAATGGGCCTCGTCGATCGTGTCCGCGACGATGCCGACCGGCGCAACGTCATCATCAAGCGCACCGTTGGCGGTGCGCTCTATCTTGAAAAGCTCGGCGACCTCGTGCGCGAGCAGGGCCGCAAGCTTCCGGTCTGAAAGGCCCCGACCGAAAGGCCACTCTGAAAGGAATCCCATGACGATGCTCGACCGCCGTCTCCACGCCTATCGCCCGGATCTCGCGGAAGCCGGCCTTGAGGGCAAGGTCGAAGCGACGCGCTTCGTCAGCGGCACGCCCGCCCGCATCGGCGTCCCGGTCGTTGCCTTGCGCCCTCAGCCGGACCTTGCCCGCGGCATCGACACGGAACTGCTTTATGGCGAGGATGTCACGATATTCGATCGCGCTGACGGCTGGTGCTGGGTCAAGGCCGCAGCCGATGGCTATGTCGGTTACCTGCCCGAAAGCGCAGTTGCAGAAGCAGCCAGCGCCCCGACCCATGTCGTCGTTTCGCAGCGCACTTTCCTTTATCCGGAACCAGAATTGCGTAAACCGTATAAGACAGTGCTCTCCATGGGCAGTCGTGTCCATATTGCCGGTAAAACGGAAGCGCGCGGCAATCACTATCTGGTGCTCGATGACGGCACCGCGATCTTCTCCAAGCATCTCCAGCCGCTGGGTGCCTTGGACGGCCAGGATTATGTCGATATCGCTGCCCGCTTTCTGGAAACACCCTATCTCTGGGGCGGCCGTTCAGGCCTTGGCATCGATTGCTCCGGCCTCGTCCAGCTTGCCTTGCAGATGACCGGCAGAAGCGCGCCGCGCGATACCGACATGCAGGCGGCAGGCCTCGGAGAACCGATCGAGCGCTCGGATGTGCGCCGCGGTGATCTGGTCTTCTGGAAGGGGCATGTTGCCATTTTCGAAGATCCCGAAACCATCATCCATGCCAACGGTCATACGATGAGCGTTGCGCGCGAAAATTTCGAGGCCGCCGTCGAGCGCATCGGCTGGCTCTACGAGCAACCGACCGGCTATCGCCGTCCGTTCTGACGTTCCCTGCGATCGTCAGGCCGCAGGCGGCTTTGGCCAGTTTTTCACGCCACCCGTCCAGTTTTCGAAGGCTTTCGAAAGCCTGAGCACCCGCATATCATCGAAGCGCGGCCCGACGATCTGCAGGCCGATCGGCATGCCCTTCGAGAAGCCGCAATTGATGGACGACGCCGGCTGCTCCGACATGTTCCACGGCACGGTGAAGGCGATATGCTCGAAGGGCAGCTTCGGATCATTGGTCGGCGAGGGCCATTCGGCCGGATAGGAGACGATCGGATTGGTCGGTGACAACACCGCATCGACCTCGGTGAAAAGCCGGCCGCAGGTCTTTCGCATCTCGATCGTCTGATTGAAACCCTTGACGGCATCCACGCCGCTGATATCGGCACCGCCCTTCGCCCATTCGTAAATATAGGGAAGAATACTCTCGCGGCGTTCCTCGCTGAGCCCGGCAATGTCGCCCCAGAAACGTGAGCGCCAGAAATTGTCGAGCCCATCCAGCATGGCGCGCGTCAGCACCGGTCCAGCTGGAACGATCGTTGCCCCGGCCTTCTCGAAGAGCTTCGCGGCCTCTTCGACCGCTATCCTCACATCTTCATCGACGGCAAGACCGCAGCCGGCATCGAGCATCAGCCCGATCCGCATGCCGCTGAGATCGATATCGAGGTCCATCCAGTCGAAGTCATTCGGCGGCAGGCTGGTGCCATCGCGCCAGTCGGGGCGGGAAAGGGTTGCCATCGACCAGGCGGCGTCCTCCACCGTGCGGGTTATCGGTCCCGCGCAGCGCCCGACATAATAGGGGTCGACCGGAATGCGCCCATGGCTCGGCTTGAAGCCGAAGACTCCCGTCCAGCCCGCCGGCAGGCGCACGGAGCCGCCAATATCGGTGCCGACATGCAGCGGTCCGTAGCCGGCAGCGGCGGCCGCCGAGGCCCCTGCGCTGGAACCGCCGGGGTTCTGCGTGATGTCCCAGGGATTGCGGCTCAGAGGATGGAAGCTCGAAAGTCCCGAAGACAGCATGCCGTAGTCGGGGCAGGTCGTCTTGGCGAAGATAACAGCGCCATCCTCCCGCAACCGTGCCGCCGCCGGGGCATCTGCTTCCGCAGGCGTCAGTTCGACTGCCTTCGTGCCCAGCGGTACAGGCTGGTCCTTGGTCGCGATCAGTTCTTTCAGCGTGACCGGGATGCCGTCCAGCGGACCGAGTGTTCCACCCTTCATCCAGCGTTCGCTCGATGCCTTCGCCTGCTCGCGCGCGGCTTGCGGATCATAGAGGTAGAGCGCCGCAATCGAGGGCTCCCAGGCGTCTATATGTTTTTCCAGAGCAAGCCAGTAGTCGAGTGGCGAGAGGCTTTTCTCGGCAAAGCGCCGCCTGAGTTCGCGGATGGTGAAATCGGTTTCGGTCATGATCTGGTCTTTTCGGGCGTTTTGTCTTGGGAGGACATCAGCGGCTCGCCTCGCGCGGGTCGAACAGATCGCGCAACCCGTCACCCAGCATGTTGAAGCCGAAGACGGTGAGCGCGATCGCAAGGCCGGGCAGGATCGCCAGCCAGGGAGCAAGCGAAAGGAAGGTCTGGGCATCCGCCAGCATGCGCCCCCAGGTCGGCGCCGGCGGCGCCATGCCGAGACCGAGAAACGAGAGGCCGGCTTCGGTCAGGATCGCAAGACCGAGCTGGATCGCCGCATGCACGATGATCTGGCTGACGATGTTCGGCAGCACGTGCCGCACCGAGATGGTGAAACGGCTGTTGCCGATCGCCTGCGCCGCCAGAACATAATCGCGGCTCCAGGCCTGCAATGAAGTGGCGAGCGTTACACGCGCAAAAACCGGCACCATGAAGACGGCGATGGCGGTAATCGCCGTAAAGCGCCCCGGTCCGAGAAAAGCGCCGAGCACCATGGCCGAAAGGATCGGCGGCAGCGCGAAGATCACGTCGCAGGCGCGCATCAAAAGCGCCTCATAGGGGCCGCGGATGGCTGCCGCAGAAATCCCGGCAATGGAGCCGAGTGTGCCGCCGATGGCGACCGCGCTGACGGCGATCGACAGCGAATTCCAGCACCCGACCATCAGCATGGAAAGCACATCGCGGCCGAACTGGTCCGTACCGAGGAGGCCGAAGGCAAGCGGCGGCTGCAGCTTGTGAATGATCTGCATCTTGGCCGGTGGCAGCGGTGTCCAGAAGAGCGACAGCAGGGCAATGGCGGCCAAGAGGCCGATGACGATGGTCCCTGTGATGAGATTCTTTCGCCGGCTAAGCCTGAAGCTTCGGCGCCGTGGAAAGATGGCGGAGGAGACGATCGGAGCCATCATGCCGCCTTTCGCATGCGCGGGTCGATCGCCAGATAGGAGAGATCGACGATGAAGTTCATGACGATGACGAGGCCGGCGAAGAACAGCACGACATCCTGCATCACGATGATATCGCGCTGCGACAGGGCTTGAAAGGCAAGCCGTCCCAGCCCCGGCAGATTGAAGACGTTTTCGACCAGCACTGCGCCGGCGACGAGAAAGGTGAATTGCAGCCCGAGGATCGTCAGGATCGGCACCAGTGCATTCGGCACGATATGGCGCCAGAGCACCGCGCTGCGCGACAATCCTTTGGCAACGGCCGTGCGCGCGAAATCCTCATGCATCGTGTCGAGCACGGCGGATCGCGTCACACGCGTCAGCACGCCGGCCTGCGGCAGTGCCAGCGCGACAGCCGGCATTATCAGCGCCTGCAAAGCGGGCAGGAACCCGGTCCCCCACCCCGGAAAGCCGCCCGCCGGCATGAGACCAAGCGTGGTGGAAAACAGAATGATGAGCAGCAGCGCCACCCAGAAGGCGGGCACGGCGATGCTCACCTGTGAGAAGACCGTGGCGATCGCGTCCATGATGCCGCCGCGCCGCGCTGCGGCCAGAACGCCGAGCGGCAATGCGATCAGTACGGAGAGCATGATGGCGATCAGAGCGAGCGGCAGCGTCACGGCCAGCCGCTCGATAATCAGCCCGGCGACCGGAACGCCATAGGTGTAGGATTGTCCGAGATTGCCGGAGAATACGCCGGCAAGCCATTGGCCGTAGCGAATGAGCAGTGGCTGGTCGAGGCCGAGATCGCGGCGCAGTGCCGCCAGCGTTTCGGGGCTGGCCGAAGTGCCGAGCATGATCGAAGCAGGATCGCCGGGCAGCAGGTCCATGACGGCGAAGATCACCAGGGACACGACGAGAAGGGTGATGACGAGACCGGCGAGGCGGCGGGAAAGCAGTGCGATCATATCGTCTTCATCACCCTGTCCGCCGCCCGCGCTCGATTGTCTACTCTTCCCAGGAAACGTTGCTGAGAACGTTGGAGGGGATCGGCTCGTTCTCCCAAAGCCCCTTCAGCTTCTTGTCCCAGACGCCGAGCTTGGGCATGACGAAGAGATAGAGCGCCGGTACGTCCTCGGCGAGGATCTTCTGCGCTTCACCGTAGATCTTCGCCTGCTCGGCGGGGTCCGCGGTGTTCTGCACCTTTTTCATGAGGTCGTTGAAGGCCGGATTCTTGTAGTTGAAGTAATAGGGGTCACGCGAATAGATATCGATGTCCATCGGTTCGGCATGGGCGACGATGGTCATGTCGTAGTCACGGCTGGTCATCACATCCTTCACCCACTTCGCCGGAAATTCCGTGGGCTCGATATTCATCGTCACGCCGATCTCGGCCAACATCGCCTGTATCACCTGTGCGCTGCGCGGCGCATAGGCCATCTGCGGCGATTTGATTGTGAAGGTGAAGCCGTTGGGATAGCCGGCCTCGGCAAGCAGCGCCTTTGCCTTTTCAACATTGTAGGGCAATACGCCAGTCATGTCCTGATAGCCCGGATCGTTCGGCGTGTAATGGCTGCCGATCGCGGTGCCGAGGCCGGACCATGCCCCGTCGATGACGGTCTGGCGGTCGATCGCCATCATCAGGGCCTGGCGCACGCGTTTGTCGTCGAAAGGCTTGCGGGCATTGTTCATGCCGGCGACGACCTTGAGCTCGGTATTGCCGATCTTGGTCGTCAGGCGGGCGTCGCCATCGAAGGAGCTCATCAGCTCCGGCGCCGCAAATTCCGGAAAGGCGTCGAGATCGCCGGATTTCAGGGCTGCTGCCTGTGCCTGCGGGTCGTTGATGAAGCGGAAGGTGACCTTGTCGAGCTTGGCCGCGTCATCCTTGTTCCAGTAGTCAGCATTCTTGACGAGTTCCACGTGGTCGCCCTTGGCCCAGGTGGAAAATTTGAACGGCCCAGTGCCGACAGGCGTCGTCTTGTCGTCGGCCGCAGACTTCGGACCGACCATGACGGAAGCCGGCCAGCCAAGCCAGTAGACCAGGCTGCCGGTCGGGCTGGAAAGATGCAGCACCAGAGTTTCGGCATCCGGCGTGTCGATCGATGCGATCGAGCTAAAGAAGCGCTTTTGCGGATTGACGGAATCCTTGCCGCGGGCGCGGTCGAGGGCAAACTTGGCGGCGGCGGAATCGAAGGCCTCGCCATCGTGGAATTTGACACCGCTCTGCAGCTTGAACGTATAGGTCAGCCCATCGGGGGAAATCTCCCAGCTCTTGGCGAGCTGTGGCTGCACCTTACCGGTCTCGTCGATGCTAACAAGACCTTCGAAGATATTCTGCCAAGTTACCTGGCCGATGGCGACGGGGGCGGCGATCGTCGGGTCGAGTCCAGCAGGCTCGACGCTCATGCCGAGATTGAGTGTGGTTTTTGCGGCCTCGGCGGGCGTCAGCGCCAGCACCATGATGCCGGCGGAAAGGGCAGCGCCCATGGAAATGCGCCGCATGAGACGCGCCGACGGCGCGAGCGAAACCTTGATCATCCTGTTCCCCTGTCTGGCCCCGCTGCTTGGCGGATCCCTTTTGCGAATAGAGTGACACCGCGATAGTGCACACACAATGACGATTTTGTGTGCTCAGTGTAGCCGAAAAAGCTACACCGCAATTCTTGCCCTGATGCAAGTCCGTGAGTTCTACTCTTTGCTGGCGGTCTTATCTTTGCCGATAGTTTGGCGGTTCGACCGCTCGCGCATGAAGCGTTCGATGAAATCGAGAAGCTTCGTGGCGGCAAAGGAGAGCTGTCGATCGGGCGCCACGCAGAGATCGACATGCGTGCGGATGCTGGTCTTGCCGGCAAGAGGAATGGCGCAGAGCTGCCCTGCCTCTATCTCGCGGCGAACGGTCAGTGCCGGCAGCAGCGTCACCGCCGCGTTGCTCAACACCAGTTCTTTGAGCATCTCGAGCGAACTCGTCACGAAAACCGGATCGAGGCTCAGCCCTTCCTTCTCGAAGAGCGCGTCGAAGGCCTGACGGAAGCCGAAGGATTGATCGGGCAGAGCCAGCGCATAATCGGCCATTTCCTTCAGCTGAATATCCGGACGTGTCGCCGCTGGATGGCTCGGCGAGGTGATGAGGTCATAGGCGATTTCCGAGCGCAGCCGCACCTTGGTGCCTGACATCGGCGGCGCAAACAGGGTCACCGCAATATCGGCTTCCGCGCTGTTGACCGCTTCGATTGCCGCCCGCGCGCTGGTGATGGTCACGGCAAAGCGCAGCTTCGGATATTTCAAGCTGAATTCGGCCAGCGCAGGCGCAAGCAGATTGGCGACGGTCGCCCCGTTCGCGTAAATGTTGACACGGCCGCGCTGCAGGCCCTTCAGGTCTTCGATCAGCTGCTGCACGTGGTCGAGTTCGCGCAGCGTGCGGCCTGCGCGGGCCGCCAGCAGCTCGCCGGCAGCCGTCAGCTTCACACCGCGGGCGCTGCGTTCGACTAACGGCGCGCCAAAATGGTATTCGAGGTTCTCGATCTGCCGGCTGATCGCCGTCGGAGCGACATTCAGGTTTTCGGCCGCCTGGCGCATGGAGTTGGTTCGCACCAGTTCGTCGAAATACATCAGCGCCCGAATCTGCATTCAACCATTCTCCGCCGTCAGGCAATTTTCACGATAGTCTAAGCAATCAGCGTCCGGCCGCATAGCGGTCGCGCCATGCCATAAGCGCACCCCGCACCGGAAGCGCCGTCGCCTCGTAGACGCCGCGCGCGATCGCCCGCGCCATGACGATCCCGGCGAGATGACACAATTCCATCAGGCTTGCCATGTCGTTGCGCTCGTGTTTGCCGGTGGAGGCCGCAAAAATCGTATCGCCGTCGAGCGGCAGGTGGGCAGGCAGCACTGCACGCGCCAATCCGTCATGAGCAGCGATGGAGAGCCGGTGCGCCTCCGCCTTGGTAAGCGATGCGTCGGTGACAACAGCGCCGATTGTTGTTGCCGTCGTCTTCACGCCTTTCAGCCGCAGGCTATGGTCCATCTGGTCGGGCATGCCGAGCCCGCCGAATTCTCCATCCTGCTCGAAGGGTGCGGCCCAGAAATGCGGGCCTTCGCCGATCGTCGCGGTGCCCACGGCATTCACGGCGACGATGGCCGCGATGCGGTGCCCGGAACTGCTGACGGCACTTGCCGAGCCGAGCCCGCCCTTGAAGGTCGCGGTCGTCGCACCGGTGCCGGCACCAACAGTACCGAGATCGAAAGCGCCCTTGTGGGCAGCCCTGACGGCTTCATATCCCATATCGCGATAAGGCGAATGCAGACCCCAGTCCTTGTCGCCGCCGTTTAGCAGGTCCATCAGGATCGCCTGTGGTACGATCGGGATGCGCACCGGACCGACCTGGAATCCGCGTCCCATCTCCCGCAATCCCGCCTGCACGCCGCCTGCCGCGTCGAGACCAAAGGCCGATCCGCCCGACAGCACGAAGGCGTCGACGGCATCGACCACCATGGAAGGGTCGAGCAGCGCCGTATCGCGCCCGCCCGGCGCACCGCCGAGCACGCTGCCGGAAGCGACTGCCGGTTCATCGAAGACGATGGCCGTGACGCCGGAACCGAGCGATAGGTCGGTCGCGTGGCCGACGGAAACGCCGTCGATATCGGTGAGGAGATTGAGAAGATCGGACAAGTGCGCGCTCCTGTCATGAAGGGAAGCGCACCGATAGGAAGTCAAATGCCTTTAAAAAACAAGACGGGCAAAAAAACAAGACCGGCCCGTTTTGCCGGGCCGGTCGGAAATCCTCTGATAGTGCTGAAGCCGCGTTCTGCGTCAGGCATGAAGGGGCTTCGGGTGGCGGCGGGTCATCAGATCGTGAATGGCCAGCTTCACCTCGGCGGGCGAGCTGAAATGCTGCTCATCGAGGTCATGGACATGGAATTTGACGGCGATGAATTTCAGCCGGTCTTCATCCGGAATGACGATCCCGACCGGGATGCCTGCATATTCGATAACTTCTTTTTTCATTACATAGAACTCCTGCCGCGCGGATGCGCTGGCTATGGCGAATTGACTTGTCTGGTACCGTTTGAAAGGGGGACGAACGTCACATTCGACAGTTCGGGCGGGAGAGGGCGCCCGGACGGTCATTGCCAAGCACAGATCGCCCAGGCAGTACGGCGAGAATTTCGAAATCAACCATGTCTCGTTCCTTGCGTTGGCGTTGCACTTGCGAGGTCCCGGAAGAGCCGGGGCCGGTGAAAGACCATCTCTATAATCTACAAACTTGGTAGAGAATAGCTGACGGCCTATAAGAAACATATTCCGAAACGTGTCAAAATATCGACGATCCGAAAAATTTCATTCCATCACATTTCGATTTGCAGGAACAATTCTATCACGCCTTCGTGCAATCAATGTGACGGTCGAGACGCCTCGAAATCGCCGAGGCAGACATAGGAAGTCGATCTGATTCCGGCAATGGGGTGTTTGGCTAAAAATCGGAAAATCTCGAAAAGACCAAATTCGTTAATGGCCGCAGTTCCTTGTCTACCAGCCTTCCCGAAGCACCTTTTCCAGCATGTCGACGAAGAAATCGGCACTTTGTTCGCTCAGGCAGAGTGGCGGTTTGATCTTCAACACGTTCAGGTGATCACCCGTCGGCTGCATGATGACGCCGAGTTCCAAGAGTCGATCGCAGATCGCCGCCGTCTCTTCGCTCGCCGGCTCCAGCGTCACTCTGTCGCGCACGAATTCGAGGCCGAGATAGAGGCCCATGCCATGCACGGCGCCCACAATCGGATAGCGGTCGATGAGTGCCGCCAGCCGCGCCTTCAGATGGTCGCCCACCTCCCGGGCATTGTCCTGCAGCCGCTCCTCGGCCATGACATCGAGAACCGTCATGCCGGCAACGCAACTGACCGGGCTGCCGCCGGCCGACGAGAAGAAATAGCCTTCCTTCTCCAGGCAAGCGGCGATCTCCTTCGTCGTAATGACGGCGCCAAGCGGATGACCATCGCCCATGCCCTTGGCAATGGTGATGATATCAGGCACGACGCCTTGCTGCTCGAAGCCCCAGAAATAGTGGCCAAGCCGCCCGTAGCCCACCTGTACCTCGTCGGCGATGCAGAGGCCGCCGCGCTCCCGCACCTGCCGGTAGACTTCCGTCAGATAGCCGTCGGGCAGTGGAATGCCGCCAGCATTGCCATAGACCGATTCGGCGATAAAGCCGGCCAGCCCTTCGCCCTCGGCATCAATGGCCTCCAGCACCGGCATTACCGTGCCGAGATAATCCGCAGTCGACTCCGGCCCGCGGAACTGGCCGCGATAGGTGTTGGGCGAAACGACGGCGTGAACCCAGTCCGGCCGTGTCGTCAACGCCTGCGGATTGTCGGCGATCGAAGTGGAGACGGCGTCGCTTGCCACCGACCAGCCGTGATAGCCCTCCAGCAGGCAGACCATGTTGCGTCGGCCGCTATGCGCCCAGGCAAGCCGCAGCGCCAGATCGTTGGCTTCCGAGCCGCTGTTGACGAGGAACACGGCATCCAGGCCCTCGGGCGCCAGGGACGCAAGGCTCTCGGAGAATTCCGCGACGGCGGCATAGTGGAACCGCGAATTGGTGTTCAGCATCAGCCATTGCTGGCCGATCGCTTCCGCCATGCGCGGATGACCATGGCCGAGGATCGTGACGTTGTTGACCATATCGAGATAGGCGCGTCCTTCGACATCGAAGAGATGCTCCTTCCAGCCGCGCTCGATCTGCGGCGGGCGCGCGTAATAATTCTTCTGCGGGCTGGCGAAATGCGCCTGCCGCAGCTCGAAAAGCGCTGCCGCTTCCGGTTTCGGCGCGTTGGCGCGCGGTCCGAGCAGTACCGAAGGCGAGGGGCAGAGCGCGGACCACGCATCCGCCTGTTGCGGTGTGGCAAAGAGTGGCGGCTCGAAGCCGGCGATGCTGCAAAGCTGCAGGCGCAATCCGCCGAGAGAGGATGTCTCGCCGGAGACGGTGCCGAGCCCCTGACCGGCGGCGACCTCACTGCCGTCCTCAACCGAAAGCTCAATGCCGTCGATATGCAGCTTCATATCGGCGCCTGTGAGGACCAGATGCTGGTCGTACCAGGTTATCCGGCCTGCAAAGGGCGCAGCGACGATACTGCCCGCCGCAAGGCAGATATCCATATGCAAGGCATAGGTTGCCTGGGCTTTTGCACGGTGCAGGCCGGCGCGGGACAGGCGATATTCGCCGTAACGCGTCGCCGCGGTTCCCGTTTCCGCCGCCGCGCGGGCAAGAAGCCGCCAGTCCATGTCGGTCGTGAGCCAGTTGCCATCGGAAAAATGCGGGCTCTGCACGCCGAGATCGACATAGGCGATGGATGCGGGATCGATCTCCGGCAGGAGCGGCTGCCAGTTCGACGTATCGGCACCGGCTATATCGAGACCGGCCGCTTTCAGGATAGCCGCTTCCATCAGTTCGAACGGCACGGACATCGCAGTATCGAAGATGCGCCGCTCGCCCTCCAGATTGCCTCTGACGTAGTCATTGTCAGGATCGATCGAGATCTGCTGCTCACTGCTGGCGACGAGGATGACGGCGCGCGCCACAATGAGCGGCCAGAGTGCCTTCAGCTCGTCCTCGATCAGCGGGTAAATCTCGTGATAGGCTTTCACCGCCGGCAAAGTGTAAAAGGGGTCGCCGTCTGCCTGATGCAGCAGCGAGGCGCAGGTGACGGCAAGGTCGCCGACCAGCCAGCCGCGGATGATGTCGCCGAAATCGATCACTCCATCAGGAACAGGCCGCCCATGCACATCAGGGTGGCTGACGACATTATCACCCGTCACGTCGTGATGAACCGCCTGAAGCCGCAGCGATGGCGCAAGCGGCTGGATGCGGCGCACGGCCATGACCATCGTCTTGGCGATCCTGTCGCGTGCGGCGCTGTCGGTAATGGAGGAAAGCAGCTGCACGGCCACAGGCCCGGCGCGGCGCAGGTCCCATTGCAGGCTGCGGTCGAGTCCGGGATGGGTGAAATCGGCAAGTGCCTCGGCCAGACGTGCACAGAGCGCGCCGAGCGCCGCGACCGAGGCCGGTGCCAGATAGGCACGGTGCGTCAGGCCTTCGCCTTCGAGATATTCCAGCAGACGGACCTGATAATCCTGCTCCCGCACGCTGACGGAAACGATCTCCTGCCCCTCGGTGGACGCTATCACGTTGGGAACACGGGGCGCATCCGCCTTGGCACGCAAATGGTGGATCGCCGCATTCTGCGCTTCGAGCTCTTCGGTCTCGTAGGCGGCATGGCAGATCTTCAGGACATAGCGGCCGTCTTCCGTGTCGAGCCGGTAATTGCGGTCCTGCTGGCTGCCAAGTTCGGACAGCGTGCCGGAAAGTCCGTAATGGGACAGCAGAATATCCGCCGCTTCGGAAGCGGCAATCTCGGGGCGCGGCAGCGCCATGCGGTCCACAAGCGCTTCCTCGGTCATGGCACCCCTCCGCGGCATGATTCGATTACCTATTGAAACAGATAATCAAGCACTTGCCGACAAGCAACGGAAGATTGCACGACAGCATCGGCCCGAAAATCGTAATCGATTTTCGGAAAGCCTGATGCGTAGGTTAAAAGAGCTAGAGCGCCGTGCATCCGAATGGACGCACGGCGCTCTAGCCGCGGATTTGGCGAAAACGGATTGTTTGTCTCAACCCATGCGTTCGGAGGCGTAGCTTCCGGGGCTGGCGGGGAAGACGATCGTGCGGTTGCCATTGAGGAAGACGCGGCGATGAATATGCGCATGGATGGCGCGCGCCAGCACCTGGCTTTCGACATCGCGGCCGATCGAGACATAATCTTCGGCCGACTGCGCATGCGTGATGCGGGCCGTGTCCTGCTCGATGATCGGGCCTTCGTCGAGATCGGCTGTCACGTAATGCGCCGTGGCGCCGATCAGCTTCACGCCGCGCTCATAGGCCTGCTTGTAGGGGTTGGCGCCCTTGAAGCTTGGCAGGAAGGAATGGTGGATATTGATGATGCGGCCAGACATTTTCCGGCACATGGCATCCGACAGGACCTGCATGTAGCGGGCGAGAACGACGAGCTCCGTGCCGGTCTGCTCGACGAGATCCAGCAGCTGTGCTTCGGCCTGCGGCTTGTTTTCCTTCGTCACCTTGATGTGGTGGAAGGGGATGTCGTGGTTGACGACGACCTTCTGGTAATCGAAATGGTTGGAGACGACGCCGACGATGTCGATCGGCAAAGCGCCGATCTTCCAGCGGTAGAGCAGGTCGTTGAGACAGTGGCCGAAACGGGAGACCATCAGGAGCACCTTCAGGCGCTCGCTCCCGTCATGCACTTCCGCATCCATGCCGAACTTCTCGTAGATCGGCTTGAAGCCTTCCTTGATCTCCGCAAGGGTGACGCCCTCTTCGGAGATGAAGCTGACGCGCATGAAGAATTTGCCGGTATCGAGGTCGTCGAACTGCGAACTGTCGATGATGTTGCAACCCTTTTCGGCGAGATAGGTCGAAATCGCCGCCACGACGCCGCGCGTCGACTTGCAGGTTACCGTCAATACATAGTCCGTCATGTCCTCTTCCCTCTCTCCAGCCGCCGGGCCGTGCTTAGATCAAAGCCGCGGCGGCGAACAGGCCGGCACGCTTTCATTTCTGCAATAAATTGCAAGCCGAACTTTCATGCCTGCGGCATTTGCTTTCATGGCCGCAAGCTTATGACAGGCCGCGCGGGATTCCGTTCTGCCTGCGCCGTTCGAAATCCCGTCCTCGCCTTCTGATGTTTTGACGTCAGGTGGCTGGCCGGTTGGCGATCCGGACTTTTCTGCGTGGGGTGATGATTTCGTGAATGATCGCCCCCACGATGGAAGAGAGCACGAGGCAGAGGATCACGAAGATAACAGGCTGCTGAAGCGCGCCGATCGGGAAATGATTGGCGATGATCCGGAGGAACGCCAGCGTGAAGGCATGCGTGATGTAGATTTCGTAGGAGGCGTCGCCGAGATAGTTGAGCCACCCGACAAAGGGCAGTTTCGAGAAGTCGATGGATATGGCGCTGTAGACGATGAAGATCGCCGGTATGCCCCAACTATAATAACGGTCGTCCGGTCGCATCAGATCCTCGTTGATAAAGAGGAAGGCGAAGCCGACGGCCAGGAGAACCCAGGCCCAGCGCTGCGGCAGCAGAAGCTTCTGGAGATAGAGCCAACCGAGCACCGCGCCGGCCAGAAATTCGAGAATGATGGGCTCGCCGTAGAATTTGGTGGCTGTCGTTTCCGGCAGCAGGTGGCAGACGATCAGGATGGCTGCAAAGGCACCGCAGAGAGCGGGCAGCCGATAGTCCTCGCGGATCGGCAACAGCAGTGCGAAGACGAAATAGAAGAACATTTCGTAATTCAGCGTCCAGCCGGGCACGATGACAGGCGCGATCATCGTCGGGTCGACCGGGTTGATCCACGGTATGAAGAGCAGCGAGGCCATCAGATGCGGCAGATCGAAGGCTGTCGACTTGAGGAGCGATGGCGCGATGAGCGCCACAGCCGCCGAAAACAGCGTCGCCAGCCAGTAGAGCGGCACGATCCTTTTGATGCGCTTGCGTGCGAAATCGACCGGCGTCATGGCGCGCCCGCTCGTGGTCAGCCACATCACGAACCCGCTGAGCACGAAGAAGATATCGACACCCGTTTCGCCATAGATGAACGAGGTCGCGTCGATGGCGGGATTGACCTTGGCAAGCTGCAGGATGGCATGGAAGTAAACGACCATCAGCGCCGCGATGGCACGCAGATATTGCAGCTGGACAAGCATCCGGTGTCTTGCTCCCACAGGCTCTCGCGGATCGCCCTTCGGGCAGGCCGCTTCGTCAACTCAGTACATTTGCCGGACGACCCTGCCGGATGCGTGGCGTGTCGCGGAAACGCATGAACCCGATGACAAGCCAGAGGAGGCCGGCGATCTTCATCGAGAAGATTGCCGTTCCCCCGATCATCATATTCAGAAAAATGAAAAGAGAAAGTGAATGGGCGCAGCGCCTTTGTGCCGGGCTCGTGCCCGCGGGAAACAGGCAGACGAACAGCCAGAAGGCGATGACGCCGAAGATCGTCGCTCCATAGACGAGATAGACATAGCCGCTATCGGCGAATTCGGCGACTTTGTCGACCGAAAGCCCGAGGATCGCCAGCGGATCGAGATCCATCAGTTTCTTCATCGTCAGGTTGATGCGCCCGGTGAAATTGTCGCCGATCGCATTGGGGTCTTTCGTGTAGACGAGGAAGCCGGCGCAGACGATGAGCGGCATCAGCGCCAGATTGAAGGCCTTGGGAATTTTCGGAAAGACGAAATAGCCGCCGATACAGCAGATGCAGAAGATCAGCATCGTGCGGGTATCGTTGGTCGTGAGGATCAGCAGCGCGGTTGCGATCGCCAGCGTCCGGTCGGTCCGCGTCAGCCGATCCCACATCGAAATCAGATAGACCGCGATCACGCCGCAGAAATTGGCGAGCGATACCTGCTCCAGGAAGATCGAGGACGAGCGGTGATCGATGATGCCGAATGAGAATCGGCCGGGAAAGCCGAGTGCATTCTGGAAAAGACCGGTTGTGTTGAAGCTGAGCGGCTTCAGCCCGCGCGTATTGGCGAAATAGTCCGAGGGATGCACGATACTGACATAGAAGGGCACGCTGATGATCTCGAAGATCAGGAAAAGCAGCACCATGAAACAGGCCACACGGAAGATCAGCTTCAGCGTCCGCTCGTTGCACCAGCCTCCAAGCCCCGTGAAGCAGAAGATGATCAGCACGTTGCGGAAATGATCGATAAAGGCCATGCGGTTGAGCACGCTGACATAGACTGTCACGATCAGCGTGAAGAGCATGAACAGGAGGGCCGGAAGGTCCTCCTCGTAGATCCCTTTATGCAGGATATAGATGATTGCGCTCGCCATGATCAGGCCTTCGCTGGCCGCAACATGCGTCATCGAAAGCGGCATGACGTTGTGGTTTATGAAGGCCAGGATGCCATTGTAGAGAACCGAGAGCAGCCCGAGGATCAAAACAGGGTAATCGAGACGCGAAGCCGGGCCGGCCGCATCTGTGACAGTTTCGAATCTCGTGCTCGTTTCTCCGATTGCTGCCATGTCACTTCCCCGCAGGCTTTACCGCTGCGCAGACGGGCGCATGTCTGGCCACCATCTGCTCAAGCAGGCGCAATTGCGGGCGCTCGGGTGTATCACGCGGCTGCACGTTGAAGGGTTCGGTCGCCGGCCACCATTCCCCTGCTGCCCAATAGGAGAAGCCGAGCCAGACGTCGCTATTGTCGGACATGGTGGTGAGCATGGTCTTCAGGCCATCGAGGCAATCCGGATTTGCGGATGCGCCGAATTCACCGAGGAAGCCGCGTTTGCCGTTCGTCTTCAGCCACGCGGTTACGTTGGTGATGGCATCGGTCGCGGCCTTTGCGCCCTCGCAGGTCTCGTGCGTGCCGGAGGAATCCGCGTCGAGATACTGATGGAATTCATAGGCGTAGAAATCGAGCGGATCACGCATGCCGAGCATGACGGTTCCGTTCGCGCCGCCGATCACATCGGTTTCCCAGCTTGCCGCTCCGCTCCAGGCAGTGCCGGGAACAAGGATGAGATTGCGCGCGCCGACCGCTCGAATGCCGCGGATCGCGGCGTTGGCAGCTTTCAGCCAGTCGGTCGCGGGAATGTCGTGCGGCTCGTTCATCAGCCCGAAAAGCACGCCGTCCTGATTGGCAAATTCGACGGAAAGCCGCGCCCAGAAATCGGCAAAGGCCGCATTCGTTGCTGGCGGCTTGCCGACCTGGCCCTTGTCGTAATAGCCGAAATTGTGCGGATCGAGCAGCACGTTTATCTTGTGCTTGCGAACCAGCGCAACCGTGTCCTTCAAGCGCTGCAGTTCATCATCATCGAGCCGCGCGCCAAGCGTCGGCTGCAGCCGCTCCCAGCGGAAGGGCAGGCGGATGATCGTCATGCCCTTCTTCGCGAAATAGCTGATCGTTTCTTCGGTCGGGTAGGTATAATTCGTGCCGTAGATGCCACCGCGCTCGCCATATTCGGCGCCGGAGAGATTGACGCCATAATAGCAAAGTGGTGCGTCAGCGGCATGGGCAGTGGACGAAATGGCCGTGACGGCGGCAACCAGCAGCCTGTGCAGCAGTCTTTTCCGTTTCATGGCTATCCTCGCGGGTCGCGGCAGGTCGCCACGTCGGCTTCGATGCCGGCATCTTAACGGTCCGTTAGCTAAGAATTTCTAAAGTCGCTCTGTCTCGGCCGTCCTTTCTTGCCGGGCGGATGCGGTGTTATGAATCAGTATGACGGGAACAGGGTGAGCCGCCTGCCTGCCTGGCGCAGTTATGAGTCGTCTCAGCCTGCGCCTGAAGGCACCCGTGCGCGCAGCCCGATCATCCGGCCGACCGATTTCGTTCCGCCTCCACCGGCTCCCGAGCCCGGTCCTCCTCCGGTTCGCCCGACAGTATCGGAAAGCCGCGCCGCGCCGCCGCCGCGCCGCGATATTCCTGCCGTCCCCGAACCCTCGCCAGCACCAGAGCCTGTGGTCGAGCAGGCGCCAGATGTCGCCGGGCCATTGCTGGATATCAGATCTGCCGTTGCCGCCGTCTGGAGTAGGCGCCTGATCATTGCCGGTCTTTGCCTTGTCGGTGCTGCCGCCGGCGCGGTGATCGCGCCCCGTATTCCGCAGAAATTCACCGCCGTTGCCGCCCTCTATTTCGATCCGCGCCAGATCGGCCTTGCCGACAGCGGCTCGCAGAATGCGGCCCCGTCGCCGGAAATGATTTCGACGCTGATCGACAGCCAGGTTCAGCTGCTGACCTCGGGCAACGTATTGCGTCGCGTTGCCGACGCCATGAAGCTCGACCAGGATCCGGAATTCACCGGCGGCAGGACGGATGGCGCCGCCATCATCGGCACCCTTCAGAAGGCTCTGCTGATCACACGCGAGAATAACACCTACGTGGTCTCGCTTGCCGCGACGACGCGTGATCCGGAAAAATCCGCGAAGCTCGCAAACCAGGTCGTCACCTCCTTCATGCAGGAGGAAAGCAGCGCATCATCAGGCCTTTACGAGACCACCTCGTCGGCACTCGACGGCCGTCTCGACGATCTGCGCGGCAAGGTGCAGGAAGCGGAGCAGGCGGTCGAAACCTTCCGCGCCGACAACGACATGGCGGCGACCGAGGGCAATCTGATCTCCGATCAGCGCCTTTCGTCCCTGAATACGCTGCTCGTCACCGCCCAGGAAAAGACCATTCAGGCCAAGGCCCGCGCCGACGCCGCCGCAAATCTGCGGGTCGAAGATGTCGTTGCCGGCAGCCAGACGGATGGCGCCACAGGCACATCACCGCTCGTCAGCCTGCGGCAGCAATATGCCGCCCAGGCCGCAATCGTCGGCAGCCTGCAGAGCCAGATGGGTTCGCGTCATCCGCGCCTTCAGGCAGCCCGTTCCTCGCTTGACAGCATCGGGGTGGAGATCAAAGGCGAACTCCAGAGGGTCGCGACCTCGGCAAGAGCCGAATATGAGCAGGCCAAGAAGGCCGAAGACGATATCGCCAAGGAGCTGGCAGTGCAGAAAGCCCTGCAGGCAACGACCTCGGACAAACAAGTGCAACTGAACGAGCTGCAGCGCAAGGCGACGGCCGCCCGCGAACTTTACGAATCAGTTCTGAAGCGTTCCGGCGAGACCAGCGAAGAGCAGAACCTGAGCCAAAGCAATATCCGCGTCGTCTCGCCCGCCGAAGTTCCCGTCAAGGCAGATGGGCCGAGCAAGAAAGTCATCATGGTCGCAGGCATGATCGGCGGCCTTCTTGCCGGTTTTGCCGTCGGTGCCGGTTTTGCAATCCTCGCCGGCCTCTTTTCTCATCCGATCATCAGAAGTTATTTCCGCAAGCCCGCCCGCGCTTCCGCTTGATGGCGACTTCCGATCTTCCTACATCCTGGACATGGGCACCGAACGAAAGACGCCCGTGAAAGAGGTTGTGATGCGGTTCGCTGCGGTTCTCCTGCTGTCGCTTGTTGCCGGCGCTTCGGCTGCGCCCGCCTTTGCCATAGACTGGCAGAATTCCGGCAAGCAGGCCGTGCAGCCGCTCTATCCCTACAAGGATCTTCCGGGCGTGAAAGCGCAGCCGGACAAGAAGGTGGAAGAATCGTACGACTGCCACACCGAGACGGTACAAATCCGCCGCCGCTACGACCAGATTTTCCGCTCCGGCGGCATGCCGACTTTGATGTATGTCTGCGAGCGCGACGGCGTCGTGTCTATGGACAGCCGGGTGCCGCTGCGCGGCCATTATCAGCCGGTGCGGTGAAAACCGCAGCAAGTCCCCGCGAGGTTATTGCCTGTAAGGAGAGATAGCTTGATCACCGTTCAATGAATTGACGGCGACTGCAAACAATCTTTTGGCCGCATCAATCTTCAGCCAGCGGGCTGAAATGCCAATTGCGGCACTTCGCCACCAAGGATACGGTCGGCAAAGGACACGTTGGAGAGACCGTAGCGCTGATACAGCTCATTGTCCTGGTTGGCCCGAAACTCCGCCTGATCGGACGGCGAAGAGAAATATTTCCCGATCAAGAGCGGCAGGCGAACGGTTTTCAGGTTCTTTTGCTGGAACACATGCCAGAACAGTGCATCGCCGACCGATCTGATAAGGGATCCGTCGCCGAAGTAGCTCGGATAGTATTTCCCGACCATTTTCGGGCTCCAGAGTGTTGCCGGACCGAAAGTACCGCGCTCACCGGTACCCGATCCAAGCCTCAGGCGTTCACGCGGCTTCGGAGGCCAGTCCGGCGCAAATTCGGACGCCGTCAGTATCGGCGCTTTGAAAGGCTCATCGAGATGGGAATTATCAAAGCAGACCAGCCACTCGCCTCCAACCATTCCGGCGGAAGAAGCGCAAGCTGCTCCGACCAGGAGCTCGACCGCATTTGTGGCCAGGCGGTCATCCATATTGAGGTTCATCACGAACAGTGAATTGCTCAATGCCACTGCCGCCGACCAAGCCTCGTAGATAGAGAGTGCCTGAGAGAAGACGTAACAGTCCGCGTCCAGCCATTCGGGCGGCATATCACCATTGTCGAAGATATAGATGATGCGCACGCCGACACTTTGTTGGCGCAGGTTTATGTAGTGCGACTTCAGCAGGTCCAGCTTGTTGTTCTGACGGTGCCATACCGCACAGAACACCGTAACCAGCGCCGTCTCATTATCACTCTGCGTCCTTGCTTTAATAAAATGCATCTCGGGCAATTCCTTTCGCGCAAGGTTCGCGCATGGCAGAGGCGGCATTGGTGTTAACCATGAAGGAGATGGCATGAGCCGGGCATTCGCGTCAATTGCCGTGCTTAGAAATCCTGGGGGCGGCCACGCGGTCATCTGAAATCGGCATTTTTACATATTCGTTGTGTCGCCAAGGATGCGCCCCAGCGGGAAATAAGGAAATTGGATGCAGCAAAAGCGCGACCTGACCTCTGCCAGCCGAAGGCTCTCGGCGGGGTGCGCAGTTCATCGAGAGGTGCGTCCATGCGGGTCCTGGTAACCGGGGCAGGCGGCATCCTGGGCAGGCATGTCATCAGGCATCTCGCCCAATTCGCGCCAGGCGCCGATGTGATCGTCAACAAGGCGGACCTCACGGATCTGGATGCGATGCGAGCGGCAATCGCCGCCCTTCAGCCGATCGATAAGGTTATTCATCTAGCAGCCTTGGTGCCGGTGGCATCGGTCAAGGCAGATCCTGCCCGTGCCTATGCCGTGAATGTCGGCGGTACGATCAATCTCCTCTCGGCGCTCGAGAGGCACCCGGCCACGTTCCTCTACTGCTCATCAAGCCATATCTATGCGCCGTCGGATCTGCCGATAGCTGAGGACGCCGAAAAGGCGCCACCCTCTTTCTACGGACGGACAAAATGGGTCGGCGAGAGTGTTGCGGCCGACATTTGCGAGGTATCCGGCCGCGCCTATTGTGCGGCACGCGTTTTCTCGATTCACGATCCAGCGCAAACCGGCTCGTTCCTTCGGCCATCCATCGAGCGTCGGCTGGCAGAAGAGGACCTGAGCCAGCCGTTCATGCTTCCGGGTGGTGACAGCGTCAGAGATTTTCTGCCGGCGGCGGATGCGGCGGCGCTTGTCGTGCGTCTCGCCCTTTCCTCCGCAACAGGAGCCGTCAATGTCGGCTCCGGCCGCGGCACAACCATCCGCGATTTTGTTCAGGGGTTCAGTTCCCGGCCGCTCGATATCAGGGCGACCGGCGGCTCCGACACCCTCGTGGCCGATATCTCGCGGCTTAGACAGTTACTAGGAGACGCTGATGTCTGAGACTGTTTCCATTGTCATTCCGACCTTTAACCGAGCAGGAATGCTGCCTGTCGCCATAGACAGCGCCTTGAACCAAACGAGAGCATGCGAGGTCATCGTCGTCGACCACGGCTCGACCGACGATACGCCGGAGGTCGCCGAGGCCTACGGCGACCGCATCCTCTACATCCGCCGTGAGCGTGACTTCGGCCCACATTTCTGCTGGCTTGAAGGTGTGCTGCATACCAGCGGAGAATTCGTCCATCTGCAATACGACGACGACTGGATCGCACCGACCTTCATCGAGGCATGCCTTTCCGTTATCACGCCGGAAACCGGCTTCGCCTTCACGGGCGCCGACGTGTCCGACGGCCCCGGCCTGCCCACCAAGCTTCGTCAATTCACCGACTGGCTGCCGGCGACCGGCACCTATCCGGTCGATGCGCTGGAAAGACAGATTCTCGGCTCGCTTATCTCGCCTGGCGCAGCGCTCTATCGCCGACAGATCCTGATCGACGCGCTCTATCCGGGGCGATTGCCGCTTCAGATCAACGAATATCGTGGCGTCGGCCCGGATGCTTTCGTCTCGCTGCTTTCAATGCTGCGCTATCCAGCGATCGGCTTCGTGCGTGAACCGCTTGCCTTCTTCCGCTTCCACGAGGGTTCGATCACCATCGACGCCTTCGCATCCGGCGAGAAGACTGCGCGACTGCGCGCCGCTTACGCAGAAGTTACCCGGCACTATCTCGAAATGAAAGTGATGCGCGCTGTGCGTATCAGGGAGGCATCGTAATGACCGTAGGGCGTCCAATCCGCTTAGTCACTCAAGATCGTCCAATCCGCCTTGCAGAGGAAACCATCGATCAGGGTGAACTCGAGGCACTCTCCGAATGGATGCTCGCAGGCAACCGCCTGACCAAGGCCGAGCAGACGCTCGCCTTCGAGCAGGAATTCGCTGTCTGGATGAATTGCCGCCACGCGGTCTATGTCAATTCCGGCTCATCGGCGAACCTTTTAATGATTGCGGCACTCAAGGAAGCGGGCCGCCTGCGCAACACCAAGGCGATCGCCGCTGGCGTCAGCTGGGTCACCACGGTTTCGCCGCTGCTGCAGCTCGGCTTCGATGTACGCCTCTGCGATTGCGATTCGAAGTCGCTGGGCATCGATCTCAACCACCTGGAAGACCTTTGCCGCACGGATCCGCCGGCGCTGCTGATCCTCGTCCACGTTCTCGGGCACGCCGGTGACATGGACGCTATCAGGGACATCTGCCAGCGTTACGATGTCATTCTGCTGGAAGATTCCTGCGAGGCGCTCGGCTCGACCTACAAGGGCCGCAAGCTGGGCACGATCGGCACGGCAGGCAGCTTCTCCTTCTACTATGGCCATCATATTTCGACGATCGAAGGCGGCATGGTCGTCACTGACGACGCCGATCTGCACCAGCTGATGCTGTCTCTGCGCTCGCACGGCTGGAGCCGCGATCTCAAGCCGGAACTGCGCCAATCTCTGGCGGAGGAGAATGGGGTCGACGAGTTCAAGAACCTCTACACCTTCTACCATGCCGGCTATAACTTGCGCTCCACAGACCTGCAGGCATTCCTCGGTCGGTCGCAGCTCAGGAAGCTCGATCAGATCGTCGAACGCCGCCGTATCAATTTCGACCTTTACCGCAAGGCATTGCCGGACTTCTTCTCCCAGTCGGGGGATACGGAGGTCCTGTCGTCCTTCGCCTACGGCACCTTCATCGAGAACCGGCTGGAAACCTACAAGCACATCAACGCGCTCGACATCGAGTGCCGGCCGCTGATCTGCGGCAACATTGCGCGCCATCCCTTCTGGCTCCGCGACCATCCGCGGCTCGCCCTTCCGAATGCCGACAAGGTGCACGACTACGGCATCTATCTGCCGAACCACCATAATCTGAATGAAGCGGACATTGCGCGCGTGGCCGACGCCTTCGCCTCTGTTGCCCGCCCCTGCTAAGAGCGAAGACAAATGACGAATAGGGCTCCAAAGCGCGCGCTGATCACGGGTGTAACCGGACAGGACGGTTCCTATCTTGCGGAACTCCTACTTTCCAAAGGCTACGAAGTACACGGCATCAAGCGCCGGTCATCGAGTTTCAACACGGCGCGCGTCGACCACCTCTATGAAGACGTGCACGAGGTGGATCGCCACTTCACGCTGCACTATGGCGACATGACCGATTCCACCAATCTGATCCGCCTGATCCAGGAAGTGCAGCCGGATGAGATCTATAACCTGGCCGCCCAATCGCACGTCCATGTGAGCTTCGAGACGCCGGAATATACCGCCAACGCGGACGGTATGGGCACGTTGCGCATCCTGGAAGCCCTGCGCATCCTGCGCATGGACAAAACGCGCTTCTATCAGGCCTCGACCTCTGAACTCTATGGCAAAGTGGTGGAGACACCGCAGAAGGAAACGACCCCTTTCTATCCGCGTTCACCCTATGGTGTGGCCAAGCTCTATGCATACTGGATCACGGTCAACTACCGCGAATCCTATGGAATGCATGCCTCGAACGGCATTCTCTTCAACCACGAAAGCCCGCGCCGCGGCGAAACCTTCGTGACGCGCAAGATCACTCGCGCCGTGGCGGCGATTGCCGCAGGTGATCAGGATCGCCTTTATCTCGGCAATCTGGATTCTATGCGCGATTGGGGCCATGCTCGCGACTACGTCGAGGGCATGTGGCGTATACTGCAGCAGGACAACCCGGGCGACTACGTGCTGGCGACGGGGCGTACCGTCAGCGTGCGCGAGTTCGTGGATACCGCTTTCCGGGTCGCAGGCATGGATATAGAATGGCGCGGTAAGGGCGTGGATGAGCGCGGTTACGTTCGTGGCACCGATCGCTGCCTGATCGAGGTCGATCCGCGCTATTTCCGTCCGACGGAGGTCGATCTGCTGCTGGGCGATCCCACCAAGGCAGAAAGAGAGCTTGGATGGCGCGCCACGACGACGCTTGAGGAAATGATCGTCGAAATGGTCAATTCCGATATCCGGGAACATGCGACAAATTCGGTTCATCAGCGAGACAAGGACTGACGGATGAACCCGGTTTTTCAGATCGAGGGAAAACGGATCTGGGTCGCCGGCCATCGCGGCATGGTCGGCTCGGCCCTGGTTCGGGTGCTCTCGCAGCTGGATTGCGAGGTGCTGACCACACCGCGCAGCGAGGTCGATCTCACCGATCAGGCCGCGACTCGTCGCTGGGTGCTGGACAACAAGCCGGATGCCGTCATCGTCGCCGCTGCACGGGTTGGTGGCATCGCCGCCAACAGCGCCTCGCCGGTTGCCTTTCTCTACGACAACCTCATGATCGAGGCGAATATCATCGAAGCTGCCGCTCGCGCCGACGTGAGCAAGCTTCTTCTTCTCGGTTCCACCTGCATCTACCCGCGCGACGCCGAACAGCCGATCCGCGAGGAATCCCTGCTCACCGGCCCGCTTGAAAAGACCAATGAGTGGTACGCCATCGCCAAGATTGCCGGCATCAAGCTTTGCCAGGCCTATCGCCAGGAGCAGGGACGCGATTTCATATCGGCCCAGCCGACCAATCTCTACGGTCCCGGCGATAACTACGACCTGGAAACGAGCCACGTTCTGCCGGCCCTGATCCGCAAGGCCCATGAGGCCAAGGTCAATAGTGCGGAATCACTGACGATCTGGGGCAGCGGTACGCCATTGCGGGAATTCCTGCATGTGGATGACCTTGCCGACGCCGTCATTTTCCTGCTGCGCAATTATTCCGGTCCGGTGCCAATCAATATCGGTTCTGGTGAGGAATTGTCGATTGCCGAGCTTGCCCGCCTCGTGAGCAAGACGATCGGCTTCGATGGTTCGCTCACCTTCGATACCACGCGACCGGACGGGACGCCGCGCAAGCTAGCCGATCTTCGGCGCCTGCATGAACTTGGCTGGAACAATGCCCGTCCGCTGATGACCGGTCTCAAGCAAACCTATCAAAGTTTCTTGAATACGCGCGACAATTGAGTGGTGCGGAAACAACGAACTGACGCAGGCATGGACCAAAAGAACCAGTCGAGTTGACTAGGACAACACCCGGGAAAGCTTAACACCATGAAAATATGCCTCCTGATAACAACGCATAGGCGCGATATCCAGCTGGTGCGTCTGCTCTCCCAAATCATGGATCTGCGCAGCAAATATACCGGCCCCGCCGTCTTCGAGACAGCGGTAACGGATTCCGAACTCGACAACGCCGCCAGACACATTCTCGAGCCGCTTTGTGATCTCTATGTAACCAACAAGGGGTCCGGCTTCGACGACAACCTGTTTCACTTCTACGCAGACCATGCTCGGAACTACGACTTCATCTTCAGCATAAGCGATGACGACGTTTTCAGCTGCGGTCAGGTGAATCCGCTCGATCTGCTGGAACTCGCTGCCAAGCAGCAACACGATGCCGTTCTGTTCAATCATTGCGAATACAGATCGGCAGACATGCTCGCGACCGAGCTGACATATACGTTGTCGCCATCATTCTATACCAATCCCAAGCTGATGGACGAGCCGGAAGCGTTTCGCCGGCACTTCCTCGGCTGCGTTCCCCGACATGTCGGCCTTCTCTACCGGAGCAGCTTCATCATCGAAAATCTCGGGAAGCTTGCTGCTTTCCGAAACACGCTGCATCTCTATGCCGTGCCTCTCCTGCTGGCGCTCGAGAAGAATAGGGCGATGTTCTTCGACTATCCCTTGAATTACTTCGCCGCGGACAGGCCCCGCGACGGCGCCTGGGAGGATTGGACGAACGTATTCATGGGCCTGTATCGCTTCCTTCTTGCCGCGAAAGCCATCCTGTCGCCGGCAAGTTTCGCAATCACGAAACAGGGCTTCATGGCCAACTATCTCAATGACCGTTCCTGGCTGCGCGGATCTCTGTCCCACAGTGTTCCGAGCGAGGCGCAAATATTGCGAGAGTTGGATGGGACGCTCGAAAGCCTCCCACAAGCTTAAATCTCTAGAAACATTTTGTCGCTCTACGCCTCAAAGCTGAAGACTTCGGCGTGGTTCAGCAAAGCCAATGATCAAGGATTCCCAATGTCGAAGTGTTGTTCTCTGTGTCATGGGCAGATGTTGAACAAATTTCTGGATTTGGGGCGCCAACCCCTCGCGAACAAATATCCAAAGCCGAGTGATTTTCAGGAGGAGAAGTTCTTCCCGCTCGAGGTGTTCTTTTGCGAGACCTGCAAGAATGTTCAACTTGGCGAGATGGTCCCGCGATCCCTCATGTTCGAGGATTACTATTACCTGAGTTCGGTCAATGGGGGCCTGGTCCGCCATTTCGAAGCCCTCGCCGAGGAGCTGAAGGAGGCGAAATTCGTCGTCGATGTGGGCTCCAACGATGGCGTGTTGCTGCGTCCACTCAAAGGTCTCGGAGTTCGGGCACTGGGGGTCGAACCTTCGATCAATGTCTCCAAGCTCGCAAATGACGAGGGGCTGGAAACGCTCTGCGCCTTCTTCGAGGAAACCTCGGCCCGGCAGGTGCTGGACAGCCACGGCCCGGCGGATGTGATCGTCGCCAGCAGCGTCTTCACGCATCTCGACGCACCGGATCAATTCATCCGCGCAGCGGACATCCTGCTGGCCAAAGACGGCAAGCTGGTGATCGAGGTCGAGTATATCCTCAACATGATCAGCCAGGTGCAGTTCGAGCGATTCTACCTCGACCGGATCTTCTACTACTCGATCTCGTCGATGAAGCAGCTGTTCGGCAAGCACGGCATGGTGATCACCGGGCTTGAGCCTGTGGCCCAGCATGGCGGCTCTCTTCGGTTCACATTGATGCGCGAGGCGGCCGGCACCGAGGCCCCGGAGTTGGCGGAGCTGATCGCGACCGAGTTGAAGGTGCTGAACACTGCTGCACTGACAGATTTTGGCCAGCGCTGCCGCGATCTGACCGACAGGTTGGTCGCTGGCTTGAAGCGCTGGCGGGAAGAGGGCGTCAAGGTGGCAGGCTACGGCGCGCCTGCCCGGCTTTCGACCATCACAAACTTTGGTGGCATCGACAGAGAGCTGCTGCCTTTCACGATCGATGACAGCCCGCTGAAACAGGGGCGCACCTCGCCCGGCGCACATATCCCGGTTGTGGCGGCCTCTGAACTTGAGACCTATCAGCCTGAAGTGCTGGTGGTCTTCGCCTACGAATACATCGACGACATTCGGAAAAAGACTAGCAATGCATATGACTACTACATGCCAATTCCGCTTGTTGAACTCATAGCTTCCTGATCACTGGAATGGGGAAAGAAATGTCGAAAGAAATTCAACGTATTGTCGAGCGGCTTGGTGCTAATGCCCATCGGTTTTCCGGGAAGACTGTCCTGCTGGCAGGGGGAGCGGGTTTCCTTGGGAAGCACTTCGTCAAGGTGTTTCAGAAGCTGAATAACGACGTGCTGGACAAGCCCTGCTCTGTCATCTCGGTGGATAACTACATCACTGGCACCAAGAACCTCGATGAAAGCATCGTGCGCGATCCCAACATCATGCAGGTCTGGGCCGATGTGACCCATCCGCTGCCCGTGCGCGAAGATATCGACTTCATCATCCAGGCTGCGGGCATCGCATCACCCGTTTTCTACATGCGTTATCCGCTCGAGACAATCGAGAGCGCGGTGCATGGCACCCGCAACCTCTTGGACCTGGCTTCACGCAACAAGAACCTCGAGGGCTTCTTGTTCTTCAGCTCCTCCGAGATCTACGGCGATCCCGACCCCCGCGCGGTGCCGATCAAGGAAGATTACCACGGCAACGTTTCGACCGTTGGGCCGCGCGCCTGCTACGACGAATCCAAACGCCTAGGCGAGACGCTCTGCACGATCTACAAAGAGCACCACGGCGTGCCGGCAAAGATCGTGCGCCCGTTCAACGTCTTTGGTCCGGGCATGGGTCACAACGACCGCCGCGTGATCCCGATGTTCACCTATCAGGCGCTCAATGGCCGTACGATCCCGGTCCACGGCACCGGCCTGCAGACGCGCACCTTCTGCTACATCACCGACGCCATCTACGGCTTCCTGATGACGCTGCTTGAGGGCAAGTGCGGCGAGGCCTACAACATCGGCAACCCGGACAACGAAATCTCGATGATCAAGCTGGCGGAGATGTATCCCAAGCTGCTGCCGGGCGCCTCCTTCACCCGCATCGACTATCCGGACACCTATCCGGCGGGAGAACCTAACCGTCGCTGCCCGGATATCACCAAGGCGCGGGAAACCTTTGGTTATACCTCCGAGGTGGATGTCGAAGATGGTCTCGCGCGCTTCATCGACTGGGCTCGCAATGAGCGGAACTATATCGATTTCGAGCCCGAAGCGGCGCTCAAAAAGGCCGGATAACAATAGGTGGTAACACTGGGCCTCATCGGGCGGGGTGCCTGGGCGCGCATCATTGGCGCCACTCTGGACAGCCTGCCCGAAGTGCGCTGGGTGCCGCTGAACGGCCCCGGCGCTTCTGTTGACGGCGTCATCGTCGCCAACAGGAGCAAAGATCACGTGTCCTCGGCGCTCCCCTTCGTTGAGGCGGGGGTGCCGTGCTTTATTGAAAAACCTCTGGCCACATGCCTCGAGGATTTCCTGCGCCTCAAGGCGGCGGCTGGTGCAGCGGGCGGCCACGTCTTTGCAGGGCACCTGCACCGGTTCAACCCGGCCGCAGAGGCCTTTTGTGCTGCCCTGCCGGAGATCGGCCCGATCCAATCGGCAACTGCGCTCTGCGCCAATGGCAAACCGCGCGACGATACGTCCGTGATCTGGGATTGGTTGCCGCACCCGCTATCGCTGGCAGCACGGATCTTCGCCACTCCGGCCGAGCGCGCGACGGCCCGGTCGCTTGAAGGCGGAGCGCGCCCGCTTCGCGTGGCGGCACAATTGTCCTATGAAGGGCGACCTTTCGACCTTGAGGCCAGCTGGCTTTCGCCTGATCCAGCCTTTCGGATCACGGCCGCGGGCACCAAGGGACGTCTCATCTTTGATGACAAAGCCGCGCAGAAAGTCACGCTCATTCGCGACGGAAACAGTGTCGCCCTTGCCTATGATCCAGAGCTGCCTCTAACCCGCGAACTGCGCGCCTTTGTCGAGTTGATCCGTGGCGTGCGCGACAACCCGTCTCCGGTTGAGGAGGCAGAGGAAGTGCTGCGCAGCCTCGATGCCATCGAACGCTCCGCAGCAGCAGACGGCGCCCCGGTCGCGATCAATTGGCCGGATTGAGGTATCCGTAAATCTGCGCGAGGATTTCCTGAACGCGCGTGTCCACATGGCCGGTTGCCATGGCCGCCTCGTGACGCGCGATCACACCGGCCTCGCCCTGCATACGGAAATGTGCATTCGCCGCCTCCACAATGGCTTGCGGGGCCCACACATCGCTCGGTTCGAAGTAGAACAGATGCTCTTGCAAAGTGGCCAGGGCTGGAAGATCTCTCAGACTGGCCGGAAGGATCGGCACCCCCCCGGTGATCAGCGCATCAAAGACACGGATCGGCAGATCGCCACGAACCGGGATGATCCAATGGCTCATATGAGCCGCCCATTCGTCCAACCGGTCTAATTCTGTGCGGTCATGATACGTCCTCCCCACCGGACCGACGTGTTTGAAATGCGTGCTCAGCGTCTGAAGCATCGCATTACGCTCGGGGAATTGCGGATAGAGGATATGCCGCCCAAGGGGTTCCGGATCACGCGTGGCGGCGAGGAGGCGATCGCGATGTTCGCTCAGATAGGCACGTGACCACTGGATGACCGCTGCGCTTACGGGGCTTCCCATCGCCTTGGTCACCTGCGCGTAAGTCTCATTGTTATGCGGATGGCAAGGCACGTAAAAGTCGGACAGAGCTGCAAAATTCAGGGACGCCGCAACGTCATGATGATTGTCGAAATCCCAGATACAGACATGCGCACGCGGCTCGTTGACAAACATGCCCACATACTTCTGCCCAGCCTGAGCGATATCGTTGTTGTTCAGTATGTAGATAGTGTCGGGCTCGAACTGTTCGATGGCCTTCAGGTTCACCAACGAGATCCGGTCTGTCTTCTCGGTCTTGCTGAAGATCCCATCGCTCAACTGAACCCGCGTTTGCGGGCGCAGTTTCATGCCCTCAGAAAAGGCCTGTCGGCGGACTTCCTTCTGCACGTTCAACTGTTCAATCTGCTTGCTTACGGATGTCATGTCAGGTTGGTTTCGCTCTAGTTTATCTGGAAATTTTTTTAACACTTTATGGTTAAATGTTCCTAAATTGGCGGTGAATTGGTCCGGCCAGCGGGACGCTTTTCTCTCCGAGGGGCTAGGCTTTGACCCGCTCCCCTGAAAAGTCCGCGGTTGACTTTAGCCTGTTCCTCGAACGAGGAGACAGACAATGCGGAAGAGCCGATTCAGTGCAGAGAAAATCATAGTTATCCTGAAAGAACACTAGGCCGGGATGGGAGCTAAGGAGCTGTGTCGCAAGCATGGCGGCGGAGCGCACCGATGAGTATTTTCTCGTTTCCGGCCGGAAGTTTACGCTCCGCGAGCTTTTGGCGGTGATCGACGAGGAAGGCGGCAGAACGCTGAACATTTCCTGGGATGCAAGATCCTACAATCAAGGGGATATCATGGACCCCTACACGGATGGTCCGGCTCTTCCCGGCTGGCCCAAGGTGACTTTGGAAGAGGGCGTTCGCGACCTGCTTCAGCACTCTCGTCGGTGAGTTGAAAGCAAATGATGACGATGCCGAGCAACGGTGACGCTCCCCAGGATTGAAGCGCTCAAAGAATCCGGTCGATCTTGTGCTGGATATGCAGATTGGGCATCAAACCAGCCGTATGCGCGGCGCGATAAGCATTGCGCGCAGCATCGAACGTCACGCCCCACATGATGGCGCTGAGAAGAAAAGCGATGATGTAGACCTGAATCCGCATAGTGCCATCGAAATGGAGCATGGTGGCATTAATGTGGCAATGCTGAAGGGAGCTCGCATAAGGGCGAATTCTCGACAGAAGCTGTTGAAAAATAAGCTCTTTCGAGAAAGGAAATGGTGCCCAGAAGAGGACTCGAACCTCCACGCCTCGCGGCACAGGTACCTGAAACCTGCGCGTCTACCAATTCCGCCATCTGGGCGACGGAGAGCCATGTACGGGGGTGGCTCGTTACTGTCAACAGGGTTTTTGAAGTTTTCCTGACAGTCTGTGAAAAAGCTTCACGAAGCTGTGGTCGAACCCAACGGACAAGTGGATGGCAGGGCCTGTTTCTCCACCCTATATAATGGATATCGGAAAGGAACGCGCCATGTTCGACCTTCGCCCTGTCCTTCTTGTTGGTCTGTTTGCCGCATTGCCATTGGTGGGGGCCAACGCGGCCTCGCCGTCGCTTGGACCTCTCAATACCCAGTCGACGATCTGCGACTATCGCGGCTGCTTCGGCTTCGGTCCGCAGCAGTGGCATCGCCCTGCCTACGTCCAGCCGAACTATCGCCCGCCGAATGCAGCCGGTCCAAATTATTACCAACCGCCCGGCCAGCTGCCGCCGCGGCTGACCTACGACCCGCCGCCGGCGCCGCGTGTGCAGCCTTCGGCTGACAATCAGACCCGCCATCAGCAGTGGTGCCGGAACGAATATCGGTCCTACAATCCGCGCACGGATCGTTTCCTGACCTATGAAGGCATCTACAAGACGTGCAACTCGCCTTATAACTGAGTGTCAGCTTTCGAGCGAAGCGCGATCGGTATGGCCAAGATCGCGGTCGGGCTCAATGATGTCGCGCACCCGCTGCTTGAGTTCCTTCGGCCCCGGAAAACCGCCGTCGCGCTTGCGCTCCCAGATCAGGTCGCCATTGACGCGGATTTCGAAATTGCCGCCGGTGCCGGGAATGAGGGCCACCTCGCCAAGGCTGTCCGTAAAAGTCTGCAGCAGCTCCTGCGCCATCCAGGCGGCACGCAGCAGCCAGTTGCACTGGGTGCAGTAGAGAATCGTCACACGGGCTTTCTCGGTCATGGGAATCTCCTTTTATCTGAAGGATCTAGAGGGCCGAAAACGGTGCTGCAATGCGCCTGGCGCCGAATCAGCGGACAGAAAGTTCGGATTCAGTCTTTTTTGATAATTTTCCGTTAGCTATTCCGGATTGGTGTTTTTCCGAAATGGCTGAAGCACCCTGGTTCTTGTTTTGCGTACGGGTGCTCATGCGTTCCACGGCTGTCCCAGCGATCCTCGTTGCCTGCCTCGCTTTGGCGGGCTGCTCGTCGGCTTCCGGTCCGGAGAGTCTTACTGCCAATGTCACATCGAAGCCTTCGAAGGAAATCACGGCTTCCGTCACCCCGCCGCCGGCACCTATGCCGCAGGCCACGGTCGCCGCGATCGATGCAGCCGATGCCACTCCGCAGACAAGCCTTGCCTGGGAGGCCCCCATGCCGGAGTCCCGGGCCTTCTCGGCGGTGACGCCTTCAGCCGTTTCGCAGCCGGGTATGCCGGTTCCGAGTGACCGCCCCGTCGAATTCGCCATGGCGGCCGCACCTGCGATCGAGCCGCCGACCCGTGGCCGCTCGCGCGTCTATGGTTACGGTTTCCGCGATGCCAAACCGATCAATTTCGGCAAGATCTCGCCTCGCAAGCTCGCCGTCCATGGCGTCGACGTCTCACGCTGGCAGGGAGACATTGATTGGGAGACGCTCAGGACCCGCGGCGCGAACTTCGCCTTCATCAAGGCGACGGATGGCGGGGACCATCTCGATCCGATGTTCAAGACCAATTGGCGGCGTGCCAAGGAAGCTGGCATCAAGCGCGGCGCCTATCATTTCTTCTACTGGTGCCGTACGGCCGGTGAGCAGGCCGACTGGTTCATCCGCAACGTCCCGCGCGATCCGGATGCATTGCCGCCGGTCATCGATGTCGAATGGAACGGCGAATCGAGCTGCAAGGTGAAGCTCTCCCGCGCCCGCGTGCTGGAAAAGATGCAGGTCTTCATGGAGAAGATCGAGCAGCACTATGGCAAGCGACCGATCATCTATACGGCCCCGGATTTCTACGCCGACAATCTCGAAGGCGCCTTCCAGAACTATCACTTCTGGCTGCGCGCGGTCGCCGAACATCCTTCGAAGGTCTATCCGAACCGCAAGTGGCTCTTCTGGCAATATTCCGGCTCCGGTCTCTCGCACGGCGTCGAAGGCCGCATCGATCTCAATGCCTTCCGGGGCAGTGAAGAAGAATGGCACCGCTGGGTGGCGGGGCTTTAAAACGCAAAAGGCTGGCCATTGGCCAGCCCTTCAATTCGCCTTCATAGCAAGATCCCGGCCTACTCGTCGCCCATCTTGAGTGCGGCGATAAACGCTTCCTGCGGAATCTCCACCTTGCCGAACTGGCGCATGCGCTTCTTGCCTTCCTTCTGCTTTTCCAGAAGTTTGCGCTTGCGGGTGGCGTCGCCGCCGTAGCACTTGGCCGTCACGTCCTTGCGCAGCGCTGAAATAGTTTCGCGGGCAATGACGTTGCTGCCGATCGCTGCCTGGATCGGGATCTTGAACATGTGCTTCGGGATCAGTTCCTTCAGCCGCTCGCACATGTCGCGGCCGCGCTTTTCGGCAGCGGCGCGATGCACCAGCATCGAGAGCGCGTCAACCGGCTCGCCGTTGACGAGGATCGACATCTTCACGAGGTTGCCTTCGCGATAGCCTTCGAGGTGATAATCGAAGGAGGCATAGCCCTTCGAGATCGACTTCAGGCGGTCGTAGAAGTCGAAGACCACTTCGTTGAGCGGCAACTCGTAGGTCACCATCGCGCGGGTGCCGACATAGGTCAGCTCGGTCTGGATGCCGCGGCGGTCCTGGCAGAGCTTCAGGATGCCGCCGAGATAATCGTCAGGCGTCATGATCGTCGCCTTGATCCAGGGCTCGCGGATTTCGGCGATCTTGACGACATCGGGCATGTCGGCCGGATTATGCAGCTCGCGCTCGCTGCCGTCGGTCATCGTCAGCTGATAGACGACGGAAGGTGCGGTCGCGATCAGGTCGAGGTCGAATTCGCGCTCCAGGCGTTCCTGAATGATTTCGAGATGCAGCAGGCCGAGGAAGCCGCAGCGGAAACCGAAGCCGAGTGCGGCAGACGATTCCATTTCGAAGGAGAAGGACGCGTCGTTGAGGCGAAGCTTGCCCATCGCGGCGCGCAGGTCTTCGAAGTCGGCCGCATCGACCGGAAACAGGCCGCAGAAGACAACCGGCTGCGCCGGCTTGAAGCCCGGCAGGGCTTCCGCCGTCGGGCGCTTGTCTTCGGTGATCGTATCGCCGACGCGCGTATCTGCCACTTCCTTGATCGAGGCGGTGATGAAGCCGATCTCGCCGGGGCCAAGGCTGTCCACATTGACCATCTTCGGCGTCAGCACGCCGACGCGTTCCACCTGATACTTGGCATCCGTGCCCATCATGCGGATCGTCTGTCCCTTGGAGAGCACGCCGTCGATGACGCGCACCAGAACCATGACGCCGAGATAGGTGTCGTACCAGCTATCGACGAGCAGCGCCTTCAGCGGCGCCTTTTCGCCGCCGGTGCTCTTCGGCGCCGGCAGCTTGTGGACGATTGCTTCCAAAACGTCGGGGATGCCGAGACCGGTTTTGGCCGAAATCAGTACGGCTTCAGAAGCGTCGATGCCGATCACTTCCTCGATCTGCTCCTTGATGCGGTCGGGTTCGGCCGCCGGCAGGTCGATCTTGTTGAGAACAGTGACAAGCTCGTGATTGTTGTCGATCGCCTGATAGACATTGGCGAGCGTCTGGGCTTCCACGCCCTGCGACGCGTCGACGACGAGAAGCGAGCCCTCGCAGGCCGACAGCGAGCGCGAGACTTCATAGGCGAAGTCGACATGGCCAGGCGTGTCGATGAGGTTCAGCACATAGGTTTCGCCGTTATTCGCCTTGTAGTGCAGGCGCACGGTCTGTGCCTTGATGGTGATGCCGCGCTCGCGCTCGATATCCATATTGTCGAGCACCTGCTCGGACATTTCGCGCTCGGCAAGGCCGCCGGTCGTCTGGATCAGGCGGTCAGCAAGCGTCGATTTGCCGTGGTCGATATGGGCCACGATCGAGAAGTTGCGGATATGGGATAGCGGAGTCGTCGAATTGGTGCTCATGCGCGCCATATAGCAGCGCGCTCATCGCCCGCAAAGCGGTAATTATACCGGGGTTTACCCTATTTTACAGACTGTGGGGCGTGGCTCAGACCCGCCACGTCTCCAGCCGCCAGGCCGAATCCCAGAACATCCATTCATATTGGGAGGCGCGCACGAAGGCGTCCATCATCTGTTGGCGCTCTGTCGGCGAGGCGGCGCGCGCAGCTATATCCGTCAAGGCAATCACTTCGCGGGCGCCGGCGGCAAATTGCGGATCGCCATAGGTGTTGATCCAGGCCTGGAACACATTGCCCTCGATCGCCGGCCTGCTCTTGATGCCTTCACCGACATGCCAGTAGATCCAGAAGCACGGCAGGATGGCCGAAAGCGCAACGGCATAGGAGCTGTGATAGGCGGTCGCCAGCAGGAAATTCGTATAGGCGAAGCAGGATGGCGAGGGCTCGGCGGCCGTCACATCGGCGCTCGAAATGCCGAACTGCGTCAGGAAACCGGCATGTAGGCCCTGCTCGACGGTGATCGCTTTCTGTGCCGAACCAAGGAAACGCAGCACCTGCGCATTGTCTGGCGCCTTGGCGGCGACGATTGCAAGGCAGCGGGCGTAATGCTTCAGGTAGATTGCATCCTGTAGGATATAATGGCGAAAAACCTCCGGCGGCAGCGTGCCGTCCGAAAGCCGCTCCAGCAGTGGCAATCGCTCGATCTCGGCCATGATGGGCTTGATCCGGTCCCAGGCGGCGGCGGTGAAGCTTTCTGTCGTCTCAGTGCCGTGCGTGATTCCGTCCATGGTGCTGTTCTCCGCTCGTGAATGCCGCTGCCATATATCGACGGCGCCATGGTGAAAGCAAGGCGGCTTACGAGGGCTTGATTCCATCATCGGATCCTGTATTTCTCTTATAGTAGAATTTTGGATCCGGATAATGGAACAGGAACTCGAACAGGCGATCGGCATCCGCATTCGGACGTTGCGGATGGACAAGGGGCTGACGCTGGATGATCTCGCAACCGCTTCAGGCGTCAGCCGCGCCATGATCTCCCGCATCGAGCGGGCCGAAGCGAGCCCGACCGCCTCGCTGCTGGCGCGGGTCTGCGCCGCGCTCGGCCTGTCGCTGTCCGAATTCTTCGCCGAGGAAGGCCAGGAGGCATCGCCGCTCTCGCGCCGCCAGGACCAGCAGGTCTGGCGCGATCCCGAAACCGGCTATATGCGCCGCGCCGTCTCACCGCCGGGCACTTCCTCGGATGTCGATATCGTCGATGTCGAATTTCCCGCCGGCGCCCACGTCAGCTTTCCGCCCCATGCCGCCAGCCGCGGCATGACGCAGCATGTCTGGCTCTTCGATGGCGAGCTGGAAATGACCGTCGGAGAAATCGTCCATCGCCTCAAGCCCGGCGACTGTCTCTTCATGCCGGTCAGCGATGGCCATGTCTTTCACAATCCGGGCCATGCGCCGGCACGCTACTGCGTCGTCCTGGCCCGCGGCGACCACTAAATCACGCGCTCACTTATCAGGGGACCATCATGCCGACTATCCGTCTTCTCTCTGCCGCCGAGGCACACGCGGCGATTCCCGATCTCTGCGAGGTGCTTGCCGATTGCGTCAATGGCGGCGCCTCGGTTGGCTTTATGCAGCCCTATACACCTGGGGATGCCGAACCCTACTGGCGTAGTGTCGCCGAAGCCGTGGCCGATGGCGCCACCCTGCTCTTCGGCGCTGAAGTTGATGGCAAAATCGTCGGCACGGTGCAGGTTGGCGCTGCGCAGATGCCGAACCAGCCGCATCGCGGTGACTTGAAGAAGCTGCTTGTTCACCGTTCCGCCCGCGGCCATGGCCTGGCGCGTTTGCTGATGGAGATGGCCGAGCAGGAGGCGGCCCGCCGCGGCAAGACGATCCTTGTGCTCGACACGGCAACGGGCAGCGATGCCGAAGCCATCTATCCGCGCCTCGGCTGGGAGCGCGTCGGCGTCATTCCCGATTATGCGCTCTGGCCTGAAGGCGGCCTGTGCGCCACCACCTTCTTTTACAAGCGCGTGGCCTGATCGCCGTGAGCAAAGGCGTCTATCGCATCGGCCAGTCTTGAAGCCGGCGTCCAGTGCAGGGCCTTCCAGCCGAATTCCTTGGCCGCCACGATATTCTCCTCGACATCGTCGATGAAGCCGATGTCTTCAGGGGCGGCACCGACTTCCTGAGTCGCAAGCCGGAAGAAATCGCTGAAAGGCTTTCGCGTGCCGAGTGCAGCCGAGTAGAACATGCCGTCGAAAAGCGCGCCGAGCCCCAACACATCGCGCAGATAGGCGGCGCGCTGATGCTCCTGGTTGGTGGCGAGGTAAAGAAGCGTGCCTTTGTCTTTTAGGCGGGCGAGGTCGTCGAGCAGCTGCCGGTCGAGGCGGGAGTCGTTTTCGAACCAGTAGTCGAGAAGGGTCTGCGCGTTAAGATGCGGTGCGATCCGGCTGAGAACCTCCGTCAGGCGCGGTTCGATCGGCTCCTGACCGGTGACGATGCCGACCCAGTAAGGTTTGAAGAATTCCTGTTGAAGCAACGGCACCGGCAGGCCGAGGTCGCGCTCGAGATAGGTGAAGAGCGGCAGACCGTCCGTCGGCCGTCCGTGAACCAGCACGCCGTCGACATCGACCATCAGGATTTTCATGAGGCTTAATCTCGTGAAGAAAAGGGACGCATTCTGAAATCGGCTTGAACGTGGCGTCATCTGCAGTGGCGATCAAGGCATGTTCAGCGCTTTTTTCTTTAGGTCGGCCTGTGTAAGGCTTGAGTCTGACAGACTGATTTGCGGAGGACACTCGTGCGCGTCATCTATTCCGAAGACCACAAGCTGCGCGATGCGAAGACGGAGCTGCACGACGGCCAGCTCGTGACGCCCTTCGAGGCGCCGTTCCGGGCGGAATGGATTCTCGCCGCAGTGAGGGAGGCAGGCTTTACGGATGTTGTTGCTCCGGAGGCGCATGGCCTGGAAACGGCGCGCAAGGTGCATGACCCCGCCTATCTGGAGTTCCTGGCGACGGTCTGGGACCGATGGGTGGCGGCAGGTTACAAGGGAGAGGCGATCGCCAATTCCTTCCCCGTGCGTCGCACCAGCCAGCGGGTGCCGGAAAACATCGTCGGCGCGATCGGCCATTATGCCAATGCCGCCGACACGTCCATCACCAAGGGGTCCTATGAGGCGGCCATTGCCTCCACGCGCTGCGCGATGACGGGCGCGGACTGGCTGAATGCTGGCAACCGCTTCGCGTTCGCCCTCTGCCGCCCGCCCGGCCATCATGCTGGCATCGATCTCTTCGGCGGCTATTGCTTCATCAATAATTCCGGTGTCGCGGCCCAGCGTCTGCTGGATCGTGGCGCCAGGAAGGTTGCCGTGCTCGATGTCGATTTCCATCACGGCAACGGCACGCAGGATCTCTTCTACCGTCGCGGCGATGTCTTCACCGCCTCGCTGCATGGCGATCCCATCCACGCCTTTCCCTATTTCCTCGGTCATGCCGACGAGGAGGGAGAAGGGCAGGGCCAGGGCGCCAATCGCAATTACCCCATGGCGCCCGGCACCACATTCGATGTCTGGTCGGCAGCCCTTGCCGATGCGCTTTCCCGCATCAAGGCCTTTGGTGCGGAAGCCATCGTCGTGGCCCTTGGCGTCGATACGTTCGAGCACGATCCGATCTCCTTCTTCAAGCTGAAGTCGGAGGACTTCGTCCGCATGGGCGAGATGATCTCAGCGGCTGGCCTGCCCGTCGTCACCTGCATGGAAGGCGGTTATGGTGTGCCGGAGATCGGCCTCAATGTCGCCAATGTGCTCAAGGGCCTGGAAGCCTGATCACTGCCGATGACCGAGGAGACCATTTCATCCGATATCCCGACGCCCCGCATGCTGAGCTGGGCACGCAATTCGACCATCTACCGGCTCGAGCGGCGCATGATGACGGAAAAACAGCTCTTTGACGCCATCACCCGCAAGGCGAAGGAGAAATTCGAGGACATCAGCGCGGCGCAGCTCAAGGCAGTCGCCGATTTCGCGGTCAAATTCGCCTATGACAACAAGGCGATCGACGATAGCGCTTATGCCGAAATCAGCACGCGTTCCGCCGTGCGCAGCGGCAAGTCGAAGCGTGCCATCGCCCAGAAGCTTGCGGTCAAGGGCGTCGCCAGCGACAAGGTGGAGGCAGCATTGGAAGAGGCTGACGATCTCTGTGCCGCGGCGATATTTGCCCGCAAACGCGCCTTCGGCCCGTTCCGCCGCGTCGAGCTTGATGAAAAGCGAAAGGCAAAGGAGCTCTCCGCCTTCGCCCGCAACGGCTTCAGCTTCGAGATCGGCAAGAAGGTCTTCGGCATGAGCTTCGAAGAGGCCGAAGAGGTGATCCTCTCAGGCCGCCTCTGATATCGCATCAAGCCTTTTGCTGCCTCGATCAGAAGTTTGAATTTGTCGCTCATGCGCTGCTCTCATATGAAGAGTGCGCAACCGGAGATACCAATGGAAGAAAGAACGAGCGCCGGAACGGGCACGCTGACGGCGAAGATGCCTGCTGCATTCGGCGGCGTGGCTGCCGGCGGCTTGATGTGCCTCATGTCCATGTCTTCCATCCAGTTCGGTGCGGCGCTATCCTCCTCCGCCATCGCCACCTATGGGCCGGTCGGCGCCACCTGGCTGCGCCTCGCTTTCGCCGCCATCATCCTGGCAATCGCCGTGCGCCCGCGCATTTTCAGCTACAGCCGCGCCCAATGGACAAGTGCCCTCGTCCTCGGCACGACCACGGCGCTGATGACGATGAGTTTTTTCTCGTCGATTGAGCGCATTCCGCTCGGTCTTGCCGTCGCAATCGATTTTCTCGGACCGCTTTCTGTCGCGACCATCGGCTACGGATTGAGCCGACGCCTCATCTGGCCGCTCATTGCCGCTTTCGGCGTTCTGGCTCTCGCTCATGACGGAGAAGGCTGGGTCGGAGATCCCCTCGGTGTTCTCTTTGCATTTGGCGCGGGAACCGGCTGGGCGATCTATATCGTGCTCACGAAGAAGATCGGTGCAAGCTTCAAGGGTCTTGAAGGGCTTTCCATGTCGCTCATCGTTGCCGCACTGGTCGCAACGCCCTTCGGCTTTGCCGGCGCTGCGCCGAAGCTTGATGCCTACGGCCTGATTGAAATGGCGGGCCTCGCCATTCTGGTGCCGTTGCTGCCTTATACACTGGAGCTGATCGCGCTGCGGCGGATGCCGACGGCCTCCTTCGGCATCCTCATGAGCCTTGAACCCGCCATTGCTGCCCTCGCAGGCTTCGTCATTCTGGCACAGCCGATGACGCTTCTGCAGATGGCCGGAACGGCTTTGGTCGTCGCCGCAAGCGCCGGCGCGACCTTTTCGGCAAGGCAGTAAAGCGTCAGCCCATCTTCTTCGCGGGATCGTCAAGCGCCGGATTGTAGAAAAGCGATAGCGTCAGGCTTTTGGCAATGCGCTCCGCCGTCGCCATGAACCAGTCCTTGGCTTCTGGCGTCGGTGCCACATCGTCGAGCGTTGCGGAAAACAGCGAAAGCCATTTCGGGAAAAGCTCCGGCGTCATGTTAGCGACGCCGAGATGCGCCTGCACCGGCTTGCCGCAATAGGCGCCGCTGCGGAAGGCGACGGACGACCAGAAGCTCTTCATCTTCTGCATATGTTCGGGCCAGCGGCCGGAAAGCCGTGCATCAAAGACTGGTCCGAGCTCGGGATGCTTGAGCACCCGCCCATAGAAAGTCTCCACCAGCTTCGAAATGAAGGCCTCGTCCACGCCGATCGCCTTCATCTCGGCCTCGGCCTTTTCACGGATCGCGGCAACATGCGCGGCCCGTCCCTGTATCTCGCTATTCATCCTTAACCCCGGTGCTGCTTACGGCTAGCAGCCTCCATATAGGTTGACGCGCTGCCGCAGCAAAGCGCGATCGTTCGATCGCGGCATTCTGCCAATCCTGCCGGACTTTTGCCTTGACCCATGGGGCTTGCCTCTTTAAATTTAGAATAATTCTAAATTATTGGAGATTACCTGTGTTGGCCCGGTTTTTCAGATCACCGAAGCGTTCATTCCGTTCCCTCTCTGAGCAGGAAATCCTGGCGCTTGCCATCGCCTCGGAAGAAGACGACGCCCGCATCTATCTCGCCTATGCAGAGCATCTTAGGCAGGAGTTTCCCGCCTCCGCCAAGGTGTTCGAGGATATGGCTGAGGTGGAAGACACACACCGCAAGTCACTGATCGAGATTCACCGCCAGCGCTTCGGTGAGCGTATTCCCCTCATCCGCCGCGAGCATGTCGAGGGCTTCTATGAGCGCAAGCCCGACTGGCTGCGCGCCAATCTTTCCCTCGATGCGATCAGACAGGAAGCCGAAGCGATGGAGGAGCAGGCCTATCGCTTCTACGTCGAGGCGATCAAGCAGACTTCTGACGCCTCTACTCGCCAGCTTCTCGGTGATCTCGCACTTGCCGAGCAAGGCCACGAGGATATTGCCCGCATGCTCGGCGACAAGCACACGCCCGAGGATGTGAAGAAGGAAGAGGACGAGACGGCACGCCGACAGTTCGTATTGACCTATGTGCAACCGGGCCTCGCCGGTCTGATGGACGGCTCGGTTTCCACGCTGGCGCCGATCTTCGCCGCCGCTTTTGCCACGCAGGATACCTGGCAAACCTTCCTCGTCGGTCTCTCGGCCTCGGTCGGCGCCGGCATTTCGATGGGCTTCACGGAGGCCGCTCACGACGACGGCAAGATCTCCGGCCGCGGCTCGCCGATCAAGCGCGGCCTTGCCTGCGGCATCATGACGGCGCTTGGCGGCCTCGGCCACGCGCTGCCCTATCTTATCCCGCAATTCTGGACCGCGACGATCACCGCCGCCGTCATCGTCTTCTTCGAGCTCTGGGCGATTGCCTTCATCCAGAACAAATACATGGAGACGCCGTTCCTGCGCGCGGCCTTCCAGGTCGTCGTCGGCGGCAGCCTCGTCCTCGCAGCCGGTATTCTGATTGGGAATGGGTGAGGAGCGGTCGGCGCAGCCGAGCAATCGATCCAGTGAATCGATTGCAGCGACGAACGCCCTGAGCCAAAGCGAAGGGCGGGGCGCCGGTAGCGTCACACCCGGCGTAATTGATCGGTCGGGCAAAGCCCGAGCAACAGGCCCAATGAATCGATTGCGGCACCGCCGCCTCACTCCGAAGCGAAAGTCCCGGTGGTCGCTGCTGCAAATTCCAAGCACCGAAAATGAAAAAGCCGGCTGTCGCCGGCTTTTTCACAGTCCCCCCTTGAAACTTTTACCTGAGAGCGCCGACCAGAACGTCGCGGCCATTCTCAATGGTAACCCAGCGGCCGGCATTGAAGCTCGACTGGCGCTTGATGAAACTATAAGGCGTCGCAAACCAGGGCTTGACGTCGGAAGCCAGGTTGTCGAGCACGAAATCGCCTTCGGCAGTGCGCAGCGTCAGCACAGCATGGCCTTCACCATCGGGCTTGCGGACGACGGTCATCAGCAGATCGGCAGGCGAGAAACCGCGCTGAATGAGGATACGGCGCTTCAGAAGCGCGAAGTCCTCGCAGTCGCCGGCCGTGGTCGGATAGGCCCAGACCTCATCCTTGCCGTAGATTTCCTTGTCGGTCATCGGTGTGATGGTGCGGTTGACGGTCGCGTTGACCGAACGGACCGTGGCCCACTTGCCACCGGTCATGGCGACCGGGCCGGTATTGCGATTGGCACCGCATTCGCTGCGGTGTGTTTGACAGAAGTCGTAGTGACCGACCGGTTGCGATGTCGCATTGCCGGTCACCATGGAGGCATTTTTGCTAGGAGCCGGAATAGCGGCCGGCGCCATTGCAAACACGGCCATCATGGCCACGAGGAAACCCTTGATCCGCACGCCCTACTTCCCTGCATCGCCCTTCATTTATTAACAAACAGTTAACGGAGAGGGCTGAAAGGAGTCAATCGTTACTTCTTGGGAGGGCCTTGCAACTCGTAGACATGGTTAAAATGCGACATAACCTTAGGGTTAGCTGAGCATAACTTGCTCAACCATAGTCCTCTATTCGGGCAGTTGCATATTTTTCGGCGAACGACTGGCCTCAGCCTATCGGATGAGGCCTTTGACGGCGCTGCGCAGCCGTTCGATATCCTGTGGGCGCGACAGCCGGTGGTCGCCGTCGCGGATGAATGTCAGCACCACGTCGTCTGCCGGAAGATGTTCCACGAGTTTCATCGCATGCAGATAAGGCACGTCAGCATCCTTCATGCCCTGCAGGATATGAATCGGGCAGCCTGTTTCGATGATGCCGGTCAGCACCCGGTTCTGGCGGCCGTCGTCGATCAGGGCGCGGGTGTAGATGTTGGGCTCCGGGCTATACTGCGAGCGTTCCTCGAAATAGCCGCGCTCCTCCAGCGAGGCGCGTTCCTTCTTCTTGAGATTCGGCTCGATGAGATCGGAGGTGAAGTCCGGCGCCGGCGCGATCAGCACCATGCCTTCGAGCTTCGGCCCGCCGCCCTTCGCAAGCTCCTGTGCCGCCCTGAGCGCGATCCAGCCGCCCATCGAAGAGCCGACGAGGATCATCCGTTTGGGGGCGGCGTCGCGGATCACCGCGAGCGCCTCCTCCAGCCAGCGCGAGATCGTGCCATCGGTGAAGGCGCCGCCGGAAACTCCGTGGCCGGAATAGTCAAGGCGGATGCAGGCGGCACCCAGCTCTTCCGCCAGCCGGTCGATTTCGACGGCCTTGCTGCCGCTCATGTCAGATCGGTAGCCGGATAGCCAGACGAGGGCGGGAAGGTCGGCACCTGTCCGCGCCGGCCGCAGCAGCATGGCGATCTGCCTTGCGTCCGCGCCTTCGCCGACGGTCAGGAACTTCGGCTGAGGAATGGGCACGTCGTCGGACATCGGGTGGAACTCCTGTTGTTTCGGCCTATAAAACAGATTCTTGACAGGCTGACAGCAGGTGATTTTTCCGCTATAGGGTGTTATTGAATCCGTTGCAGTGATGGCGTGACCCGTTTGTGCCCCCTTTCGAACTGGGACACGAAGCTGCAACGTTCCGAACAACGCGAGGAGAATACGACCATTCGCAGACCCTTTAAAACCGACGCGCCCGTAAAGGATGGACCGCGCTCGAACCGGGAGATCCGCATTCCCAAAGTTCAGCTGATTGCGGCTGACGGACAGAATATGGGCATCGTGCCCACCGACCAGGCCTTGAGAATGGCGGAAGAAGCCGGCCTCGACCTCGTCGAAATTTCCCCAAATGCCGAACCGCCTGTGTGCAAGATCCTCGATCTGGGCAAGCTGAAATATGCCAACCAGAAGAAGGCTGCCGAGGCGCGCAAGAAGCAGAAGATTGTCGAAGTCAAAGAAATCAAGATGCGTCCGAATATCGACACCCATGACTATGAGGTGAAGATGAAGGCGATGGGTCGCTTTTTTGACGAAGGCGACAAGGTGAAGGTGACGCTGAAGTTCCGCGGCCGTGAAATGGCCCACCAGGAACTCGGCATGAAGCTTCTCCAGCAGGTCAAGGCCGACACGCTTGAGATTGCCAAGGTTGAGGCCGAGCCGAAGCTCGAAGGCCGCCAGATGATGATGGTGCTGGCGCCGAAGTGACCGGTGCCGCATCCTTTCGCTCAAAGCCGTCCGACAGGGCGGCTTTTGTGTTTCCTACGGATGCAAGAATCATTCTCAGCCCCGTTGCGCTTTTATGACGCTGCGGTTATAAGCGCGCGTCCGAACTGACCGGCAGGGCATGCCGTGGCAGTTTCGAATGCTTGCGGGCAGGTTTCGTCACTGGACCCGCAGATCAACAACAAACGCTCCCACGCCTTTGGCGAAGACCGTAACCGGGCTTTCGCGGAAGGGCTTCTTTAGCGAAGCGGGTGAGGAGCTCTCAGAACGGAGTAGCAAAATGCCCAAGATGAAGACGAAGTCCTCTGCCAAGAAGCGGTTCAAGATCACCGCTACCGGCAAGGTCAAGGCGGCTGCCGCTGGCAAGCGCCATGGCATGATCAAGCGCACGAACAAGTTCATTCGCGATGCACGTGGCACGATGGTTCTGGCAGAACCCGATGGCCGCAAGGTCGTGAAGAACTATCTGCCGAACGGTCTCTGAGACTATTCCGGTAACGCGTTAGATTAAGGAGATCATGAAATGGCACGTGTAAAAAGAGGCGTCACCGCCCACGCCAAGCACAAGAAGGTTCTGAAGCAGGCCAAGGGTTTCTACGGCCGCCGCAAGAACACCATCCGTACCGCCAAGGCTGCCGTCGATCGCGCCAAGCAGTACGCATACCGCGACCGCAAGGTTAACAAGCGCAACTTCCGCGCTCTCTGGATCCAGCGTATCAACGCTGCCGTCCGCGAATTCGGCCTCACCTACGGCCGCTTCATTGACGGTCTGAACAAGGCTGGCATCGAAGTCGACCGCAAGGTTCTCTCCGACATGGCAATCCATGAGCCGGAAGCATTCGGTGCCCTGGTTGCTGCCGCCAAGAAGGCCCTTGAGTACCTCAAGGAAACCGGCACGGCTAACGAGTTTGAAGGCGCGGTTCGTTAACCAGCGCTTCCCAAGCTTGACGCTTTTTTGAATTTTGGGAAACCCGCGCTGGTTTGGGCTAGCGCGGGTTTTTCTTTCTCTATAGTGCTGGCGCGGCCTTGCCGAGCCCGCCTTTCGAACGCCGCCTGATCCGGACGGAAAGAAGACAATGTCAGATATCGACCAGCTGAAATCCTCTTTGCTTGCCGAAATTGCCGCCGCCAATGATGAGCCTGCGCTTGAAGGGGTCCGCGTTTCCGCGCTCGGCAAGAAGGGCTCCGTCTCCGAGCTCCTGAAGACGCTCGGCGCCATGACGCCGGAGGAGCGCCAGACGCGCGGCGCTGCCATCAACGCCCTGAAGAACGAGGTGACGGATGCTCTCGCCGACCGTAAGACGGTGCTGAAGGACGCGGCGATCAATGCCCGCCTGAAGGCCGAAACGGTTGACGTCAGCCTGCCGGTGCGCTCCTCGCCGGCCGAACGCGGCCGCATCCATCCGATCAGCCAGATCGTCGATGAAATCACCGCCATCTTCGGCGACATGGGCTTTTCGATCGCTGAAGGTCCTGACATCGAGACCGACTATTACAATTTCACGGCTCTGAATTTTCCCGAGGGACACCCGGCCCGCGAGATGCACGACACCTTCTTCTTCAATCCGGATGAGAAGGGCGAGCGCAAGGTTCTGCGCACGCATACTTCGCCGGTGCAAATCCGCACCATGGAAGCGCAGAAGCCGCCGATCCGCATCATCATTCCCGGCAAGACCTACCGCCAGGATTCCGATGCCACGCATTCGCCGATGTTCCATCAGGTCGAAGGCCTCGTCATCGACAAGAAGGCCAATGTCGCCAATATCCGCTGGGTGCTGGAAGAGTTCTGCAAGACCTTCTTCGAGGTCGACAGCGTGACGATGCGTTTCCGCCCGTCCTTCTTCCCCTTTACCGAGCCCTCCTTCGAGGTTGATATCCAGTGCGACCGCTCCGGCCCGATCGTCAAGTTCGGCGAGGGCACCGACTGGATGGAGATCCTCGGCTGCGGCATGGTCCACCCGAACGTGCTGCGCTACGGCGGCCTCGATCCGGATGAATATCAGGGTTTCGCCTGGGGCATGGGCCTCGACCGCATTGCCATGCTGAAATACGGCATGCCGGACCTGCGTGACTTCTTCAACGCCGACGTCCGCTGGATGAACCATTACGGCTTCCGCCCGCTCGACATGCCGACGCTGTTCGGCGGCCTGAGCGTTTAAGGGAGGATTGGACCTATGAAATTCACGCTTTCCTGGCTCAAGGATCATCTGGAAACAGATGCCACGCTCGTTGAAATCTGCACCCGCCTGACCGAGATCGGGCTGGAAGTGGAAGATGTCGACGACAAGGCAGCCTTCAAACCCTTCGTCATCGCCAAGGTTCTCTCCGCCGAAAAGCACCCGCAGGCCGATCGCCTCAAGGTGCTGATGGTCGATACTGGCCAAGGCGCGCCGGTGCAGGTCGTTTGCGGCGCGCCGAATGCGCGTGCAGGCCTCGTCGGCGCCTTTGCCGCTCCCGGTACCTATGTTCCCGGCATCGATGTGACGCTCTCCGTCGGCAACATCCGCGGTGTCGAAAGCCGCGGCATGATGTGCTCGGAAAAGGAACTGCAGATCTCCGACAATCACGACGGCATTATCGATCTGCCTGACGATGCGCCTGTCGGCACGAGCTACGCCGCATATTCCCATCTCGACGATCCGGTCATCGAGATCAACCTGACGCCGAACCGTCCGGACTGCACCTCGATCTACGGTATCGCCCGCGACCTCGCAGCCTCCGGCCTCGGCACGCTGAAGACGCGGCCGGCGCCGTCCTTCGCCGTCGAAGGCGAAACGCCGGTCAAGCTGACGCTCGATCTCGACGATGCCAAGCTCTGCCCGGGCTTCAGCCTGCGGCTCGTCCGCGGCGTGAAGAATGGTCCGAGCCCGCGCTGGATGCAGCAGCGGCTTCTCGCCATCGGCCTGCGCCCCATCAATGCGCTCGTCGATATCACCAACTACATGACCTTCGATCAGGGCCGGCCGATGCACGTCTTCGACGCCGCCAAGGTCAAGGGCAACCTGACTGTGCGTCGCGCCAGGGAAGGCGAAACCGTGCTTGCGCTCGACCAGCGCGAATATAAGCTCGGTCCGAACAATGTCGTCATCGCAGATGAGGACGGCGTTGAATCGATCGGCGGCATCATGGGCGGCGAACATTCCGGTTGCGACGAAAACACCGTCGATGTGCTGATCGAATCCGCTCTCTGGGATCCGATGAACATCGCCAAGTCCGGTCGCGCGCTCGGTATCATCACCGATGCCCGTTACCGCTTTGAACGCGGCGTCGATCCGGAATATATGGTTCCCGGCCTCGAGCGCACGACGGAACTGATGCTGGAACTTTGCGGCGGCACGCCGGCAAAGGCCGAGATCGTCGGCTACAAGGGTTACGAGCCGAAGATCATCGACTTCCCCTATTCGGAGGTCAGGCGCCTGACCGGCCTCGAAGTCTCGACCGAGGAAAGCAACACGATCCTGACCCGCCTCGGCTTCAGGGTTTCGGGCTCCGGCGAACGCGTCTCCGTCGCCGTTCCCTCCTGGCGACCGGATGTCGACGGCAAGGCCGATCTCGTTGAAGAAGTCATGCGCATTCACGGCGTCGACAATATCAAGCCGGCGCCGCTAGAAAGCCATGCCGCCGTCAACGGCCGCATCCTGACGACGCTCCAGATCCGCACCCGCGCCGCCAAGCGTGCGCTCGCCTCGCGCGGCATGCTGGAAGCTGTCACCTGGTCCTTCATCGCGGAAGATCAGGCAAAGCTCTTCGGCGGTGGCTCCGCAGCCCTCAAACTCGCCAATCCGATCGCCGCCGAAATGTCGGACATGCGCCCCTCGCTGCTGCCGGGTCTGCTCACGGCTGCCCAGCGCAATGCCGACAAGGGCTATGGCGACGTGGCAATCTTCGAAGTCTCTGGCACCTACGAAAACGACACGCCGGAAGGCCAGCGCCGTGTGGCCGGCGGCATCCGCCGCGGCACGGCCTCGCTCGCTGGTGCCGGCCGCATGTGGTCGAACGCTTCAAAGGGCGGCGGCAAGCCGGTCGACGTCTTCGATGCCAAGGCCGATGCGCTGGCCGTTATCGAAGCCTGCGGCCTGCCGATGGCCAATATCCAGATCGAGCAGGGCGGTCCTGATTGGTATCATCCCGGCCGCTCCGGCACGATCAAGATGGGTCCGAAGGTGATCCTCGGCTATTTTGGCGAGTTCCATCCCACCACGCTCGAAAAGCTTGACGTGTCCGGCGCTCTCTGCGGTTTCGAAGTCTATCTCGATGCCATGGCCGAGCCGAAAAAGAAGGCGACCCGCACCAAGCCGGCGCTCGATCTTTCGCCCTTCCAGGCCGTCAAGCGCGACTTCGCCTTCGTCGTTGACAAGACGGTGGAAGCCGGCGCCATCATCAAGGCTGCCACCGGCGCCGATCGCAAGCTGATCACAGGTGTCAACGTCTTCGATATTTTCGAAGGCGTCTCGGTCGGCGAAGGCAAGAAGTCTGTCGCGATCGAAGTCCAGATCCAGCCGGCCGAGCGCACGCTGACCGACGAGGATTTCGAAGTGCTGACGCAGAAGATCGTCGCCAGCGTTGCAAAGTTCACTGGCGGCGTTCTGAGAAGCTAAGCCGGCTACAAACCGGATATTATAGCCGGCAGCGCGCACTGCCGGCTTTTCATATGTGAAGATGATAAAGCTTGCTGACGATCGTCCAGCGGCCCTCGATCTTCAGTAGCGAGAGATAATCGGTGAAGCGCATGCCAGCGAATTCGTCGGTTACTTTCACGGTCGCTGCATCGCCTGATATATCGATGCTTTCGATATCCATGTAAGGCTGGGTGCCGGGCGGTGCTGCCCCTTCCTCGATGATTGCGGCAATGAATTCATCGCGAGAGAGCCATTCCACCGCATTTTGATAGTGCCCGATGATCGAACTCTTCGGGTGAAAGGCTTTCTTCAGGGCTGCTTCATTGGCGAAGGCCATGCCCTCGACATAGAGATGAACCGTCGCTTCGATTGCCTGCCTGTCGGCCATATCGACACCTCGCCTCATATTCTGAAGGAAATGATAGCGGGGTCGTCGGCGAAGGCAAGGCTGGGAGAAGGAGAGCAGCCGGCGCCGGCCGCTCTCCTTGTGTGAGGACAAGTATCAGGCTGCGCGTGAAGCCTTCTGGTTTGCGGCAGTCGTTGCGAGCTTCGTCAGAAGCTGGTCGGTCCTGCCTTCTTCCTGCAGCGTCTGGTCGAGAAGCCTGACGGCTTCCTTGAAGCCGAGCGTCTGTGCCCAGGTCTTCAGCGTCCCGTAGCGGGCGATTTCATAATGCTCGACGGCCTGCGCCGAGGAGATCAGGCCTGCATCGATCGCGGCAGTGCCCTTGAACTCTTCGATGATTTCCTCGCCTTCGGCAATGATGCCCTGGATCGCCTCACAGGTTTTGCCCTGGGCGCGCTTGCCGATGATTTCGAAGACCTGCTGCAGCCGCTCGACATGACCTTCGGTTTCTTCGCGATGCTTCTCGAAACCCGCCTTCAGTTCCTGAGACTGAGCAGCACGCGCCATCTTCGGCAGGGCCCGCAATATCTGCCGTTCGGCGAAATAGATGTCCTTGAGCGTATCGTAAAACAGATCTTCCAGCGTCTTTTCCTTGGCCATTGTTCCGTTCCTTTGTTGATGGATTTGCGCCCCTCGGGCGACATTTCTTAGAAGTTGGCACCGGGCTAATTGTTCCCTGCGTATTTCGGGTGGAATCACTGCATCGTCCGGGCGATGGTATCGTCAGGAATCGGAGGATCGCGCATGAAGAAACCGGGATCGATGAAAGGGCTCGAGGATCTCGGCCGCGTGCGTCTGTCGAAGAACTTCTTCTTCCGCGATTTTCTCCACTCCGAGATCGCCGATTTCTATCGTATCCCGAACATCCCCGACGATCCCGATCTTGCCGTGGAGACAGGCCGTCGCCTGTGCGAGGAACTTCTGGAACCGCTGGAAGCGACGTTTGGGCGCCTTCACATCCGCTCTGGCTACCGCTCGCCTGCGGTCAACCGCTTCGGCAATGAGAACAAGCTGAACTGCTCGACCAATGCCGCGACCGCCGCCCACCATATCTGGGACATGCGTGACTTCGATGGCTGCATGGGCGCTGCAGTCTGCATCGCCATCCCGTGGATGGTCGATCATTATGGTGATGAAAGCGATTGGCAAAGGCTCGCCTGGTGGATCCATGACCACCTGCCTTATGCCTCGCTCTGCTTCTTCCCGAAATTATGGGCCTTCAACATCCAGTGGCACGAGCGGCCGAGGCGGGTGATCCAGAGCTACGTGCGCCCACGCGGAATCTTGACCAAGCCGGGCATGGCCAATTGGGAGGACGATCATTCCGAATGGTATGAAGGCTTTCCGCAACTCAGAAATTGATGCGGTAGCGGATGTGGCCGTCGCTCCTGACGTATGTATCGTAGAGCGTGCGGGCCGTCTTGTTCTGCTCGCTCGTATGCCAGTAAAGCCGCGACCAGCCATTCTTCGTGCAGAGGGCCACGAGGTCGTCCATCAGCGCCCGGCCGACGCCTTTGCCACGCACCTTCTCTGATACGAACAGGTCTTCAAGATAGCAGTCCTTGCCGCGAATCCATGTACCTTCATGTGTCAGGCAGAGCGTAAAGCCCACGACTTCTCCGTCGAGCTCCGCGACCCGCATGAAGATTGCCGACGCCGGATCGAAGACCCGGCGCCAGGTGGAATCAGTGATGTCGGCATCGACGGTAACCTCGTAGAAAGCGAGATAGTCCGCCCAGAGCGCACGCCAGCGCGCTTCGTCTTCGGGCTTCGCATCGCGGATTGTCACGGTCATGCCATCACCTCGTTTCAGGCGCCCGCTTTATCAAGCAACGCCATCGCCTCTTCGGAGAGTTTGAGCGTTGCCGATTTCACCAGGCTGTCAAGCTGGGAAAGGCTCGTAGCACTGGCGATCGGCGCCGTCACGCCCTTCTTGCGCAGAAGCCAGGCGAGCGAGATTTCCGCCGGCTTGGTACCCGTCTCGGCCGAAACCTTGTCGAGTGCGGCAAGGATGCGCATGCCCTTCTCGTTGATATATTGCGAAACGCGGCCCTCACGAGCGCGGCCCTCCGTATCCGCCTTGCTGCGGTATTTGCCGGAGAGAAAGCCGGCTGCGAGGCTGAAATAGGTGATGACGCCGATATCTTCCTTGACGCAGAGATCGGCAAGCGGGCCTTCGAAGCTCGAACGCTCATAGAGATTGTACTCCGGCTGCAGCGCTTGGTAGCGCGGCAGACCGGCCTTGTCGGCTGCGTCGAAGGAGGCTTGCAGCAGGCCTGCATCAAAATTCGAGCAACCAAAGGAGCGGATCTTGCCCTGTTCCTGAAGCTTGGCATAGGCGCCAAGCGATTCCTCATGCGGCGTATCCGTATCCGGCCAGTGCGACAGGTAGAGATCGATATAATCGGTCTGCAACCGGCGCAGGGAATCCTCGACCGCCTTCAGGATATAGCTAGCCTTCAGCGTCTTGCCCTGGCCCATATCTGAGCCGACCTTGGTAATGATGACGGCCTTGTCGCGGGAGACCTTTCCCTTCTTCAGCCACTTGCCAATGATCTCTTCGGAATCGCCACCTTTGTTGCCCGGCACCCAGGCGGAATAGACGTCGGCCGTATCGATGGTGTTGAGACCCGCGTCGAAAAAGCCATCCAGAATGTCGAAGGAGGTTTTCTCGTCAGCCGTCCAGCCGAATACATTGCCGCCGAAGACGATCGGCGAGACCGAAAGACCCGTTTTTCCAAGCCGGCGCATTTCCATGGCGCTCTCCCAAAATGCTGAAGTGATGAAATCGGAGGAAACGGCAGAACGCCGTTCATCAGTAACCTAGCGCGGACTCCCCTCGAAGGAAACCAAACTTCCGTGATCGCCCGTCGCACCATTGCGCCGCGTGAGAGGGCTGAATAAGGTGCGCCCGATCGATTGCAGGAGGACCTTTCATGTTGCGTTTCGGTATACTTTCAACGGCCAAGATCGGCCGGGACAATGTCGTTCCCGCCATTCAGGACGCGGAAAACTGCGTCATCACCGCTATTGCCAGCCGTGATTTTGCGCGCGCCCGGGAAATGGCGGACCGCTTCTCTGTTCCACATGCCTTCGGCTCCTATGAGGAAATGCTGGCGTCGGACACGATCGATGCCGTTTATATTCCACTGCCGACCTCACAGCATGTCGAATGGTCGATCAAGGCCGCCAACGCTGGCAAGCATGTACTCTGCGAAAAGCCGATCGCATTGAAGGCCTCCGAGATCGACGATCTCATCGCCGCGCGCGACCGCAACAAGGTCATCATCAGCGAAGCCTTCATGGTCACCTATTCGCCGGTCTGGCGGAAGGTTCGCTCGCTGCTGCAGGAGGGGGCGATCGGCGAGCTTCGCCATGTCCAGGGCGCCTTCACCTATTACAACCGCGACCCTGGCAACATGCGCAACATCCCCGAGCTCGGCGGTGGCGGCCTGCCTGACATCGGGGTCTATCCGATCATCAGCACCCGTTTCTCCACCGGCAAGGAGCCGTCCTGGATCCAGGCGATCACCGAGCGCGATGCCGAGTTCGGCACCGATATCTATTCCAGCGTGAAGGCCGATTTCGGCGATTTCGAGCTGAGCTTCTATATCTCCACCCAGATGGCCGGCCGCCAGATCATGGTCTTCCACGGCACCGACGGCTATATCGAGGTCAAATCGCCGTTCAACGCCAATCGCTGGGGGCCCGAGGAGATCGAAGTGACCGACCGCGGTCACAGCGAATCCCGGATCATCCGCTTTCAGGACAGCCGCCAGTACAGATGCCAGGCGGAAGCTTTTGCCCGCGCTGCGGCGGGTGAAAAGGAAGAAATCGTCACGCTGGAAGATTCCAGGCTCAATCAGAAGGCGATCGACGCCATCTACCGCGCCAGCGAGAAGGATGGTTGGGAAGCCGTCTAGTTTTTCTCGGCTTTGCCGCGGAAGACGAAGCGGGAATAGCCAATGAAGCTTAAGAACATCGACGCTGCGGTCGCGAGCACCATTGCGACGAGCGGCTGCAGCGCCGGTAGTGACAGAAGCAGCGCCGAATAGAGCCCGTAATTGACGAGGGCTGCCGTCACGCCGACCGAGCCGTAGCGGAAGCCTTCCGCCGCCAGCGATCGGCCTGACCGGTCAAAAGTGAAAGTCCGGTTGAAGGCCCATGTCGTCGCCATCGCGAGCGCAATGGCAATCAGCCGGCCAATAAACGGGCCGAGTGGCGTCAGGTGCAGGAGGGCAGCAAGCACGCCCGCATCGACGATGAAGCCAAGGCCACCGGCGATCGCGAAACGAACGAGCTTCTTCATGCGGCATCCGCCTTCTTGCCATCAAGCGTTATGGTTGAGGTTTTATCCTTTACCGAAACCGGTGCTGCAAGGCTCATATAATGAATGCGCAACTGCTCGGCCCGCGCCCGTGCAACGGAATCGAGGATCACACCGGCAGTAAACAGCATGATGGAGATCATCGCCAGTGCTGTCGAAAGCACCCAGGTCGGCATGCGGCTGACGAGACCGGTTGCAAAATATTCGGCCAGCACCGGACCCATGAAGCCGAGACTTGCCAGCACGAAGAATGCGCTGATCGTGCCGAAGAAAGCGAAGGGCCGCGTCTCCTTCATCAACATGGCAAACATCCAGAGGATCTTTCCGCCGTCGCGGAAGGTCGAGAGCTTCGAATGCGAGCCTTCTGGCCGCCTCCCGTAATGCAGTTCCAGTTCACTGACAGGCAGTTTTAGCCGCGACGCATGCACCGACATCTCCGTCTCGATCTCGAAACCGCCGGAAACCGCGGGGAAACTCTTCACGAAACGGCGTGAGAAAGCCCGGTAGCCGGAGAAGATATCGGTGAAGTCAGGCCCGAAGATCGCGCGATAGAGGATGTTGAACAGCCGGTTGCCGAGGGCATGTCCATGCCGGCCGGCATCGTCATGCACGCCGCGCCGCGTGCCGACCACCATATCGGCCCGCTCCGTCAACAGCGTCCGCACCAGCTCTTCGGCATCCTCAGGCGCATAGGTCCCGTCACCGTCGGCGATGATGTAGATGTCGGCATCGATATCGGCGAACATGCGCCGCACCACATGTCCCTTGCCCTGGCGCCGCTCGCGTACGACATGCGCGCCGGCGAGCATGGCATGCAGCGCCGTGCCGTCAGTGGAATTGTTGTCGTAGACGTGGATATGCGCATCGGGCAGTGCCGCCCGGAACCCCCTGACGACAGCCCCGATCGTCGCCGCTTCGTTGTAGCAGGGAAGCAGAACGGCAATGTCAGGATTTTCGCTGAGCGATCGCGCCATGGAGTTACACTCGTTACAAAGAAACCGCGGTGAATTTACGCCATGCTGCGTTAACAAGCCGCTATAGGCAGCGAAAGCTGTCGCGTCCTGTGGTTTACGCTTTCTTGACAAGCCAAGGCTAAGGTTTGCCCATCACGCAACGACCTGGCTATCATGATGAACGCAGTGCAGCCGATCGCCAAGGCGCAATCCACATCAGCCAGGACTGGAATCATCGGCAGTATCCGGCGGATGCTGACGCGTCTCCTGCCATCCGCCCTCATCTACACCCTTGTTCTGATCGGCATTATCACCGTCATGAAATACGCCGGGGGTCCGATTGATTATGTCGGCCCCGACAATGACGACGGCATGCGCCTCGTGGAGGTCAGGGATTTTCTGAATGGGCAGGGTTGGTTCGATCTGATGCAGTATCGGCTCGGCCTCGGCGAAGGCACGCTCATGCACTGGTCGCGGCTGATCGACCTGCCGATCGCTGCGCTGATCCGCTTCTTCGGCCTCTTCCTCGGTCATGATGCCGCGGAAGCTGCCGCACTCGTGGTCTGGCCGCTGTCGCTTGTTTTTCCTGCCATGCTTGCCATGGGCCTTGCCGGCCGTCGTATCGGCGGCCTTACCGGCATGCACCTGTCTTTCTGCTTTGCCGGCATGGCGATCTATACCGGCAATCGCTTTGCGCCCGGTGCCATCGACCATCACAATGCCCAGCTTGCGCTCATCGCAACCATGGCGGCGATGCTCTTCGATGAAAAACAGCGCGCCTGGAACTACGTCGTTGCCGGCACGTCAGCCGCATTGGCGATCGCGATCGGCGCGGAAACCACGCCCTTCGTCGCCATCTATTGCCTTGTCGTGGCGCTGCTCTGGGTCTGGGAAGGCGAGCCGTTTGCTGCCGCGACCAAAGCTTTCGGCCTCAGTCTGGCTGTTGCGATCAGCATCCTCTTCTTTGCGACGGTACCGCCACAGCACTATTCGGCAGTGACTTGCGACAATCTTTCGCTCGGCTTCTACAGCCTGGCGACCATTGGCGGCGGCCTGCTGCTCGCCTCCGCGGTCTTTGGCAGCCGTCTCGGTCGTAGCCAGCGTTTTGCTGTGCTCGCTGCCGTCGGCGCCGCCGTCTTCGGTTCGGCCATGATCATTGCGCCGGAATGCCTGCGCAATCCGCTTGCCGATCTCGATCCCATGCTGGTCGAGCTCTGGCTGCGCAATGTCTCGGAAGCGCAATCCATTCTCGCGCTCAGCCGAACAGATCCCTTTTCCCTTGGCGCATTCTATGCGCCCGGCCTGTTCGCGATCGCGGTCTGCATTTTCCGCTCCGTGCAGGGCGATCGCGTGCAGGTTCATCTCGTCCTTCTGGCGCTCTTGAGCGTCAGCTGGGCCGTTGCGCTGGTCCAGGTCCGGGGCGCCGTCTTTTCAAATCTGCTGTCCATCCTGCCGCTTGCCTTGCTGATCATCGACATGCGCCGCATGTCGAACGGCGATAGCGAAAATGCCGCAGCTGCCCTCATCTATATCGTGACGGTTCTGGCAAGCGTGCCGGCGGTATGGGCCGTCGGCGGCGCGCTTGTCGAAATGCAGGTCAACAAGACAAAGAATACGGAGGAGGCAGCTGAGAGCCCTTCATGTTCCTCCAGACAGGCGCTCGCGCCGCTTGGCGACCTGCCTGCCGGTCTCGTCTCGGCACCGTCGGAAATGGGTGTGCCGATCCTGCGCTACACCGCCAATCGTGTTTTGTCGGCGCCCTATCATCGCAACCAGGGCGGCATGCTGACCGAGATGCATATCGGTCTGGCCGAGCCGCAGGAGGCAGAAGCATTTCTGAGAGGGGCGGGCGTCACTGTGCTTGCCTTCTGCCCGGATGATCTGCAGACCAGTGAGATCGCCAGATTGAAGCCCGACGGGCTTTATGCCCAGCTTGGCAAAGGCAATATTCCAGCCTATCTCGACCCGCTGCCGAAGGCCGCTGACAGCGGGGTGCAGTTCTTTCGTTACCTGACGCCGGATTGACGCCCTGTCTTTCAGGAGTGGACCAGCACAGCCCGCAGGCGATCGGTGGTAAAGAGGCCGCCCAGATAAAGCAGCAGGCCCGCATTGTAACCGATGATCGTGTAGAAAAGCGCCAAGAATGAAACCGCACCGCCTGAAACAATAGCGGCGATGGCAAAGGTTACGGCAATCAGCATGGCGACGATTGCGATAACGCCGGCCGAGCGCATCAGGCCAACGGTGAGGCCCAGGGTAGTTGCTGTCAGGATGATCATGTTGTCACCTCTTTTTCAGGTCGTTTGCGAGGAACCTAGGGGTCCTCCGCTAACAAAAGTTTATTGGCCACCCTTAATGAAAGCTGCACTTGCAGCCATGGTTACGGATGCGTTCACCTGACGGCATTTCCTCCGGCTTGCGCCGGGCATGTGTTTCGATACAGTTCAACTCTGTTACAGGCTGAAAAGTTCCGTTACTTTTTCACTTACGTAAACGGAACTCCCGGGCTACAAAAGCCGCGCTCGCACGAAGCAGCCTCACGCTGCCAATTCGATCGCGCCTGATCGACCAGTTGTTCAGAAAGAGGGCGAGCCGATACCTATTAGGTTGAGCAATAGCGACGATGAGAGAAGCGACCGCTCCCGCGTCGTTCATCGACGGGGAATTCTCACTGTCACCAGCATGCTCATTTTTCGGGTCGGTGTTCGCCACTCCCTACGAACGTGAATGATACTAAGATTTTTTTTTGAGCAGCGATATCCCTATTTCTTGGGTCTCCCACCGATTTTTGAATAAAAGTCCGCCCTTCTCCTGCACCGACCTTTCCGTTTAGGAGCGATCAAAATAGAAAGGGGAGATGAGCAATGTCTTTGACGGCGATTCGCCTACCAATCTTGCGGAATATTCGGTCTCTGAACTCTCCGGTTCCATCAAGCGGACCGTCGAGACGGCCTTCGATCAGGTGCGTGTGCGCGGCGAGATTTCTGGTTATCGTGGTCCGCATTCCTCGGGCCATGCTTACTTCTCGCTGAAGGACGATCGCGCGCGGATCGATGCGGTCATCTGGAAGGGAACCTTTTCCCGCCTGAAGTTCCGCCCGGAAGAAGGGATGGAAGTGATCGCAACCGGCAAGGTCACGACTTTCCCCGGCTCTTCCAAGTACCAGATCGTCATCGAGACGCTGGAGCCCGCCGGCGCCGGCGCATTGATGGCGCTGATCGAGGAGCGTAAGCGTAGGCTCGGCGCCGAGGGCCTTTTCGATCCGTCGCGCAAGAAGCGCCTGCCTTTCATGCCCAGGGTAATCGGTGTCGTGACATCGCCGACGGGCGCCGTCATCCGCGATATCCTGCATCGCATCTCCGATCGTTTTCCCGTCCATGTCATCGTTTGGCCGGTCAAGGTGCAGGGGGAGGGCTCCGGCGAGGAGGTGGCGAACGCCATCAACGGTTTCAACGCCCTGGAGCCTGGCGGCGAGATTCCGCGCCCTGACGTGCTGATCGTCGCCCGCGGCGGCGGCAGCCTCGAAGACCTCTGGAGCTTCAACGACGAAATCGTCGTGCGGGCCGCAGCCGATAGCCGGGTTCCGTTGATCTCCGCCGTCGGCCATGAGACCGACTGGACGTTGATCGACTACGCCGCCGATATCCGCGCGCCAACGCCAACCGGTGCCGCCGAAATGGCCGTGCCCGTCAAGGCCGAGCTCGAGGCCCAGGTCGCAGGTCTCACAGCCCGTCTGCAGGGCTGCATGAGCCGCCAGATGGATCAGCGCCGCCAGTCCGTCCGCGCCTTGATGCGCGCCCTGCCGTCGCTCGATCAGCTGCTGGCGCTGCCCCGACGCCGCTTCGATGAGGCCGCTGCCGGCCTCGGCCGCGGGCTGGAGCTCAACACCATCAACAAGCGCCGCGGTTTCGAACGTGTCGCCTCGCATCTGCGGCCGGACGTGCTCTCCAACCGCATCACCGAGCGTCGGCAGCTTCTGAACGAACGTATGGCCCGGGCTGAACGCACGGTCGAGCGCCTGCTCGATCGCTCGAAGTCCCGCATCGAACGTGCCGAGGCGATCCTTGCCTCGCTGCCGGCGCGGTTGAAGACCCAGACCGATCGCGGCCGTGAGCGCCTCGGCAATCTTTCGCGCCATGCCGATACCGCAATCCGCCACCAGCTGACGCGTGCCCGCGCCGAGCTTACTGCGCAGGACCGCGTTCTTCAGTCTCTATCTTACAAGAACGTGCTGAAGCGCGGTTATGCCGTCATTCGCGATGAAGACAACAGGCCGGTCTCGCAGGCATCGGCACTCTCCGCCGGCATGGGCATCGCCATTGAGTTTGCCGACGGCCGCGTCGGCGCCATGACGACGGAAGGCGGCGCTGCGCCATCAGGGGCGAGGAGGCGTTCGGTCAAGGCCGGCGAGCCACCGAAGCAGGGAAGCCTGTTCTAGCAATGCACATTCTGCTTGTGCTCGCCCATCCGCTACCCGAAAGCTTCGCCGCTTCTGTGACGCGGACCGCTCGCGAGGCACTCGAAACCTCTGGCCATACTGTTGATCTCCTGGATCTCTATGCCGAGGATTTCGACCCGCGGCTGTCCAGGGCCGAGCGGGGCGGTTATTTCGATGTGCCTTACGATACGTCGGCCATTTCCGGTATCGTTGCGCGGTTGAAGGCGGCTGACGGCCTCGTTCTGGTTTTTCCGCAGTGGTGGTTCAACTTCCCGGCCATATTGAAGGGCTTCATCGATCGCGTCTTTGCGCCGGGCGTCGCCTTCACCCATGATGCTGCCGGCGGCCGTATCGTGCCGCAGCTCACCAATATCAAGCTGCTCTACGCGCTGACGACGACTGGCTCGCCCTGGTGGCTGGTGCACTTCTATATGGGCAATCCCGTCCGACGCCTGCTGAAGCGCGGCATCGCCAATTTCTGCGCCAAGCGAGTGAAGTTCCGGATCCTGAGCCTGCACGACATGGACCGCGCAACAGATGCCAAGCGCAAGGCCCATCTGGAGCGCGTCCGCAAGGCACTCGCCGCCATCTGACTATTCGAAATCCGATAGGAATTTCTTGAGCAATCGGTCAAGCTCTGTCTTGTCCTCGGCCGTCAGGTTGCGCGTCAGCCGCTGCTGGTTGGCGACATGCGCGCCGACCGCTTCTTCCACCGTCGCCAAACCCCTCTCGGTCAGCGCAATCAGCACGCTGCGCCGGTCTTCGGGATTGAACAGACGTTCCACGAAGCCGGCCTTTTCCAGTTGGTCGATCCGGTTCGTCATCGTGCCGGAACTCACCATCGTCATGCCGAGCAGCTCTCCGGGCGACAGCCGGTAGGGTGCGCCGGAACGGCGAAGCGTGGCCAGCACATCGAAAGAGGAGGAAGAAAGGCCGTGCTTGAGCAGAACCGCGTCCACTTCGCGGCCGATATGCGTCGTCAGCCGCTTCAGCCGGCCGAAGATCCCCATGGGTTCGACATCCAGCTCCGGCCGCTCGCGCCGCCACTGCGCCAGGATCCTGTCGACATGATCTGATTTCTCCTTGTCCATGCTGCATCGATACCAGCAGGTATCTTGACGTCAAGATAAAACACGCTATTTTGAATTTATCTTGAAGTAGAGATTCTTGAAATGAAGACAAATATCCGATACGTCACCGATGTGTTGATGACCGCGATCGCACCCGCCATCTGGGGCAGCACTTATTTCGTCACCACATCTTTCCTGCCGCATGGCTACCCGCTGACGATTGCAATGCTGCGGGCGCTGCCGGCAGGCCTGCTTCTGCTGCTGATTGTCCGGAAGCTGCCGACGGGCATCTGGTGGAGCCGCGTCTTCATTCTGGGCGCTCTGAACTTCTCGTTCTTCTGGGCGATGCTCTTCGTTTCGGCCTATCGCTTGCCCGGCGGCGTTGCCGCGACGGTCGGCGCCGTGCAGCCGTTGATCGTCATTGCGCTCTCGCGCCTTTTCCTCGGCAAGCCGATCCGCGTCATTGCCGTTATGGCCGGCTTGATTGGCATCGTAGGTGTCGCACTTCTGGTGCTGACGCCGAAAGCGGCACTCGATCCCGTTGGTGTCCTTGCAGGTCTCGCCGGCGCCGTCTCGATGGCCTTCGGCACCGTGCTGACCCGCCACTGGCAGCCGCCCGTCTCCAGCCTCACCTTTACCTCCTGGCAATTGACCGCAGGCGGGATTCTGCTCGTGCCGGTGGCCTTTTTCCTGGAGCCGGCGCTTCCTGTGCCGACGACAGCCAATATCCTCGGCATCGCCTGGCTTGGCCTCGTCGGTGCTGCCTTCACCTATCTGCTGTGGTTCCGGGGCCTCTCGCGCATAGAGCCCTCGGCCGCTGCGTCGCTCGGCTTCCTGAGCCCCGTTGTCGCGACCCTGCTCGGCTGGCTGGCGCTCGGCCAGAGCCTGACGCCAACCCAGCTTTCAGGCTTTGCCATGGTGCTGGTCAGCGTCTGGCTCAGCCAGCGCAGCCTGATGCCGAAGGCAGGAGCTGTTACGCCCATTCCCCCTGGCGCATCACCGGCACCCGCGATCCGTCAGGCTTGATGCCGTCGATATCGACCTTGTCGGAGCCGATCATCCAGTCGATATGGATCAGGCTGGAATTGCCGCCCTGCGCCTTGATCTGTTCCTGGCTCAGCGAAGCGCCGTCGAGGAAGCATTTCGAATAGCACTGGCCGAGTGCGATATGGCAGGAGGCATTCTCGTCGAACAGCGTGTTGTAGAAGAGGATGCCGCTCGCTGAAATCGGCGAGGAATGCGGCACCAGCGCAACTTCACCAAGCCGGCGTGCGCCTTCATCCGTATCGAGCACTTTGTTCAACACTTCCTCGCCGCGCGAGGCCTTGGCCTCGACGATGCGGCCGCCTTCGAAGCGAACCCGGATATTGTCGATCAGCGTGCCCTGATGTGAGAGTGGCTTGGTGCTGGATACATGGCCTTCCACGCGTAGCGCATGCGGCGTGGTGAAGACTTCCTCGGTCGGGATATTCGGATTGCAGGTAATGCCGTTTTTCGCCGTCGAGGCACCGCCGTGCCATTCATGGCCGTCCGCGAGGCCGACGGTCAGGTCCGTGCCCGGCCCGGTGAAATGCAATGAGGCAAAGCGCTCGCCGTTCAGCCAGGAAGAGCGCTTGCGCAGATTGGCATTGTGCTCTGTCCAGGCGGCGACCGGATCGGGCACATCGACACGCGACGCCGCAAAGATCGCCTTGGCGAGTTTGGCAACGGCGATCGCTTCCGGATCGTCGGGGAAGACGACCTTCGCCCAGGAAGGGTTGGGGTAGGAGACGATGTTCCAGTTGATGTCGAAGTTGGAAATCTTCTCCAGCGCTGGCTTATAGGCGGTGGAATTGGCGCGATTGGCACGGCCGACCTTGCTGGGGTCCTGCTCCGCCAGCAACATCGGGTTGTCGCCGGCAATGGCGAGGCGGGCGGCACCCTTTTCGTAGGCTCTCGCCATGCCATCATAAAGCCAGCCGGAAGCCCGGTCGAAGCTTTCGTCGCTGCCGTACTGGTAGCGGGCAAGCGTCGTCTCTTCGTCGGAATAGAAGGTCGAAACCAGACCTGCGCCCGAGAGATAGGCGTGTTTGGTGATCAGCCGCACCAGCGGCAGCGCCACGACCGGCGCGGTAATAACGAGATCCTGCCCTTGCTGGAGCTGCAGGCCCACCTTGATGGCGACTTCCGCAAGTTTCTCGAGTTTGCCGGGATCGACGGAGCTGTGGCTCTGGGGCATGAACGTCATGGGTCAACCTGCCTTCTGATATCTGCGACGGGAGGTGAAAGACTTAGACGCCTTTACGGCGAAAATGAAGCGTGCCGCATCCGATTTGAAGGCGTCCGGATGCATGTCCGGCCGCCTGTGCGTGCGCGTCAAGCGACGGCGGGCAGCCGGAGCAGCACCGAATTATGCTTCTCGAGGAATTCCATCAGGCGCTGCGTATAGTCTTCGCCGACGCAGTTCTGGACGCTCGCCCGCTCGGACAGCGCCTTGCGCCAGCGCTTGACCCGCTCGAGCCCGTCGAAGATGGGGCTGTCGCCGAGCGTATCGAACAGATCGAAGTACCGAAAGATCGGCCCAAAGACCGCATCGACGAGGCTGAATCTGGCCCCGGCGAAATAGGGGCCGTCCGACAGCGCGCCCTCGATCGTCGTGAATTTGGCGACAAGCGCCTTGTGCTTGGCCTCCAGCTGCGTCGTATCCTGGGCTGTCTCATAGCCCCAGAGATCGGAAAGCGCGGAGGAGCCGAACTCCATCCATCCGCGATGGCGGGCGCGGGTCAGCGCGTCGGCGGGATGCAGGGCCACACTCGCCTGCGTTTCCTCCAAATATTCGCAGATGACGCTGCTTTCGAATAACACCTCTTCGCAACCGTCGTCCTCTTGTATTCGGAGCAGCGGAACCTTGCCGAGCGGCGAGATTTTCAGGAACCAATCCGGCTTGTCGGCGAGATCGATATTGATCCGCTCGAATGGCACGCCCTTTTCGAGGAGCGCGATTGCAGCGCGTTGCACGTATGGGCAGAGATGATGACTGATGAGGGTAAGCTTGCTCATGAAAGTCTCCTGGGTTCGCAAGGGATCGTCGGTTTCATATGAATGCAAATGCATCTAGTATCGCTTGCGCTGAGTTTCAAGATAGATGTAGTTGCATTTATGTCTGAGAATATGCCGAAGCCGAGCGAAGCCGTGGTCTCTGCCTGGACGCGCATCATGCGCGCCCGTGAGCGGCTGCTGGGTTTGATCGAAGCCGATTTGAAGAATGCCGGTATGCCGCCGCTTGCCTGGTACGACGTGCTTTGGGAATTGGCGCGCTCGCAATCAGGCAGGCTGCGCCCCTATGAGCTCGAGGAGCGGACATTGCTGGCGCAATATAATCTTTCCCGCCTCATCGACCGGCTGGAAAGGGAGGGCCTGGTCGTTCGCGAGGTCTTCGCACAGGATGGGCGTGGCCGCTGGGTGGTGATCACCGATGCTGGCCGGCAGCTTCGGGAGCGCATGTGGACCGTCTACGGCAAAGCGATCGAAACTCATATCGGCAGCAAGCTTGCCGAAGGCGAGGCGAAGACGATTGCCGGTCTGCTGGACCGCTTTCTCTGATCAGGCGATCAGCGGTGCTGCCGCGGCCTTCAGTGCCTTCAACGCCTCTTTGGGATCGAGCCGCACCTGCAGCCCGCGTTGCCCGCCATTGATATAGACGACCGGTTCGGCAAGGGCGGTTTCCTCGATCGCCGTCGGCACGATCTTTTTCTGCCCGAACGGGCTGATACCGCCGACATGATATCCCGTCAGCCGCTCCGCATCGGCCGGTTTCATCATATTGGCTGATTTGCCATGAAAGGCGCTCGCGAGCCTCTTCATGCTGACCTCGCGGTCGGAAGGCACGACCACGCAGACCGGCTTCCCGTCCACCTCTGCCATCAGCGTCTTCAGCACGCGGTGCGGCTCCTCGCCCAACGCTTCGGCCGCCTGCAGCCCGACGCGCTCGGCGTTTGGGTCATAGTCATAGGTGTGAACCGTGAAGGTGACGCCGGCCTGTGTCAGTACCTGGGTGGCGCGAGTGGTTTTGGACATGGCTCAGCCCTCGAATGTCCGCGCGTAAGTCTCCGGCTTGAAGCCGATCAGCAGTTTGCCATCCGCTTCCAAAACCGGCCGCTTGATCATCGACGGCTGGTCGAGCATCAGGGTGATGGCTTTTTCGCTGTCGAGATTTTCGCGCGCGACGTCCGGCAGGTTGCGGAAGGTCGTGCCGGCGCGGTTTAGCACCGTCTCCCAGCCTGACTCGTCGATCCATCGTTCCAGGTGTGCCCGGTCGATGCCGACGGCCTTGTAGTCATGAAAGTCATAGGCGACGCCGTGTTCGTCCAGCCAGCTGCGGGCCTTCTTCATCGTGTCGCAGTTCTTGATACCGTAGATGGTGATGGCCATGCCGGTTCGATCTCCCTGTTTGCTCAGGGAGATAACATGCCGGATGAGCGCTGCAAACGCCGTCCGGCGCTTATCCCTCGAGCTCTTCGATGAGCGCCGGCAGGTCGGCCACGGTCTCGATGACGTAGTCGGCGCCGGCGGCAATCAGCTTCTCGCCGATCCGCTTGTGCAACTCGGCTCGCGCCTCTGGCGAAAATGCATCCAGCTCTTCAGGTGTTACGCCCGCCTCGTTGCCCGAGAGCGTCACGCCAACGGTGACACAGCCTGCGGCAGCACCCTCGGCAATGCCGGGTTCGGTATCATCGACCTTCAGCACGGCAGAGGCCGGATAGACCATCAGGTCGACGAAGCATTTATACATGCTGATCGGCGTCGGCCGGCCAAGCGGCAGATCGTCTGCACAGATCAGATTGTCGGGTACATAACCCTGTTCGGCGGCGAGCGGCAGCACGCGCTCCATGATCGAGCGCGTATAGCCTGTCGTCGAGCCGATCTTCATCTGCCGCTCGCGCAGATATTCGATCGTCTTGATCGCGCCAGGCACCAGCGCGCAATAATCGGCTACGACAGCTTCGTTCAGCGGCACGAAGAGTTCGTAGACGCGGTCGATCGTCACTTCATCCGGAAGCGTGCCTTGCGCCGCCTGCCAGCGGGCGGCGATATGCGGCTCGGCCAGCATCGCGGCGATATGCGCACGCTTCGGGAGCCCCATCGGCTTGCGCGCGTCGGTGATCGTCACCTCGACGCCGAACTTGCCGAAGGTTTCCACGAAGGCGCCCATCGGTGCGAAGGAGCCAAAATCGATGATCGTGCCGGCCCAGTCGAAGACCACTGCCTTGAATTGCGTCATGCTGCGCTCCCGTAGAGATCCTCGATGGTTTCCTCGCCAATGCCGAAGGCGGTCGAGGCGCCGCAGCCTGCCGTCACCACGACAACGCGCAGCGCGTCAGAAGGCTTGTCGGTGAACCGCCAGCGGTTCGGGGCGGAGGCATAGGTGCCGATCCAGCGTTCGGTAATGAAGCGGCCCGGCAGATTGAGCACGGCATCCATTTCGTCGAGAGTCAGCCGGTCGACCCGTTCGAGACCAAAAGGATCGGGCGTTTCAGAGTAGTGATGGCTGTCCCCGACGATCAGCGAGCCGTCCTCTGATTGCGTGACGATCAAGTGGATGCCATTTTCGCGCTCCGGCTTGAACTCACGGTCAAGCCGCGCCTTCAAGGCAGTCGCCTCAGGCAATTCCGCGTAACCGAGGTAGCGGCCAAGCCCGAGATCGGACATGACGGCGGTGCTCAGCGAAACCCGCTGGGCCGGCACGACACGCATCATCTGCAGCTTGCAGCGGGTGACGTTATAGGCAGCGATCCGGTCGGCAAGCAGGCTCTTGAAATCGTCGCCGGGGCAGACAACCACCGTCTCCGCCTCGATCACGCCCGTTGAGGTTTCGATGCGCGGCGGCTCGACGGCGCTCACTGCTGTCGAGCGGCGGAACTCGATGTCATATTTGACTTCGAGATAGCGGGCGAGCAGCGGAATGGCCGTCCGTGATTCGATGCGCAGCTCATGCGGGCTGTAGAGCGTGAAGCGCCCTGCTTCCGGCCGCAGCGCAGGCGCAAGCCGCCGCGCCTCGTCGATCGTCAGCCTTTCGCAGCCTTCACCCATCGGTGTTCGCAGGAAGGCGTCAATCACGGCTTCGGATTCGTCGAGCCTCGCTGCGAGCAGGAGGCCGCGCTGCAGGACGTCGATGCCGGCCTCGTCGACAATCTCCGCCCATATATCGCGGGCACGTCGCGCCTTATCCCAGCAGTCGCCAGCCTGCTGGCCCGTCACCGTGACAAAGCCGAAATTGCGCACCGAGGCGCCGTTTGCCTGCGCGTCACGGTCAATAACGATGACCCGTTTGCCGCGCCTTGCCGCCGCCAGCGCATGCGCCAGCCCGACAATTCCCGCGCCGACGATCGCAATGTCGTAATGCGGCATGAAAGCTCCTTCGCAACATGTCTGCAACGGCTTGGCGGATTTTCTTGAAGCCCGTGTGACAGTTGCGCGGAGCCTTACATTCGCGTGTGGAAAATAACGCCGGTTCAGTCCTCCAGCGTACCGGCCTTTCGGGCTGCCTTGCTTGGCTGTTCGGCCGCGATCTTCATCAGGTCGCCACGCCGGCGCACGAGGCGGTCGGATGTGCGGGTGAGAAGGAGTCCATCCTGCGGCGCCCGGATATCGATATCACCTTCGGCAAAACCGGGTCGGGTGACGATCGTCGCCAGAAGCTCTCCTTCCGAGACACGCTCGCCGATATCGTGATGGAACAACACGGTGCCACCCTGCGGCGCGCGCACGATCTCGACATTGTCGAGTGGCACGGCTGGTCCGGAAAACGTGGTGTCTCCGGCTGCCCCACCGTTGACGACACCGCGCCCGATCAGGAATTGCAGCAGGCCTTCGGCATCCTTTTCGGCCATGCCGGGATAGACATCGCGCCGGCCACGCAATTCCACTGTTACCGAAAGCTTGCCGGGAAGCTTCGCCTTGCGCTCGCCCGGCACCTCATATTTCCAGGCAAAGCCGACTGCCTCTTCGAAGGCGGTGCTTTCGCCATCCGAAAGCAGCACCGCTTCCATGTCGAGCGCATTGGCGAGGTCTGCCGCTTCCGGCCAGAAGGCTTCGTCGATATAGGCATATTGCAGCGATTCATCGTCGCAATGCAGATCGAGCACCAGATCGGCTCCTAGCGCCATATGAATCAGCTCTCGCTTCAATCGATCCGTAGCCGGATAATCATCAAGACCGTCAAGCAACTCCTGCCGGTCGCGGACCAAGATCAGCGGAAAGTCACGGTTGAAATTCGTCCGCGAACCGAGATCGAACCTGCCTTGCAGCTCGCCGAAATGCGATTGCGCCGCTCCGATCGGATTTGCCTGCGGCACGAGCGTGATATCACCAGCGATCCGCTCTTCGCTTTCGGCCTGCCGCAGCTTGCCGCAGAGGAAATGCACCAGCGCCGTTCCCGGCAGTTCGTTCGCATGCAGTGCGGCCTGGATATAGACCTTCGGGGCGGCAGGATCGTTTCCCTTGAAACGGATGACCGGCAGCCGCCATTCGATGCCGGGCGTATCGCCGGGGATGTTGATCTCTGAAACGTCCACTGTCTCGCTCCGCGTGTGCATATTGGGTGGGGTGTTTTATAAGAATCCCCACCCGCGGTGCAAGCGCAGCTCAGCCGATGAGAGGCCATCGGTTGATGACGCGATGCTCGCTCTTCCCGTAGATGCTGTGGATTAGCAGGAACTCCTGGACGGTCCAGCGCACGGGTCGGTCGAGCTTTTCGGGCAGAACGGTCTTGCGATCATAAAGCATCGTCATGTGCGGCGTCAGATGCCCGCCGACATTATAGGGTAGTCCGGCCTCGTAGAGACCTTCCTGGATTTGGTTGCGAAGATCCAGCAGACCTTCGTTTTCCTGCCTGCCGCAGATTACGAAGGCTTGCGGTTGGCCGGGATGCTTGAAGCTCATGGCTTCGTCGAGAACAATTTCGAACGGTTGGGCACGCACTGTCGCGGCGACTTGTTCAGCGCTGAACACGATATCATCCGGGAGCCGACGGTAGGCACCGATGCCGTTTAGCGTGACATGAAGCACTGCGTTGGGCCGCGAGGGGCCGGTCAGAGAATGTCCATTCCGATACACTTGCGCGATGTCCAGCGCCTCGGATGCCGCTTCGATAGTTGGACGAAGCGCGAAGAAAATCCTGTCGTGAAATTCCCCGACAAGATTGGATTTCTTCTGGGGGCCTGCGCTATTCGGATCGAGTGGAAAATGAGGCATTTGAACTACGGACTACATCGCCCGCCTCCTTGTTGTTACAAGGAGGAGCGTATCAGGGCTGGCATTTTAGTCAAGAACAAAGCATGAACAAACTGTTTTGCTAGGATATTCAAAACAGAAACGGCCGCCTTTACGGCAGCCGTTTGCAGGCGCCAATCAAGCCAATCGGCGGCAGTTTCCCATAAGTAGAATTGAACACTTTAGGTATGGCAGGATTTAGATGCTGAAACACCCGCTGTTCATGTGCCTTAGCTATCATTCAGGCCTCTGGAGGCCGAAGCAAAAACGGGAACCGTATCAGATTCTCCAGATCTTCACTCCCACTCGATCGTGCCGGGCGGCTTGCTGGTAACATCATAAACCACGCGGTTGATGCCGCGGACTTCGTTGATGATGCGGGTGGCGGCGCGGCCGAGGAATTCCATGTCGTAGTGATAGAAATCCGCAGTCATGCCGTCGACCGAGGTGACGGCGCGCAGTGCGCAGACGAATTCGTAGGTGCGGCCATCGCCCATGACGCCGACGGTCTGGACCGGCAACAGCACGGCGAACGCCTGCCAGATGGCATCGTAGAGACCGGCCTTGCGGATCTCGTCGAGATAGATCGCATCGGCTTCGCGCAGGATCTCAAGCTTCTCGCGGGTGATGCCGCCGGGGCAGCGGATGGCAAGGCCTGGACCGGGGAAGGGATGACGGCCGATGAAGCTATCCGGCAGGCCGAGTTCCTTGCCGAGCGCCCGCACTTCATCCTTGAAGAGTTCGCGCAGCGGCTCGACGAGCTGCATCTTCATGCGCTCCGGCAGGCCGCCGACATTGTGGTGCGATTTGATGGTCACGGAAGGGCCGCCGGTGAAGGAGACGGACTCGATCACATCGGGATAGAGCGTGCCCTGACCGAGGAAATCGGCGCCGCCGAGCTTCTTGGCTTCGTCCTCGAAGGTCTCGATGAACAGGCGGCCGATGATCTTGCGCTTGGTTTCCGGGTCAGAAACGCCTTCAAGCTCGCCGATGAAGCGGTCAGAAGCGTCGACATGGATCAGGTGCAGATTGTAGTGCTCGCGGAACATGGCGACGACACCGGCCGCCTCGTCTTTGCGCATCAGGCCATGGTCGACGAGGATGCAGGTCAGCTGATCGCCGACGGCCTCGTGAATGAGAAGGGCCGCAACGGACGAATCCACGCCGCCGGACAAAGCGCAGATGACGCGCTTGTCACCGACCTGCTTGCGAATATCCTCCACCGCCTTCTGGCGGTAGGCAGACATGGTCCAGTCGCCCTTGATGCCGGCAATATTGTGGATGAAATTCGCGATCAACTTGGCACCGTCGGGCGTATGTACGACCTCAGGATGGAACTGCACGCCGTAATATTTGCGCTTCTCGTCGGCGATGAAGGCGTAAGGCGCGTTGGAGGAAGTCGCCACAACCTCGAAACCTTCGGGCAGTTTTGTCACACGGTCGCCGTGGCTCATCCAGACCTGATGACGCGAACCCTTGGACCAGAGGCCCTCGAACAACGCGCAGTCCTCATCGACCTCCAAGAAGGCGCGACCGAATTCGCGGTGATGGCCGCTTTCCACCATGCCGCCGAGCTGCATGCACATCGTCTGCTGGCCGTAGCAGATGCCGAACACAGGAAGACCGCTGTCGAAGATGACCTGCGGCGCTCGGGGCGAACCCTCATCGACCGTCGAGGCCGGGCTGCCGGACAGGATCACGGCTTTCGGCTGGAGGCGCTGGAAGCCTTCTTCGGCGGACTGGAAGGGAACGATCTCGCAATAGACGCCGGTTTCACGCACACGACGTGCGATGAGCTGGGTCACCTGGCTGCCGAAATCGACGATGAGAACGCTGTCGGGATGTGCTGTCTGGGTCATGGCGAGCCTTTAATGAAAAGCGCCTCTTCTTGCAATCCGGGAATTCGGCCGTATCAGGGTTTTATTGTCCCGATTGTCCCTGTCTTCGGCGCTTGAAGCGTGTCGCGATCTTTCAGATTCGCTGCCGCGCCTCAAGCTTTCGTCTTCGCATGTCGTTGTCGAAAAACCGCTGCACACTTTTGCGCGACATGCTCTAGAACCAGAAAACGCCGTCCTCCAGAGCGGTGAAAAGGCTGTCCACGGCATAGGAAAGCTTGCGGTCGACGATATGCAGATATTCCGTCCAGCCGGAAATATGCTGCAGCTCGACCGCACCGTCGGAAATGCCGCGAAGGCCGATCAGCGGCAGTTTGTAGCCCTGGCAGGCGCGCAGCACCGCATAGGTTTCCATGTCGACCATGTCGGCTGTGATATTAGCGTAGGCAGCACCCGAGACGACGTTGCCCCCGGTCGAAAGCGTGGCCTCGGGAATGCCGGGAATGCGTAGCGGCAGGTCGAGGTCCGCCGGCAGGTCGAGGAAGGGAGTCTTGCCCTTTTCGAAGCCGAGCGGCGAGGCATCCATGTCACGGTAGGAAACGGAGGTAACCTGATAGACTTCGGTCTGCTGCAGACGCGCCGAACCGGCCGAGCCGAGCGAGACAACGAGATCAGGCAAGTCGTCGGATGCATCGAGACGAGAGAGCGACTTGGTGATTGCGATCGCTGCCTCGACCGGGCCGACGCCGGTCATCAGCGGTTCGATGCGCGAGCGCAGGAAAGGGCCGTATTCGGCCTCCGCGGCCATGACGAACAGGATGGATTTGCCTGCGACCGACTTCAGTTCGAATTTCATCCCGTAATTCCCTCTCTTCCGCGAATGACCATCATCGTCCCGGTCATGGACGCAATGAGCTTGGCCGGCCCGTCGCTGATCGCATAACCTCGCCCATCGGCGACGATGATGTTGGAGCCGGGCTTGGTGATCTCGCCCCTGAAGAGGAAGCGCTCGCCGCGCCCCGGCGACATGAGGTTGACTTTGAACTCGATCGTGAGGATCGAAGCTTCGGCATCGATAACGCTGTAGGCAGCAAAACCGCACGCCGAATCGAGCGCTGCGGAAATGATGCCCGCGTGCAAAATGCCGTGCTGCTGTGTCAGTTTGACGTCGAAGGGAAGCTCGATTTCCACCATGCCGTGCTCGACGCGTGTCAGCTCCGCGCCGATGGTGTGCATGGCTGCCTGGCGGGAAAAACTCTGGCGTATCCGCTCGCGGAAATCGCCCCTGTCGGTGTCGTTCATCATGGTCCCTCTTGCGATCGCGAAAGTGGCATGGCCGGCCGGATTCGACAAGGTTTCAATCCGGCTCACGACGGTTTTGTCCGTCGAGACAACTTTTCGATCACGCGGTGCCGGGGTGTTGCCTGCGGGAACAAGGAATTATTGCGTCCCGCAAAGCAACCAGCTATTTCGCATCTGACGCTTCTTTTGCAATGTCGCTTATCAGCGTTCGCAGCCAGCGATGCGCGGGATCGTTGCGGTAGCGGACATGCCAGGCCATCTCGACCGGGAATGTCCCGAGATCGACGGGTGCCGGCAGGACTTTCAGACGAGGGTCTGCGGCCAGACGCCGGCAGATCAGGTTTGGCAATGTCGCGCAATAATCCGTCACTGCAATCATTTCCGGCACCGCCAGAAAATGGGTCACCGAAACCGCGACCTCGCGTTTAAGTCGTCTCTGTTCCAACGCTGTAAACAGGCCGACACGCAGCCGGCCGGGTGGCAACACGTTGACGTGCCGCATCTGTTCATATTGTTCCCGGGAAATGCGGTCGCCGATGTCGGGGTGATCGGTGCGTACGACACAGGCGAGGCCATCGTCCAGCAGATGCTGTACGACCAGACTGTCAGGCGGATCGACGATACGTCCGAACACCATCGCCGTGGTGCCTGATATGACACCGGTCTCGCCGAGATCCGTGCCGAAGGGTGCGAGGCGAAGCCTGATGCCCGGGGCCACCTTGCGAAGCCGCGCCACGATCGCCGGTATCAGCACGAATTCCACATAGCTGTTCGGGGCAAGAGTCATCAACCGCTCGGCCCTGGCTGGGTCGAAATCCTGCTGACCGAGAACCACCTCGTCGATCTTTGCGAGTGCTGCGGCAATGACCGGCGCGAGCTCATGGGCCATCGGCGTCGGCTGAATGCCGTAACGCTCGCGGACGAAGAGCTGATCGCGCATCATCTCGCGCAGGCGCGACAAGGCATTCGAAAGCGCGGGCTGTGTAATGCCGAGCCGCTCGGCGGCGCGAGTGACGCTGCGCTCTTCCATCAATGTAACGAATACGGGCAGGAGATTGAGGTCATATCGCATGAGTTATAATCTCATATGAATATCTGAAATTAAAGAAATAAACTTCTGGAATATGTTGCCCCGGAGCATGATCTGGCCATTCGAAGAGGACACCAGTCACAGCAAACGGAGATGACAATGAGCAAGGCAAAAGTACTTCTGATCGGCTCCAACGCAACCCGTATCGAGCTCCAGGGCGGCCGCACGGCAGCCACCGGCCAGTATCTCAATGAGACCGTCGTACCGGCGATAGCGATCATCGAGGCGGGCTACGGGATCGTTCTCGCAACACCTGATGGCACCAAGCCGCATATCGACGAGATTTCGGATACGCCGGACCATTTCGGCGGAGACAGGACCGCCTATGATCGCGCCAAGACCTTCTATGCGCAGGATCCCGCAATGAAGCACGTGCGTACGCTACGCTCAGTCATTGAGGAAGGCCTGGACCAGTATGCGGGCGTCTTCGTCCCGGGCGGTCATGCACCGGTGGTCGACCTGATGCAGGATCCGGATCTGGGTGAAATCCTGCGTCACTTCCATGAGCGGGCCAAGCCGACCGCGCTGCTTTGCCATGGTCCGATGGCTGTCGCTGCGGCCATGCCGCATGCTCGCGAGTTTCGCGCCGCCTTGATTGCCGGCGCTCCCGCCAAAGCCGCCGAATGGGCCAGAGGCTGGCAATATGCCGGATACAAGATGACCGTCTTGTCAAACACCGAGGAAAAGATCGTCGAGGATCATATCCTGCACGCCAAGCTCTATTTCAACGTAGTCGATGCGTTGCAGACCGCCGGTGGCGACGTCATCACCACAAAGACGGACTTTGAAGCGCATGTCGTCGAAGATCGCGAACTTATCACCGGCCAGAACCCGCGTTCGGATCGTCCGCTCGCCGAGAAATTCGTCGCAGCACTCGATCGTTCGCTCGTCAGCGCGTGATCCAGCAGCTTTCCGAGGTGCGCGCTGTTGCGCCCCCGCAGCAGCTCGACCCGGAAAGGGAGCCAAAGACATGTCGAACCCCGTAAAGATCATGGCGATCCTCACTGCCCGGCCAGGAAAGATCGATGAACTGAAGTCGCTTCTTGCTGGTATGGTATCGCCAAGCAGGGCGGAGCCCGGCAATCTGCGCTGGGATATCTGGCAGGATTACGCCAATGCCGACTGCTTCGTGCTGGACGAGCTCTATGCGGATAGCGCCGCAGCGGCCGCCCACCGCGAGACGCCGCATTTCAGGAACTATTTCGCTGTCATCAATGATCTCGCCGAACGCACTGCAGTGGTGCTCAATCCGGTCGAGATCGTCTGACAGGTTTAACGCTCACAACTATCTCGAGGACTAAACAATGGCACTCAAAGACATTCTCCCGGGCAAGCTTGGCTTCGGCGCCGCTCCGCTCGGCAATATGTTCCGTGATATCCCGGAAGAGGAAGCACTGGCGACCGTGGAAGCCGCCTGGAACGACGGTATCCGCTATTTCGACAACGCGCCCTTCTACGGTGCGGGTCTTGCCGAACTGCGCATGGGCGAGGCGCTCGCCAACAAGCCCAGGGATCAATATGCGATCAGCACGAAGGTTGGGCGGGTGATCCTCGACGAGATCGAGGATGTCACCGCCCGCGATCTCGGCGAGAAGGGCGATGTCTTCAAATACGGTCGCCCCAACAAGATCGTCAACGACTACTCGGAAGACGCGACCCTGCGCTCGATCGAGGACAGTCTGAAGCGGTTGAAGACCGACCGTATCGAAATCGCCTGGGTTCACGACGTTGCACAGGATTTCTACGGCGATGAGTGGCTCGGTATCTTCGAAAGCGCGCGCAAGGGTGCGTTCAAGGCACTTGATCGGCTGCGCGACGAAGGAGTCATCAAGGCCTGGGGTCTCGGTGTCAATCGCGTGGAACCGATCGAGCTGCTGCTGGCCCTGCAGGAGCCGCGTCCGGATGGCTTTCTGCTGGCCGGCCGCTATACCCTGCTCGATCATGATCGGGCGCTGCAGCGCGTGATGCCGATGGTTGCCGAACGTGGTCTTGGCATCGTCGTCGGCGGCCCCTACAGTTCCGGCGCTTTGGTCGGCGGTCCGAACTTCGAATATGCGCCCGCCACACCGGCGATCCTCGACAAGGTCGCGCGTATCAAGTCAATCGCCGATCGCTACGGCATCAGCATGAAGGCGGCTGGACTGCAATTCTCACTCGCCAATCCGGCCGTGGCGGCAGTCATTCCCGGCGCAAGCAAGCCGGACCGCATAGCGGAAGATCGGGCCGCACTCGACGAGGTGGTCCCCGGTGATTTCTGGCGGGAACTGCGCAAGGCGGATCTCGTAAACGCCGAAGCCCCGCTTCCGGTATGATCGCATTGGTCGGCGCGGTTCATCTCAGCATGGTAAGCCGCGTCGCGCCCCGTCTTGGGATCATCCAAAACCTCTTCTGAATAAGGCCGCGCAGGATTATGATCAACCAAACCTGAGGGCGAGCCGATGAAGAAATTTTCTCAATCTATGAGCGATTACGAGGCGTGGCTGGCACACGAGCTGCAGGGCGAGATCGTACAGGAGGGTATCGACGAGAAACACCGCAAGATGGGCGAGGAGGCATTCTCCTTCTTGCGCGCTACCTACTGGCGTTGGGCGGAGATCATCTACGCCGTCAGGCCGGAGCTGGCCGACATGCCGCAAGTACTGTCGATCGGCGATACGCATCTGGAGAATTTCGGCACTTGGCGGGATATCGAGGGGCGGCTCGTCTGGGGCGCCAATGATTTCGACGACGCGGCGATCATGCCCTACGCGCTGGATCTCGTGCGGCTGGCGGCAAGCGCCATTCTGGCCCAGCCGAACGCCGGGATTTCCGGCCAGGCGATCGCCAAGCTCGTTCTCGCTGGATATGTGCGCGGCCTTGAGCATGCGAATCCCATCATCCTGGAGCGCGATCATCCCTGGCTGCGCGACAAGCTGCTGCTTTTGGAGGATGAGCGGCAGGAGTTCTGGAAGAAATTGGACAAGCGTAAACCCGATGAAAAGCCGGCTCCTGGCCGCTTCGTTGATGCGCTGAGAAATGCCCTGCCAAGGGGCGCAGGAAGTTTTACGCCCTTACCCGTGAAGAAGAAGGGAACGGGCAGTCTCGGGCGGCCACGTTTCGTCGCCTATGTGAAGGAGTGGCGCGGCGGGCCCGTCCTGCGTGAAGCCAAGGCGCTCGTGCCCTCGGCCTGGTCGCTGGCAAGATCAGGGGATCGCGTCATCAGAACAGGCGTCATCGCCGCCGGGCGCATGCGCAGCCCAGATCCTCATTTCGCAGTGTCGGGCCGAATTCTTGTCCGCCGGCTTTCGCCAAACAGCCGCAAGATCGAGATCGAGACCGATGCGAAGACGCTCCTGGATGGCGCCATGCTGGAGCTGATGGGATTCGAGATCGCCAACTGCCATTCGGATGACGCGCTAAGTGCTGCGGCAATTCACAATGACCTGCATTCCCGCGGTGAGGACTGGCTCTATGAGGCGGCGCGGGCAGCCGCCGAAGTCACTGAAAAGGAATGGAAAGATTACCGCATGAGTGCCGGCTGAGTGATCCGCACGATATGCTGATCCCAGGCGACATCGCTATGCGCCGAAAGGAAGTCGCCATCATAGGAGGAAACGGCAAAGCCGCCGGGAGCAGGCGCGATTCCGGCGGCATCGCGAACATTCTCCTCACGCAGCACCTTGCCTGTTTTTGCATCGATGGTGACAGACGAACCGCCGATCGGTGAGGTGACACCGACCAGACCTTCCTTTCGATTGACTGCGATCGCGCCGACATAATTGGCAAGTCGTCGCGTCGTCTCCTCGGGCAAGTCGATGAAAACAAGATCTTCGCCCTTGCCGAAATGGCCGACGAGCGGCGGCAGGTCCTTGCGGTGGCCCTCGTATTGGCAGGCGAACCAGATGCGGCCGCTGGCATCGACATCGACATGGCGCGTGGAAACTGACGACCATTGCGGCGGCAGGATATGTTTTTCGATCAGCGCTCCGGTCGCCGCATCAATCAGCGTCAGCGACGGCTGCATATTGCCGAGATTGAGCTTGGTGCGGCCGAGATCCGGATGTGTCTCGATGCCGCCATTGGCAACAACAAGCATGCGGCCGTCATCGGAAACCGTCATGTCGTGCGGGCCGACGCCATAGGTCTCGTATTCGCCGATCCGCACAAAGCGGTTCGTCGCATCATAGAGGCCGATCATGCCCTTGTTATTGTCGAAGTCGTTCTCGCTGGCATAGAGCAGCCGCCCATCCGGCGAAAAGGCACCGTGGCCGTAGAAATGCCGGCCCTCCGGCGAGGTGATGACGATGGGTTCGCCTTTGTTCCAGGGATCGAAGATCATCGCGAAGGTACCCGGCCGGCGGGCGAAGGCGATGGTGCGGCCGGTGGCAACGCTATGGGCCATGCCATGGGCACGGGCGGGCAGCGCCACCTGATCGACGATCTCCCCGCGCTCGGTGACTGTCGCCACGGCAAAGGAGCCATTGGCGGCGCGGATACCGGACGCATAGACGGCATCGGCGCGATCAAGCGCCAGCAGTGCTTGCGGCTTCAACGCCGCCAGAAAACCGATACCGGCGGCCTTGATGAAGCCGCGCCGGTCGATGGCGGCGCTACGCCACATCGGCTCAATCCCCGTCCGAGAAGGAGAAGCCGGCCGAAAGGCCGATTGCGGTTCCATACTGATCGCTGATCGTGGTGATGAGGTCGCGGCTTTCGGTCAGCAGCGTATCGAGCTTGGCCTTCTCCGCATCGCTGACCGCGACTTCGATATCCGGGTTCAGCTTCGAGACGCTGTCGATGATCGTCTTCAGCTTGATGTCGATCGAATCGGCAACCGCCTTCTTCTCCGGCGGCAGCAGTTCCGCCATGCCGGCCTTCTGCCAGAGTGTGCGGATGCCCTCGAGATTGGCGGCCATCGACTTCCATGTATTCTTCGAACGCCAGTAGATCGCCATGCGCGGGCGGGCGGGCGTATCCTTGCCCTTGTAGAACTGCTCCAGCCGCTGGTCGCGAACGTTTTCCGCACCATGGACGAGGATGCCGAGGAGGGCGGTGACGGCCTCCTTGTTGTCCATGAAATCGTCGCTCTGCGGGCCGGGGTGCTTCCAGCTCGCCTGCACGCCGTCAGGCTTCTCCCAAGCGGCGACCACCTCGCCGGCTTCACGCTGGATATTGCCGGCGACCGCCTGGCCGTAGAGGCAGCGGAAGCCACCCTTCTGCTTGAGGAGGTCATCGGAGCCGTTGCCATAGAGGACATATTCGAGTGCGGTCAGGCCCTGCAGCGCCACGCTCTTGCCGGCAATGGCATCGACGGTCGCGTCCTTCGGATCGGCCTTGGCGAGCAGCGCCTGAACCTGCTTGAGGCCGACGCCCTTGCGGTCGGGATAGAAGAGGATGTGCTCAAAGAGATTGTCCTGGATAACAGGGCCGGTCTGCACGATCTCGATCGTCGACCAGTAGCGGATCGCATCGTCGAATGCTGACTTGGCGCGATCGAGCGTCTGCTGCGTACCTGAGGCACAGAGATCGTTCATGGCTGTCGTCAGGCGCGCGGATGATTGCTGCATATTGCGATAGCCGGGGCGGATAACCTCGTCGACAGCGCGCTCCATGACTGAAGGCACAGCATCCTCGTTGAGGCCCGAAGTGGGCGGTGCGGCGCTTTGGGCGGCAGCCGATGTGGCAAGGCCGGTCAAAGCGAGGCAAAACAGGGTGTGCCAGGGGCGCATCAGAGTGACTCCAGGAATGTAATCAGGGCCTCTCTATCGTCTTTTGATAGCGAGGAGAATGCGTTACGGGCTTTTTCAGCTTCGCCGCCATGCCAGAGAATTGCTTCGGTGAGATTTCTGGCGCGGCCGTCATGCAGGAAGAAGCTGTGTCCGCTCACAGTCCGGGTCAGTCCTATACCCCATAGCGGCGGCGTGCGCCATTCACGTCCGCCGGCCAATCCTACTTGCTGTCCGTCGGCCAGACCGTCGCCCATGTCGTGCAGCAGGAAATCGGAATAAGGCCAGATGAGCTGGAAGGATTGGGCCTTCTCAGACGTATCACGGCGGGTAACGAATTTCGGCACGTGGCAGGAAATGCAGCCGGATTCGTAGAAAAGCTGCTTGCCGCGCAGGGTCCCGGCAAAACTCGCCTTTCGGCGCGCCGGCACGGCGAGGTTCTCGGAATAGAAGGTAACGAGATCGAGCACCGGGCCTGGCGCCTCCTCATTGCCGAGGCGTTTCTGCACGCCATCAGGCATGGCGAGGCACTTTGTCTCGGCTGCGGTGCAGTCGCCATCAGCGTTCGGCGCGTCCGGCGTCGAAATGCCGATATCGGTGGAGAAGGCATCCGCACTCTGGTCGCGCACTGTGGCATTTTGCGCCTTCCAGCCGAAACGGCCGAGTGCGATCTGGCCGGTACGATGATCGCGCACGATCGCGGCCTTACCGGAAATGCCATCATGATCAAGATCGTCGGGATCGGCATGGGCCAGAATATCGGTCTCGGGAATTGCTTCGATCAGCCCGAGGCCGATCATCGGCGGGGCGACGCGTGCCGAGATCGTTGTCGCCGGGTCGAGCGGGCCGTAGGCGAGATCTTTGACGGAATAGGCCGGCTTACGCAGGTTCACCGTCTCGCCGCCGGCAAGCGTGATCGTCTCTTCGGTGTAGGTAACCGCGACCTTGCCCTCGGCGGCAAGTCCTGGAACCGCGAGATCCTGAAGCTGGTGGCCGTAAACCGGATCGGGGAAATTGACGACATCGGCGTCGGCGATCGCTTTTTCTTCCTCTGGTGTCTTTGCCGCACGAGCCACGCGCAGGACCGTCGAGACAGCGCTCGGACCGCCCTCCGGTGGTTTGCCGCGGCCGTCATTGGCGTGACAACTCATGCAGGAGCGGGCATTGAAGAGCGGGCCAAGCCCATCGGATGCCTGCGTCGAGGAAGGCGCAGAGACCCAGAGTTTGCGGAAGAGCGCATTGCCGAGTCGGAAATTCTGCTCTTCCTCGAAAGGGATATTGGCCGAGATGTGCGAGAAACTGTCTTCGGTGACCGGATCGACAGAGGTCGCCGCACCTGCCTGCATCGCCTCGTAGGGCTCGACCTTGGCGAAATCGCCGGTCGGCCGCGTGACGTCGGCAACGCGCTTCAAATCCGCATCGGAAAGATCGGTACGCCTGATCGGGAGATCGAAGCTGCCGGCGATGGCGACGGGAAGTCCGGCGAGCAGAGCGCAGAAAGCTGCGCTGACAAAAAGACGTCTGGCCGGGTTATGCGACATTTCAAGGGTCCGGGCCGCTCCGGGTTCGGAGCGGCCCGCCTTTTTGCTCATTTGAAGACAGCGTTAGGATTATCCAGGCTGTCGGAACCTTCAAGCTCGACGGTGCCGAGGTCAAGTGCGGAAATAACGCGCTGGACCGACTTCGTCTGGTCGATGAGACCGTCGATAGCGGCCTGAACGACGGCGTTGCCTTCCTTGTTGCCTTCGCCGATCATCTGGTCGTACTTCTCGACCGTCTCGCCGCGCTTGGCCATGGCATGCATGGCATCCAGCGTCTTGTTGAGCTTGCCGGTCATTTCCGCATCCAGAGCCTTGTCCTTGGCGGCAACGAGGTCGTGCAGCGACGGGCCGGTCATCTTGGTGCCGTCGACGCGGGTATATTCGCCCGTATAGGCGGCCGCGATGCCGATCGCGTCATTGAGATGCGAGTTGTAGGTATTGTCGGAGAAGCAATCGTGCTCTTCTTCCGGATCGTGCAGCAGCAAGCCGAGCTTCATGCGCTCACCGGCCAGTTCGCCGTAAGAGAGCGAGCCCATGCCCGTCAGGATGGCCACGAGGCCGGCTTTCGGATCGGCTTCGACATGCTTTGCGGCTTCACCATCCGGCGCCCAGTTGTCGGTCATTTCCTGCAGGTCGGAAACGAGCAGCGTGGAGGCCGACTTCAGATATTCGGCGCGGCGGTCGCAATTGCCATGCGTGCAGTTCTTCAGATCATAGTCGGTAGCAGGGCGCTCGCCCGCGCCCGGACCCGTGCCGTGCAGATCCTGACCCCAGAGCAGGAATTCGATGGCGTGGTAGCCGGTCGCGACGTTGGCCTCGATACCACCCGCCTCGGCAAGCGTGCCGGAGAGGAATTCCGGCGTCAGCTTGGAGGCGTCGACATCCTTGCCGTCAATCTTGATCGTCTTGTTGGCGATGACATTGGCGACATAGAGGGAGTTCTCGTCGCTTTCCGTGCCATAGGAAGGATCGACATAGTCGATCAGGCCTTCGTCGAGCGGCCATGCGTTGACCTTGCCTTCCCAGTCGTCAACGATCGGGTTGCCGAAGCGGTAGACTTCCGTCTGCTGATAGGGGACGCGCGCCTTGATCCAGGCTTCCCTGGCGGCCTTCAGCGTCGTATCGCTAGGCGTCTTCAAAAACGCGTCGATGGCCGCGTCGAGCGCCTTGGCTGTTGTCAGCGAGTCTTCATACTTGGCATGCGCGACCTCGGCATAATGCTTCACGACAGCGGCTGCGTCGGTAGCCGCATGCGCGGGAAGGGCGAGCAGGGCGGCGGGGGCAATCGCCAGCGCAGCTGCCCGGAATGTGCGGTTGAGCTTCATGATCCTCTCCTGTGACGGATTTCCGTCTGAATCCGGCATTCGTCTCTTCGCCCAAAAGCAAACTGGTGTCAAACACTCTAGTTTGGAATGGTTTTAAGGATGGATTTCCGCAAGCAGCCTGTCTATTTGAAAAGCATTTGCTTGAAATTTCAGCACGGCGCGCGCTATTAATCGCGCACTCTGCTTAATCCTTCATCTGACCCTCCAGACACCCTTACCCCACCGGCCTTCATGCGTCATCACATCAGGCATTTCATTCATCGCCACGAGCCGAAGGGCGCGTTCCATGCACATCTGAAGTCCGGAATTGGTGCCGTCATCGGCATGGTTTCGGTCGGCACACTTGCTGTTACGACCGGCATTCCGCTGCTGATCGCGCCCTTTGGCGCAACGGCGGTGCTGATCTTTGGGCAGCCGAAGAGCCCGCTTGCCCAGCCGGCAAATGTCATTGGCGGTTACGTTCTTGCTGCTGCGGTCGGCGCCGCAGCCGCTTTCTTCTTTCCGGGTCTCTGGTGGGTCGCGGCGATCGCCGTCGGTATCGCAATCGCGGGCATGCTGGCGCTGAGGGTCACGCATCCGCCGGCAGGTGCCGTGCCGCTTGTTGCTCTCGGCTCGCATCTCGGCGGATTGACGCTTTTTGCCGTGGTGCTGTTTGGCGGCGTCCTGCTGGTTGCGATCGCCGTCGTGCACCACTTCATCCCACCGCGGCATCAATATCCGTTGCGGGCGCCGTCGCCGTAAGGCTCAGGCTTTTCTTTTGAGGCGGCAGAAGAAGAAGCCGTCCGTATCCGTCGAGGCCGGCGTCAGCGTGATCGTCTTGCCGTCGGAAGAGCGTGGGCGCGTCCCCGATTTGCCGTACAGGCTGTCCCAGGTGGGCAGGGCGCTGACGATTTCGAAATCGCCGTTCTCGGTGGCAAAGCGCCGCACCTGCTCTTCGTTCTCCTGCGGCAGCACCGAGCAGGTAACGTAGATCAATTCGCCGCCGGGCCGCACGAAGCTGCTCGCCTGCGTCAGCGCGTCCTGCTGCTGGGCGGTGCGCTCGTCGAGGTTCTTGGCCGTCAGCCGCCATTTCGTATCCGGGCGTCGGCGCCATGTGCCTGTGCCGGTACAGGGCGCGTCGACCAGCACCTTGTCGCAGCGGCCGCGCAGGCTGGACAGGCCCCTGACATCGTCATGGACCTGAACGTTGCGTGTGCCGGCGCGCTTCAGTCGCTCGATGATCGGCGCAAGACGTTTACGGTCGGCATCATAGGCGTGAACCTGGCCCTTGTTGTGCATGGCAGCAGCCATGGCGAGCGTCTTGCCGCCGCCGCCGGCACAATAATCCAGCACCTGCTCGCCATCCCCAGGCAGCACGAGATCGGCAACGATCTGCGATCCCTCGTCCTGGACTTCGAACCAGCCTTTCTGGAACGAAAGCTCGGCGGTGACGTTAGGAAGACGTGAGGCACCTTCGCCGGCGGCTATCCGGATGCCGTAGCGCGCGATCTTCGCCTCGTTAGCGCCGGCGCGTTCCAGCGCCTTGACGGCCTTTTCGCGGGTGGCCTTCAGGATATTGGCGCGCAGATCAAGCGTCGGGCGTCCGGCAAGCGCCTGCGCCTCGGAAAGCCATTCGCCGCCGAAAGCCTGTTCGAAGGAGGATTGCACCCATTCTGGAATATCGCCCTGCACGTGCGGGGCTGCGTCGGAAAGAGAGCGGCTCGCAAAGGTCGCGAGTGCAGCGGCCGAAAGCGGCGTCGGCGCGAACTTGTCGTCGGCAAGTTCGGCGGCCAGCGTTTCCGGCGTAAAACCCCATTGGCGGAACATGACGGCATGGGCAATGGCAACGGCGCTGTCGTCGTCCATCAGATAGGCATGGGACAGTCGCATGCGCAGCGCATCGTAGACGATGTTGCCGATCGCCGCCCTGTCGCCGGAACCGGCGAAACGGTGGGCGAGGCCCCAGTCCTTCAGCGCATCGGCGACAGGCCTTTTACGGGCATCGATATCAGCCAGAACCGAAATCGCCCCTTCGAGGCGGCCGCCCAAACGCATTCAAACTTCTCCTGTTGCCTTGGCTAGTGAACGACCCGCGCGGAGAAAACCTCAGGAAGCCTGATCGGCAGGGCAGATTGTTCAAAAGTCTCAACCGCGTGGTTACCCGCGATTGACGGCAAGAGCAAGCGCCGCATCCGGCGCAGGGATTTCGCGGAGGACGTAGCCTCAGCTGATGACTTGGTAGCAGACCTTCGCAGTGCCCGAGGAGACCATGCCGATATTCTGCGCGGCTGCGCGCGACAGATCGAGCACGCGACCGCGGATGAACGGACCACGATCATTGATGCGAACGACGACGCTGCGGCCGTTGTTGCGGTTGGTGACCTTCACCTTGGTGCCGAACGCGAGAGAGCGATGTGCGGCAGTATAGATGGCCGGGTTCATGCGTTCCCCAGAAGCAGTTTTGGAGCGAAGTGCGTACCACGAAGCACCGCCACATCCGTTAGCAGCAAATCCTTCGGCCGGGAGGATGAAAGAACAGGCTGCAATGGCTGCGGTAGTGATTAGAGAACGGCAGATTTTCTTCAAAACGGATTGTCCCTCAACTGTTGAACTTGCGCCTTCACAGGCGGTGAGGCTTCAATCCGGGGAAAAGTGGCGAAAAAGTGCCGAGGGCGATCACGGAACGTTACGGTCTGTAACATTTGTGATTCCGATAACATTGCGGTAGCAGGACACCGCTTCGCCGAGTTGTGGAAAAAACCTAATGAAATCAGCTAAAATCCGAACGATTTTTTCGGGAAAACGGTAAACATTTGATAGCCGTCAGAAATCACAAAAAATTTTTGCTCACACCGCCATATTTGCTGCCACATTTGAGCAAATTTAGAGGCCGTTAACCATAAATCGGAGCGAAATTCAGTTCGCTAAAATAAGAAAGTAGGAAATTTCTACTCTTTTTGAGTTATAGCCCTCTCACCCGAATGGGAGGGTGTCGTTAGCCCGCCACCCGTCATTTTGCCTGAGCTGGGCAAGCGACATCGGATAGTTCGGGAAGGCAAAACGAAAGCCCGTGGCCTTCAGTTTGGCATTGGAAACCCGCTTGTTCTCTCCATAAAAGGAGCGGGCCATGGGCGTCATCTCGGCCGTCTCGAAAGGTTGCTCTGGCGGCGGTGCGACACCCATCAGGCGGGCGGCTTCGACGATGACATCCTGCGGCGGGCCGGGCTGATCGTCAGTGACATTATAGATGCCACCGAGCGCATGCTCCGACAAAAAGCGGGTGGAAGCGCCGATGTCCTCCACGCGGATGCGGTTGAAGACCTGGTCCTTTTTGATGATGCGGCGCGCCGTGCCGCGATCCAGATTGATGAAGGCGTTGCGTCCTGGTCCATAAATGCCGGAAAGACGCAATATCGCGGCCGGCACATCGCGGGCACGCCCGAGCGCAAGCCAGGCGTCCTCAGCGTCCAGACGCTCTTTGGAGCGGCCCGAGACCGGTACACAAGGGGTTTCCTCGGTCACCCAAGAGCCTTTGTGGTCGCCATAGACACCGACCGTGGAGAGATAGCCGATCCATTGCAGGTCAGGCAGAAGCACAGTGCTGTCTTTGCCGAGCAATGCAAGCAGCGGATCGGCATCGCGCGGGGCGATCGACTGTACGAGATGCGTAACGCCGGCCATCGCCGTACGCAGATCGTCGCTCAGGGTCTCGCCGTCGAAGATGAAGGCTTCGATCCCGGATCTCCGCAGCTCTTCCGCCTTTTCCTCCGAACGGGTCGTGCCGGAGATGCGCATCCCGGTGTCAGCAAAAGCTCTGGCGATCGCCGTACCGGAATAACCGCAGCCAAAGATCATCACATGCATCAGCTCACCTCCGCCAATCGCCATTCATTGAGGACGTCTTCGTCCGACTCATTTTGCCTTTGTGCTGCAAAGGCTTCGAATTCGCCAGCCTCCATGAGCCGCGACAGCGCCCAAACTGCCATGCCGCGCACGACCGGCGAGGCATCGGCGGCGAGCGCACGACATCGCTCGATCAGGCTCCGCTCGCCGGAATTGCCGGCGGCGATCAGCACATTGCGAATGAAGCGGTCACGCCCGATGCGCTTGACCGGTGAACCGCTGAAGAACGTGCGGAAGGTTGGGTCGTCGAGCGACAAGAGGAAGGCGATCGAAGGCTCCTTCAGATCCTCACGTGCCTTCAGCTTCATTTCCGACGCTTCGTTTGCGAACTTGTTCCAGGGGCATGCGGCAAGACAATCGTCGCAGCCGTAAATACGGTTGCCGATCAGCGGCCTGAACTCGGGATCGATCGACCCCTTGTGCTCGATCGTGAGATACGAGATGCAGCGGCGCGCATCGATCTGGTAGGGTGCAGGAAAGGCAGCCGTCGGGCAGGCGTCGAGGCAGGCGCGGCAGGAGCCGCAATGATCGGTCTCCGAGGCATCTATATTGAGATCGGCTGTCGTGAACATCGATCCAAGAAAAAGCCAGGAACCGTGCTCGCGGCTGACGAGATTGGTGTGTTTGCCCTGCCAGCCGAGACCGGCCGCCGCGGCCAGCGGCTTTTCCATGACGGGTGCGGTATCGACGAAGACCTTAACGTCCGCGCCAGCCTTGGCGGCGAAGCGCGTGGCTATCTCCTTCAGTCGGCCCTTGATAACGTCATGATAGTCGCGATTGCGGGCGTAGACGGAGATTGCCGCCTTGTCCTTCTTGCCGAGAACGCCGCGCGGATCCTCGGCCGGCCCGTAATTGAGGCCGAAGACGGCAACAGAACGCACATCGCTCCAGAGCGTGCGTGGATCGCCGCGGCGCTCGCGCGTTTCCGCCATCCATTCCATCGTTCCGTGCCTGTTGGCATCGATGAATTGGCCGAGCCGCTCCTTTGCCTCAGGGATCGAATCCGGACGGGTGACACGACAGAGATCGAAGCCGAGAGCGGCCGATTCCGCCTTCAGGAAGGCGGTCAAATTGTCGCGGCGCTTCCGCTCCTTGATATCTTCGACTTTCGGTTCGGGCATCAAAAGCCCTCGTCAGAAATCCAGATCGGCGTAATGGGAAACCGGCGTCAGACCACGCACGCGCTCGGTGAGCAGCGGACGGAACGAGGGGCGCGATTTCAGCCGCTGGTACCAGTCCTTGGCGAGCGGCGATTCCGACCAGTCGATCTCGCCGAGATAATCGAGAATGGAGATCGAGGCTGCGGCGGCAAGATCGGCATAGCTCATCCGCTCGCCGGCGAGCCATTGGCGCGAGCCGGCTAGCCAGGTGAGATAACGCATGTGCTGGCGGATATTGGCGCGTGCCGTGCGCAACATCTTGGAGTCAGGGGCGCCGCCGCCCTGGTCGGCCGTCATTTGCAGCTTGTAGACGCGCTCGCGGGCCAGCGGCTTGGTGACGTCGTTTTCCATCTTCTGCATGAACCATTCCGTCAGGCGACGGATTTCCGCGCGTTGGAACGGATCCTCGGCGAGCAGCCGGCGGTCACGCTTCAGCACGCCATGCGTCTCGTCGAGATATTCCGAAATGACGGTCGCGCCACAGAGCGCCCGCATGCTGTCATCGACATAAACAGGCAGCGTGCCGGCCGGGTTGAGCGCCAGGAAGTCGCGGCGCTTCTCCCAGGTCTGTTCCTCGATCAGCTCCGCCTGATAGCCGTATTCCGCCAGAATGAGCCTGACGAAGCGGGATGCGGACGACATGGGATGATGATAAAGCGTGGGCATCGATACTCGGACTTTTGATTGTGGTGCATGGGCTCAAGGGCTCGCCACTTATACCGCCCTAGTCATGACTCATTAGTTGAAGCTATAGGAGCTTGCCCCCGCCAATACAAGCGAATCGGCTCACCTGCCTGACAAGGGACAAAACATGGCTGCCTGAATCATCGCAACTCCCCCTCTCGCCTTTTCTTGCCTCCCGCTCTGGCGAATGATGATTGTGCAGTGCAATATAGCCTGACCGCTATTCCAGTCCGACCGAACCCCAAACCGGAGACACTTTATGGACTATATAAACTCTATAATTCTGGGCATTATAGAAGGGATCACAGAGTTCCTGCCGATTTCGAGCACTGGCCACCTGATCATTGCGGAACAGTGGCTCGGCGCCCGCACCGACACATTCAATATTGTCATTCAGGCAGGCGCGATCCTCGCCGTCACGATCATCTACTGGCGTCGGCTGCTCGATCTGCTGCTTGGCTGGCGCGATCCGCAACACCGCGATTATGCTTTTAAACTGATCGTCGCCTTTCTGATAACGGCGGTCCTTGGACTGGTGGTCAAGAAACTCGGTTTCGAACTGCCTGAGAACGCAACGCCGGTTGCCTGGGCGCTCATCATCGGCGGTATCTGGATGATCTTTGCCGAATGGGCCGCTGCCCGCCGTCCTCCGAGCTCTCACATCACCTGGCTCGTTGCCATTCTGGTCGGTATCGCCCAGGTCGTTGCCGGCGTCTTCCCCGGAACGTCCCGCTCCGGCGCCACGATCTTCGTCGCCATGCTGGCCGGCACGGCTAATCGCGCTGCGGCAACTGAATTCGCCTTCCTCGTCGGCATTCCGACCATGTACGCGGCAAGCGCCTTTTCGCTGCTGAAAACTTTCGAGGATGGCGGTGCGGCGAACGAGGATTGGACAGCGCTCGGCATTGCCTTTGTCGTTTCGACGATCGTTGCCTTCATCGCCGTCAAGTGGTTGCTGGCCTACATCAGGAGCAACCGCTTTACGGTCTTTGCGATCTATCGCATCATTTTGGGTATTGTGCTGCTCGGCATGGCGATGACCGGCATGATCGCCTGAGTCGCTAGACCTGCGAGCGATCGAATACGTCGCTCGCACCGGGAAAAAATTAAAGCCGGTTCGAAAGGACCGGCTTTCTGTTAGTGGGTAATGGAGGCCGTCGAGCAGGGATCGACGCCGTAGGCCGGCGAGCAACCGCCCTTCACCGCTGCGACGGAGCCCGGCGCAATGAAGGAGCCTGCGAGGATGACCAGTGCCGCACACGCAAAAAGAAGCGCGATTGACTTACCCATTAGAAATAGCCTTTCACAGTGATTGCCGCACGCCTGCGAGGCGCTTGAGTCTGTCTGAAGACGCGCGGGGGTGTTTAGTCAGTGGAGTGGGAAATAGCAATAAATGTTCCTGCTAAATTTGGTGTTAATTCCACTAAATTTCCTATGCGTCTTTTATGCAACGTCACACACTCTGAAACGCGTCGTAACACGCCAAGCTTGCGCCGGATTTGCACTTCATGGAAAAGAAAACGCCGCCCGTGAACGTTCACGAGCGACGCTTGAACTGTCATCTATCGATTGTCAGGCAGCCTTGCCGGAGCCGGTATACTGACCGTGCGGGCGGTACTGTACGAGGTAGGAGTCGAGCACCGAAGTCGCCATCGTCGGCGCGATGCCAAGGCCCTTCAGCGTGCGGCCCTCGGCTTCGGCTTCCCTCGAAACGACATTGTCGTGCTTGAGAAGCTTGACTTGGTCCGGCGTGATCGGCGGCGTGATGAACGGCACGAGCGAGGCGATGCTGCCGATCATGGATGCGATGCCGAAGGGCAGGGAAACGAGCCGGTTTTTGCGGACCGTGACCTTGAGCATGGTCTCGAGACATTCGCGGAAGGTGAGGACTTCAGGACCGCCAAGCTCATAGACCTTGCCAGGTTCGACCTTGCCGTCGACAGCACGGGCAACAGCCTCGGCAACATCTTCGACATATACGGGCTGGAACTTCGTCTTGCCGCCGCCGACGAGCGGCAGAACCGGGAACATGCGGGCCATGTCGGCGAACTTGTTGAAGAAGCTGTCCTCCGGACCGAAGACGATCGACGGACGGAAGATCACCGTATCCGGCTTGATCGACAGGATGGCCGCTTCCGCGCGGCCCTTGGTCCGGCCGTAATTGGACTGCGAGCTGGAATTAGCACCGATAGCCGAAAGGTGGGTCAGCGTCGCACCGGCATTGCGGGCAGCTTCCGCCACGGCGCGACCACCGAATTCCTGCACGGCATCGAACGTGTTGCGGCCGCTCTCGAAAAGGATGCCGACGCAGTTGATGACATGGTCGGCGCCTTCAACGGCCCGGTCGATCGAGTTGCGGTAGCGCAGGTTGGCCTGGACAAAGGAAATCTGACCGACATTGCCGAGCGGCTGCAGGAAACCGGCAAGGTCGGGACGGCGAACGGCGACGCGGATGCGATAGCCGCGCTTGGCAAGCGCCCGCACGACGTGTCTGCCGATGAAGCCGGACCCTCCGAACACGGTAACGAGTGGCGGCAGGTTGGCAAGGGTCATGGCAGGCTCCTCGAAAGGCTTTGGAAATGCTGTGATGGGTTTCGTCTTAGCCGAATACCGACGCGACGAAAAGGGCCATCGCGCCGCAGTTTTTACCCATTCGAAACTGGCTCAGACGCCTTCGACCACGACCATTTCCGCGTCGGCCACCTCATGGCGGATTTTTGCGGCCGCCTGGTATTCGGGCGAATTATAGCAGTCGACGGCATGCTGCATCGAGGGAAATTCGATGACGACGTTGCGGGCGCGCGCCTTGCCTTCAAGCTCGGTGATCGCACCACCGCGGGCGAGGAAGTTCGCGCCGTATTTCTCGAAGGCCGGCTTTGCAGTTGCGACGTAATCCTTGTAGCGCTCGAGGTCGCGTACATCGACGCGGGCGATCCAGTATCCCTTGGCCATTCTTGTCTCCCTCCCAGCGGACATGTCAGCGGTTCGCCGGCCAGAGCGCGGCAACCATTTCATTGAGGATTGCACGGGCCGCTTCCCGCGGCTCCGGTGCCTTGACGATCGGGCGTGCGACGACGAGATGGGTGGACCCGGCCTTCAGTGCATCCTTAGGCGTCATCACCCGCTTCTGGTCGCCCTTCTCGGCACCCGTCGGGCGGATGCCGGGTGTCACGATCGCCATATCAGGCCCAACGATCTCGCTAACAGCAGCGGATTCCTCGGCGGAGCAGACGATGCCGCCCATGCCTGCAGCACGCGCCTGTTCGGCACGACGCGCGACGAGCGTCTTCGGATCATATTGGTAACCTGCCTCGAGGAGGTCCTCGGCATCCATCGAAGTCAGCACGGTCACGCCGAGCAGACAGAGGCCGGAGCCCTTCGCCGCCTCGACGGCCGCCTTCATCGCTTTCGGATAGGCGTGCAGCGTCAGCATCGACATGCCCATCTTGGCGATATTTTCGACACCTGACGCAACCGTGTTGTCGATGTCGAGCAGTTTCATGTCGAGGAAAATCTTCTTGCCGCTGGCGGCAAGGTCGCGGGCAAATTCCAGCCCGCCGGCAAAGACGAGCTGATAGCCGATCTTGTAGAAGAGAATGTCGTCGCCGAGCGTGGAAACCAGTCTTTCCGCTTCGCCAATCGTTGGAACATCCAGGCCGACGATCAACCGCTCGCGTGCGTCCATCTCAAATCACCCCCGCCAGTCTTCGATGGGTGTCCAGTCGCATGATAAACGCCTGTCCGCAAGACCGAAAGCATAGAGATTGCCGCCGCCGCCCGGTTGGTCGCGGTCACGCGCAATCGGTACGCCTGCAAGATGGCATTTGAGCAGGGTTCCAACGCCGCCGTGCCCGACAAAGGCGATCGGCGCATTCGCATCATGGGAGGACAGGATCGCTTCGACTGCCGAGCTAATGCGAGCCTGAGCATTTGCGGCGCGCTCCCATCCCTTGAAGCTCTCCAGCGGGTGGGCGAAGAACCAGTTGGCCGCCTCTTCGAATTTGTCGGGCGGCAGGAAACCGGTGGCGGAGCGGTCGTTCTCGTGCATGCCATGCACGATCTCGATTTTCCCGCCTGAGGCCGCAGCAAGGATTTCCGCCGTCTCGATCGCCTTCGTCTCATCGCTGGAGACGATGCGGGTCAGCCGCTTCGCCCAGTCGCTCGAGGCGGCCTTGCGGGCGCGCTCGGCGCCGATCTCGGAAAGACCCCATTGGGGAACGGGAACCTGCGGGTCGATCTTGACCTGAGGGTGGGTGATATAAAGTCCGAACATTTATCCGCGCCGATAGATCCAGAGTTGAGCTGGCGGAATATTGCGTACGATGAAATCAAAATGATGAATGCTGTAACGATCGGCATTGGCGACGATCGGCGAAACTGCGCCATAAGAGATCTGCACCATCGGCCGACCAGCCGGCATGCGGTCGAGCAGGCTTTCCAGGAGCGCGATGCGCGCCTGCATGGGAAAGTTCAGGAGCGGTATGCCTGAGATAACGGAATCGAATTTCTGATCCTTGAGCGAGCCGAGCGTTTTGTCGAGATCGAAGGCATCGCCATTGATGAAGCTCACGCCGGGGTAAAGCCGCATAAGGTGCTCGTAGAAGTCCGTCGAATATTCGATGGCGACGAGCTTTTCCGGTTTCACGCCATGGGCAAGGATCGCCTTGGTGATAGCGCCGGTGCCGGGACCGAGTTCGAGCACGGGCAGGTCCGAATGCGGATTTGCGACGCTTGCCATCCTGCGGGCAGTGATCGAGGAGGTCGGAACGATGGAGCCGACGGTCTTCGGCCCCTGCATCATGCCCTTGAAGAAGCGGATCTCCTCGTCAAACTTCCTGCCGAGCCGTTGTTTGAGCCGCAATGCCATGCCGTCCTCCCATGCCTGCTGTCAACTTTCCCTTAATTGCAGGAGGGGGAAGCAAAAACAAGAGGCGATGTCGCGATCAGGAAAGTTTTGAAGGCAAAAGCGACGCGCGTTTAAACGCGCATCGGCATCAGCACGTAGAGAGCGTCATCGCCGGCTGTGTCGCGCACAAGTGTCGGCGAACCGGCGTCGGCCAGAAGGAAGATCGCCTCGTCGCCGGAAAGCTGCGCGGTGATGTCGAGCAGGTACTTGGCATTGAAGCCGATTTCCATCGGATCCGTATCATAGCCGACCGCGACTTCTTCCGTAGCACTACCGGAATCCGGATTGTTGACGGTGAGCAGAAGCTGACCATCGGAGAGCGCGAGCTTCACGGCGCGGCCACGTTCGGAAGAAATGGTGGAGACGCGGTCGACGGCCTGTGCGAAGCTCGTGCAGTCGACACGCATTTCCTTGTCGTTATTGGCCGGGATGACGCGCTGATAATCCGGGAAAGTACCGTCGATCAGCTTCGAGGTCATGACGATGGAGCTGAGGGTGACCCGGATCTTGGCATCGGAAACTTCGATGGTGACGATTGCGTCAGGCGTATCGACCAGCTTCTGCAATTCGCCGACCGTCTTGCGCGGAATAATGATGCCCGGCATGCCTTCCGAGCCGGAGGGGGCATCGACATCGGCGCGGGCGAGACGGTGGCCGTCGGTCGCAACGGCGCGCAGCTTCAGGTCGCCGCCGCTCTCGATTGTGTGGAAGAAGATGCCGTTCAGATAGTAGCGGGTTTCTTCGGTCGAGATCGCAAACTGCGTGCGGTCGATCAGCATCTTCAGGTCGCTCGCCTTCAACTTGAAGGAATGCGTGAAGGTGCCGGCGGTCAGATCCGGGAAGTCGGATTCCGGCAGGCACTGCAGCGAGAATTTCGAACGGCCCGACTGAACGGTCATCGAACCGCCGTCCTGGGAGGTAGCAAGCAGCACTTCTGCGCCATCGGGAAGCTTGCGAACGATGTCGTAGAGAAGATGGGCGGGAACGGTGGTGGCGCCGGCCTGTTCGACATTGGCAGGCGTCGCTTCGGTGATTTCCAGATCGAGGTCGGTCGCCTTCATGTCTAGGCTCTGTCCATCGGCCTTCAACAGCACGTTTGACAGGATCGGGATCGTGTTCCGGCGTTCGACCACGCGGTGCACGTGGTTCAGCGACTTCAAAAGGTTTGACCGCTCAATAGTAATACGCATGGGATGCTACCGCTCTCGACCTTTATTGTCCGGGCGTCATAAGGCGCCGCGTCACTGCTTTCCCCTTCGGGAGAGGGGAGTGGACGGGCAAAATGGCAGAACTTTGCCAGCGATTGCAAGAGGCATGGCCGCCCACAGGCCCGCAAATGCCGTTTTGCAGTGCAATGCTCACAGAAATCGCGGCCCCTTGTCGAAGAAGCACCGCTCGCTCATAAAGGGAACGGGCCGGCGGGACGAAAGCGAGTGACATGACGGAAGAGACGACAGTGGAAACCGGCACCCGGCGCGGTTTTCGCCTGCACAATATCGCGGTGCCGGCGCGCCCGCTCGAACCGGCTCTCTATCTCGTCGCAACGCCGATCGGCAATCTCGGCGATATCACGCTGCGGGCGCTGGAAACGCTTGCCGGCGCCGATGTCCTGGCTTGCGAGGATACACGCGTCACCCGCGTCCTGCTCGATCGTTACGGCATTCAGAACCGCCCCTTCGCCTATCATGAACATAATGCCGATGAGGCCGGGCCGCGGCTATTGCAGGCGCTCGACGCCGGCAAATCGGTGGCGCTCGTTTCCGACGCCGGCACACCCCTTGTCTCCGATCCCGGCTATCGGCTGGCGCAGCAGGCGATCGAGGCAGGTTACCGCGTTATCCCCATTCCCGGCGCTTCGGCGCCGCTTGCGGCCCTCGTCGGTTCGGGCCTGCCGAACGAGGCCTTTCTCTTTGCCGGTTTCCTGCCGACCAAGGACAAGGCCCGCCGCGACCGTCTCGCAGAATTCGCAAACGCACCGGCCACGCTGATCTTCTTTGAATCGCCCCATCGCATCGGCGCAACGCTTGTTGCGGCAGCCGATATACTCGGTGGTTCACGCGAAGCTTCGGTCTGCCGCGAACTGACGAAAACCTATGAGGAATTCCGCCGCGGCACGCTCTCCGAGCTCGCCGCCTATTATGAAGAGCATGACAATGTGAAGGGTGAGATCGTTCTCGTCATCGGCCCGCCGAAGGGCGAGCCGGCAACTGAAGCAGATGTCGACGCCATTCTCGCGGATCTCTCAAAATCGCTGCCGACGGCCAAGGCCGCGACTGAGGCTGCCCGTTTGACCGGCCTGCCGCGCAAGGTGCTCTACCAGAAACTTCTCGACATGAAGGCAGCGAATGGCTGACGGCGAAGCCACGCTCCGCAGGAGAAAGGCGCTGCGTCGCGGCTCGCGGGCAGAATATATTGCCGCCATTTTCCTGATGCTGAAAGGATATCGCATCCTCGCGATGCGCTACAAAACGAAGCTCGGCGAGATCGATATCATCGCCCGCAAGGGCGATCTGTCCGTCTTTGTTGAGGTCAAGGCGCGCGCCGACGAAATGGGCGCGGTGGATGCTGTGTCCTACGCCTCGCAAAAACGCATCCGAGCTGCGAGTGATCTCTGGCTCGCCCGCCAGCGGGACTATGCCCGGCTCTCACAGCGCTATGATATCGTCGCGATATTGCCAGGCAAACTGCCTCGTCATTTCCCGGATGCTTTCTAGGGGAGGGGGCTAAATTCCGGTGGCGCCTGACTGACGAACAAGCTTTCGTTAAAATTTTAGTGTCTGCTTGAACGGGCTTTTATGACTCTTTTGTTATCCACGGCTCAGCTAGGGGTAGCAAACTGGGGGTAATTCATGGCCTTGAAGATGATGCTTGCAACCGCCGTCGCCATGGCTGCGCGGTCCGTGCCTTATGCCGCGTTGAAGCCATCAGGCAAATCTTTCATTGCACAAGCAAGCGACCGCATGGTGCTGAAGTCGACACCGATCAATCCGGACTGGATCATCAGCGGCAATCCGCAAGCGCGCACTGCAGAACATTCCCGCGGCCATGACGAAGCATCGCTGACGGCGATCTGGGATTGCACATCGGGCGAATTTCGCTGGCGTTTCGGCTGGGACGAGACAGTCATGATCCTCGAAGGCGAGGTGCACGTCACCACCGAAGATGGCCTGGAACGCACGCTGCAGGTAGGCGATGTCGCTTTCTTTGCCGGCGGCACCTGGGCCAACTGGCGGGTCGACAATTACGTTCGCAAGGTCGCCTTCCTGCGCAAGCCTTTTCCAAAGCCGCTCGCCATTGCCTATCGCCTGCGCAACCTCTTGCGAAACGGCGGCAGCACAGGCATCGCGGCCTGAAAATTGCGCCAGCGGAGGCACGCGAAGCCATTGATTGCCGTTGCGTTTGACGCCTGACCGACCTACATCTGAGCGGCATCAGCTCAAGGGACGGAAATGGCCAAGATCAAGAACGTAGCGGTCCAGATGGACCATGTCTCCGGCATCAATATCGCAGGTGATTCCACCTTCGCCATGAGCCTAGAGGCGCAGGCGCGTGGCTACAGGCTCTTCCATTATACGCCCGAGCGCCTGAGTTTCCGCGACGACAAGCTCTATGCCGCCGTCGAGCCGATGGTGCTGCGCGACGTCAAGGGCGATCACTATGAGCTTGGCGCACCCGAACGGGTCGATCTGTCGACCATGGATGTCGTCCTGCTGCGCCAGGACCCGCCTTTCGACATGTCCTACATCACCTCGACGCATCTGCTGGAGCGCATCCATCCGAAGACGCTCGTCGTCAATGACCCGGCCTGGGTACGCAACTCACCGGAAAAGATCTTCGTCACCGAATTTTCCGACCTGATGCCGAAGACGCTGATCACCAAGGACCCCGGCGAAATCCGCCGCTTCCGCGACGAGATGGGCGACATCATCCTGAAGCCGCTCTACGGCAATGGCGGCGCCGGCGTTTTCCATTCCACCAAGGACGATCGCAACCTGTCCTCGCTGCTCGAAATGTTCGGCCAACTCTTCCGCGAGCCTTTCATCGCTCAACAGTACCTGCCTGACGTGCGCAAGGGCGATAAGCGCATCATCCTCGTCGACGGCGAATTTGCCGGCGCCATCAATCGTGTCCCCGCCGAGCATGACAGTCGCTCCAACATGCATGTCGGCGGCCGCGCCGAGCCGACCGAACTGACGGCACGCGAAAAGGAAATCTGCGAACGCATCGGCCCAGCTCTGCGCGAACGCGGCTTCCTGCTCGTCGGTATCGATGTGATCGGTGATTACATGACCGAGATCAACGTGACTTCGCCGACCGGCATCCGCGAAGTGAAGAAGTTTGGCGGCGCCGATATCGCAAGCCTGTTGTGGGATGCGATTGAGCGCAAGCGCGGCTAAACCAAAGCCAAGAGCACTTCCGGACTACAAAAAGTGTTCTTGTCGTTCCGCCTTTGATCGCCTCCGTTCCAGGATTGCAACCCGCTGCAATTTGATTGCAGCGGATAGCTGAATTCGTTCGCTTATCGTTCTTGTTTTATTCCGATTTCCATGCCAGATTGTGACCGCCTTCATAGGTTGGGTATCGGGGTCACGAGGCAGGGGCATGGTCGCGCGCGTCAGCACGGTTGCATTTCAGGGCATTGAAGGTGTTCCGGTCGAGGTCCAGGTCATGGTCGCTCCCGGTAAAATGGGAATCCAGATCGTCGGGCTTCCCGATAAGGCGGTTGCGGAGAGTCGCGAGCGGGTGCAGGCAGCCCTGCACGCTTCCGGCCTGGCGTTGCCATCCAAGCGCGTGACGGTCAACCTCGCACCCGCGGATCTTCCCAAGGAAGGCAGTCACTTCGACCTTCCGATCGCACTCGGTCTGATGGCAGCCCTCGGTGCTATCCCGGCGGATGCCTTGTCCGACTATGTCGTCGTCGGCGAACTTAATCTCGATGGCACGATTGCCGCAATCGCCGGCGCTCTGCCGGCTGCAATCGGTGCCAACGCCAGTGGAAAAGGCCTGATCTGCCCGGCCGAGAGTGGCTCGGAAGCCGCTTGGGCCGGTTCCGACGTCGACATTCTGGCGCCGCGCAGCCTGATTGCGCTCGCAAATCATTTTCGCGGCACGCAGATCCTTTCGCGCCCGGAACCGTCCATTCGCCCGAATGCCGCCAATCTGCCTGATCTCGCCGAGATCAAGGGACAGGAAAGCGCCAAGCGAGCGCTGGAAGTGGCTGCTGCCGGCGGCCATAATCTCTTGATGGTCGGGCCGCCCGGCTCCGGCAAGTCGATGCTGGCCTCGAGACTGCCCTCCATCCTGCCGCCGCTTTCGGCTGCGGAATTACTGGAAGTCTCGATGATCCATTCCATCGCCGGCCAGTTGTCCGGCGGCAAGCTGTCCGATCGCCGGCCCTACCGCACGCCGCACCATTCCGCGACGATGGCAGCCCTCATCGGCGGCGGTCTACGCGCCCGGCCGGGCGAAGCCTCGCTTGCCCATCATGGCGTGCTTTTCCTCGACGAGTTTCCGGAATTCGCACCACAGGTACTCGATGCCTTGCGTCAGCCGCTGGAAAGCGGCGAATGCGTCATCGCGCGTGCCAATCACCGCGTCTCCTATCCCGCGCGGATCCAGCTTATTGCGGCCATGAACCCCTGCCGCTGCGGCATGGCGGGCGAGCCCGGCCATACCTGTGCCCGCGGGCCGCGCTGCATGACGGATTATCAGGCCCGCATTTCCGGCCCGCTGATGGACCGCATCGATATCCGCATCGACGTGCCGGCCGTTTCTGCCGCCGATCTCATCCGGCCGACGGTCGCCGAAGCGAGCGCCGATGTTGCCCGTCGCGTTGCGCGTGCCCGCGACGTCCAGCGCGAACGCTATGCTGTTGCAGGCGCTGTGGGTATTTCCACCAATGCCGGATGCTCGACGGCGATGATCGAAAAATTCGCCGAGCCGGATGCGGCAGGATTGCAGCTGTTGCGAGATGCCGCGGACAAGATGAAGTTTTCAGCGCGCGGTTACCACCGCGTCCTGAAGGTCGCCCGCACCCTTGCTGATCTCGACGGCAATGAAATGGTAGGACGTATTCACCTCGCCGAGGCGATTTCCTACCGCGTTGCCGGTGCGCGGCTGACGGCAGCGGCATGAGGTTGGGTGATTAGTGAGCAGTGATTAGTGAGTGGCGGCTCACAATGATTGGCAAGCCAAAGCGATTTGCGGCAGGCACCGAAAGCAGCCTCATTCACCACTCACTACTCACGAATTCCCGTCTCAGCTTCCCAACCCTTCAAACAATGCCGTCGAAAGATACCGTTCCGCGAAGGACGGAATGATGACGACAATGTTCTTGCCGGCGTTTTCCGGACGGCGGCCGACCTCGATCGCGGCAGTCAGTGCCGCACCTGAGGAAATACCGACCGGCACGCCTTCGAGTCTGGCGACGAGCCGCGCCAGCTGGAAGGCCTCATCATTGCTGACGGTGACGACCTCGTCATAGATGCTGGTATCGAGGATTTTTGGGGCGAAGCCGGCGCCGATACCCTGGATCTTGTGTGGGCCGGGCGTACCGCCTGACAGTACCGGTGAATCGCTGGGCTCGACGGCCACGACCCGGATGTCCGGCTTGTGGCTCTTCAGCACCTGGCCAACGCCGGTGATCGTACCGCCGGTGCCGATGCCGGCAACGAAAATATCGACATTGCCGTCGGTATCGTTCCAGATTTCCTCGGCCGTCGTCTTGCGGTGGATCTCAGGGTTGGCCGGGTTTTCGAACTGCTGCGGGATGACGGCGTCGGGCAGTGAAGCGGCGAGTTCCTCCGCCTTGGCAATCGCCCCCTTCATGCCCTTCGGTCCTTCGGTCAGCACCAGCTCGGCGCCGAGCAGTGCCAGCATCTTGCGGCGCTCGACGGACATGGTTTCCGGCATAGTGAGGATCAGCCGATAGCCTTTGGCAGCCGCAGCGAACGCAAGCGCGATGCCGGTATTGCCCGAGGTCGGCTCGATCAGCACGGTCTTGCCGGGCGAGATCTTGCCCTGCGTTTCCAGGCTCTCGATCATGGCAACGCCGATACGATCCTTCACCGAGGCGATCGGGTTGAAGAATTCCAGTTTGGCGAGGATGTTGGCGACTACGCCCTTTTCCTTGGCGAGCTTGTCGAGGCGAACGAGCGGCGTATCGCCGATTGTGTCCGTTATCGAGGAATAGATGCGGCCGCGGCCCGGTTTGTGCGACATGGTGCTCTCCCTTTGAAATCCATTCTGAAATCTGCAGAGAGAATAGGGTCAAAGTGGCGATGAGACCAGAGTGGCTTGATCCCCCGACCGTTCTAGCCAGAGAAAAAATCCTTTGAAAACCGTCCGTTGCCGAATGTTTATTTCAGGCGGCGCGCGTGGCGATGAAGGCTGCCGTGCCTGCGAGGATGCTTGCGGCGACGCGGTTCAGCGCCCGCAATGCACGCGGTTGCTTCAGCATCGTGCGAGCTCGCGATGCCAGCATCATGTAGGGAATGAGCACGATCATCAGTACCGCGAAAGTCACGGCAAGCAGCATCAGATAGTCGCGCATGCCAATGCTGCCGAGATCGATCAAGGTCGGCACCAGCGCCACGTAGACAGCATGGTCTTCGGATTGCCGAGCGTCACAAGCAGGCCGGAAAGGAACGACATGCCCGCACTGCTGGATTTCTTCGCGGCGATATCCTGCGGCAGCAGGCCGGCAGTCCAGAGCTTCCAGGCGATGTAGCCGAGATAGAGGGCTCCGGCGATCTTGATGACGAGGAAGATCTCAGTGAAGGTCTGTGCCACGAAGGCAAGGCCGAGGACGACAGCGGTAAGATAGGTCATGTCACCGAGCACGAGGCCGAGCCCCATGAAGAAAGTCTCGCGGAAGTTCGAGCCGAGTGCACGCGCCACGATCGCCGTGATCCCCGGGCCGGGAATGGCGGCGGCGATAAAGAGGGCTCCGGCATAGGCGATCAGGACGGTAAGGCTCATCTTCGGATCCACTGGCTAGCGCAGCCTCTATAGCCGCGCAAGGCAGGTCTCATCAATCGCCTGGCGCTGATCTGTCCATAACCATAAAGAATAGGTCGGTTGAACCATGATCTACTTGGAAAGCACTTCGGCCTTGCTATTTTCCCTGTCGCAAGCGGCCGCAGAAACGGCCCGCCAGGGCCATCCACCGGCCGACGGCGCAGAAGGTTTTCATCACCAAGGAGAGAATGCATGTCGCCTACCTCAGCTGAAGCCCGCAGACGTTCGCCGCTCAAGACCCCTTCCGACCTGCCGACCAACGCGATCACCGACATTTCGGCCGCGCTGACCGCGCTGCTCGCCGATGTCTTTGCGCTTTATGTGAAGACTAAGAACTTCCATTGGCACATGTCCGGCCCGCATTTTCGCGACTACCATCTGCTGCTCGATGAACAGGCGGAACAGATCTTCGATATGACGGACGAGGTTGCCGAGCGCGCCCGCAAGATCGGCGGCACGACACTGCGCTCAATCGGCCAGATCGCCCGCCAGCAGCGCATTCCGGACAATGATGCCGACTACGTCACCCCTGAGGACATGCTGTCAGAGCTGCGCGAAGACAACCTTCACCTCGTTTCCATCCTGCGCGAAGTGCACGAAGTCTGCGACGAACATAATGACGTTGCGACCGCAAGCCTGATCGAGAACTGGATCGACCAGAGCGAGCGCCGCACCTGGTTCCTGTTTGAAACGACGCGTCAATCGAAGTAACAAATAGGGCGAAGTAGCGGCTCAGCTTCTGGTCACAGGCAGGCCAATGAGTCTGCTCGGTGACCAGCCGAGATTCATACCGGCGGCGGCAAGCAGAATGACCGCCGCCCCGATGATCTGCATCGGCTGCAATGCATGGCCGAAGGCGAGGCGGTCGACCAGGATCGCAGCGACCGGATAGATGAAGGACAGAGCGCCGGTCAGATGCGTCGGCAGCTTCTGGATCGCGCCATAAAGCAGCACATACATCAGGCCGGTATGTATGACGCCGACGGTGATCAGGATCAGCCATGATCCCGCGTCGATCGGAAGGTTCGTAAAATCGGTCATCGGCGCCAGCATGACGATTCCGGTGGAAACCTGGATCAGCGCGATCAGATGCGGCGGCGTGCCGCGCAGCCATTTGGCGGCAAGCGCTGCCAGCGCGTAGAAGAAGGCGGCACCCAGCGCCATCAGGATGCCGAGACCGTAGCTGCCGGAGACGGCATCGGTATCTGGTTTCGCCTCGACGATAGCAGCCATGCCGGCAAAGGAAAGCCCGAGCCAGAAGAGCTTGGTGCCCGTGATCTTCTCCCCGAGAAAGAGTGCGCCGAGCGCAAGCAGCATGAAGGGCTGGGTGTTGTAGACCGTCGTGGCGATCGAGATCGAGGCGTGCGAATAGGAGGCGAACAGCAGCAGCCAGTTGGAGACGATTGCTATGCCGCCGAAGACAGCTATAGCGAGCGACCGCAGGCTGATGATACCGGGCCTGAGCAGACCGAGCGCGGTGCAGATGACAAGCAGGGTCAGCGCGCCGAAGAAGCAGCGCCAGAAGACCACGCCGCTGACCGGCTGGCCCGATATGACGACGAACCAGCCGATCGTTCCCGAGATCAGCATCGCTGCCGTCATCTCTGCTGTGCCTCTTCTGATGTCACTCTGCATCGCCATCTCCATTCGTTAGCGGGAAATTGTATTGCGGCATCGCAGCATTTTCTATAAGCTGAAATAGGGAAAGGCTGGATAAACCTAATCTTGTTAGGAGTTTTTGCCATGTTGGCTAACGAGATGCAGGCAGTCGACGATATTGACCGTGCAATGATAGAGGCGCTGGCAGGAAACTCGCGTATTTCCCTAAAGGAGCTCGCGCAGGCTGTAGGACTTTCTTCGCCGAGTGCCGCGGAACGCCTGCGTCGGCTTGAGGATCGCGGTGTGGTGACGCTCTTCACCATCGATCTCGATCCGGCAGCGATTGGCTACCCGCTTCAGGCGATCGTGCGAGTGCGCCCGCTGCCCGGCCAGCTCCACATCGTCGAGCGTATCATTCAGGACACGCCCGAATTTATCGAATGCGACAAGGTGACCGGAGATGATTGTTTCATCGCCCGTCTCGTCGTCCGTTCCATGGGCGAGCTCGACAGCATTCTCGACAAGGTCGCCGAGCGCGCGGAGACCAATACGTCGATGATCAAATCCTCGCCGGTCAAGCGGCGCCTGCCGCCCCTGATACGAAAAAAATAGCCTCAGAAATCCGCCATTGGCGACAGCATGGCGGGATGATCGGGGCTCATCTCCTCCAGTCCACGCAGCATCAGCCGTGTTCCGCCTCCGGAAGGCGTCGCCTCGCCGGACCATCCGAGCTTGTCCGGCCGGAACAGCGTTTCGACTGTCGTTGCCTGGATGTCCAGACCGGAAAGGATTGTGGCGAGTGAAGGAATCTCCGCCGCGACCACGTCGAGAAGAGCGACGTGGTCTGGTGCCGGCATCTTCCATGCGATGACGGCCTCGCTCTCTTCCAGATAGCTCAAGCGGACGTCGGGATCGAGCTGCGTGTTGATGAGGAACATCGCGGCGCTGCTGGCGACAGCGAGCGTCTCCGAAACTGGCTTGCGGTTCCTCAGCAGGCCCTGAAGCAGAGCGAGATCATCGGCATCGCGCGGCTGAAGAGGTCGTGATGAGGCGGCCCCTTCAGACTTTGGTGCAGCGCCGGCATACTTGTGAAGCGGAAGTGAGCGGAAACCGTAGGGCTCGTAAAGCGCCGGCTTGTCCGTGTAGAGGATGATGGCCTCGAAATCCCGCGCTTCACACCAGGCAAGCGCCTTGCCCGTCACATCGCGGTAAAGGCCGCGGCCGCGCCATGGCGGGCGGACCGCACCGGACTGAAAGGCGGCGGCTTTGACGAGCCTGCCGTTGAGGACAAAAGGCATGGCGAAGGCGGAGAGATTGGCGGCGAGCAGGCCTTCATCCGTAAACCAGCCGAACGGCATGCTGGTCGGGTCTGGGCCGCCAAGTTCGCGCAGCGGATCGATATCGATGCCGAATGTATCATCGAGCAGAGAAACGAGAGCGCTCCAGGCCGCCGGATCGCTGAAATAATCCTGCCGGAAGGTAAGCTCGTCGGAATCGGCGACGCTCATACCCCGGTCGACCCGAAGCCACCGGCGCCGCGCGCAGTTTCGGTCGTCTCCGAGATTTCGGCAATGCGGGTCTGGATGAATGGCGCAATCACCATCTGCGCGATGCGCATGCCGCGCGTGATGGTGAAATCCTCCTCACCATGATTGACCAGAATGACCTTCACTTCGCCGCGATAATCGCAGTCGACGGTGCCGGGCGCATTGAGGCAGGTAACGCCGTTCTTGGCGGCAAGACCGGAACGCGGGCGCACCTGGCCCTCGAAACCCTCGGGGATTTCGAAGACGAAACCCGTCGGAATGAGCGCGCGTTTGCCGGGCGCCAGCACCAGCGGCTTGTCCTCGTCGATAGCCGCCCGCAGGTCCATGCCGGCCGCACCGCGCGTTTCATAGGCAGGCAGATCCAGGCCCTTGCCGTTCGGCAGGCGGATCAGATTGAGGGTCGGGCGGGTGTCTGTGTGAATGGTCATGCGGCATTACTTCGTGCCTCATGCCGCAAGGTCAATTGCAATGGCGCGCTTTAATCGCTAGATACGCCGCAATTCCACAGGATTCACATCATGGCCGAAAGTCTCGCCGAGGCGGTCTCCCGCCGCCGCACATTCGCTATTATCGCGCACCCGGACGCGGGTAAGACGACGCTCACCGAAAAGCTGCTGCTTTTCGGCGGCGCCATTCAGCTCGCCGGTGAAGTGAAGGCGAAGAAGGATCGCATGCAGACCCGCTCGGACTGGATGAAGATCGAACGAGAGCGCGGCATCTCGGTCGTCACGTCAGTCATGACCTTCGAATATGAAGGCAATGTCTTCAACATTCTCGACACCCCCGGTCACGAAGACTTCGCCGACGATACCTACCGCACGCTGACGGCAGTCGATGCCGCGGTCATGGTCATCGACGCCGCCAAGGGTATCGAGCCGCGCACGCTGAAGCTTTTCGAAGTTTGCCGCATGCGCGACATTCCGATCATCACCTTCATCAATAAGATGGACCGCGAAAGCCGCGATCCCTTCGAGATCCTGGATGAGGTCGAAGAAAAGCTCGCGCTCGACACGGCCCCGATCACCTGGCCGATCGGCCGTTCCAAGACCTTCTGCGGCTCCTATCACCTGAAGGAAAATACGGTGCGAGGCTCCGACACCGAAGTCGACGTCACCGTCGTCAATGGCCCGCAGAGTGTCGCCGACCGCCTGCCGGAAAATGAGCGCGATGCCTTCATCGAAGAGGTGGAACTGGCGATCGAGGCCTGCCGGCCCTTCGATCGGGAATCCTTCCTCGAAGGCCATATGACACCGGTTTTCTTCGGCTCCGCCCTGCGCAATTTCGGTGTGCGCGACCTCATCAACGCGCTCGGTGATTTTGCTCCGCCGCCACGTGATCAGGTGGCCGATGTCAGAACCGTGCATGCCGCCGAAGACAGGATGACGGCCTTCGTCTTCAAGATCCAGGCGAACATGGACCCGAACCATCGCGACCGCATCGCCTTCGCCCGCATCTGCTCGGGCAAACTGGAGCGCGGCATGAAGGCCCGCCTGGCACGTACTGGCAAGCAGCTTGGCCTTACCGCGCCGCAGTTCTTCTTCGCCTCGCAGCGCCAGCTCGCCGATACGGCCTTCGCCGGTGATGTGGTCGGCATTCCCAATCACGGCACGCTGCGCATCGGCGATACGCTGACGGAAGGCGAGAACCTTGTTTTCCAGGGCGTGCCGAATTTCTCGCCGGAAATCCTGCGACGCGTGCGCCTGGAAGACGCCATGAAGGCCAAGAAGCTGAAGGAAGCGCTGCAGCAGATGGCTGAAGAAGGTGTTGTCCAGCTCTTCCAGCCGGAGGATGGTTCGCCCGCGATCGTCGGTGTCGTCGGCGCGCTGCAGCTCGATGTCCTGAAGGAGCGCCTGATGGCCGAATATGGCCTGCCGGTCTCCTTCGAAATGTCGCGCTTCTCTGTCTGCCGCTGGATTTCGTCCGACCAGGCTGCCGAACTCGACAAGTTCCTCACCGTCAAGCGCGGCGATATCGCCCGCGATCTCGATGGCGATCCGGTCTTCCTGGCGCAGGACGGTTTCTCGCTGCGCTATGAGGCGGAACGCTATCCGGCGATCAAGATGGTGGCGATCAAGGAGTATCACGCGGCCAAGGCCGCCTGATCATCCCGCCAGCCGCTCGGCAAGGAACTCGACGACCGCGCGCGCGGAGGGCAATTGCCCCCGTCGGTGCGGCATCAGGATCATCGTGGTAATGCTGTCGGCGGTCCAGCCGGGCAGCAGACGCACCATCCGGCCGCCCTTCCGGTCGTTCGCTTTGCGCATGCAATCGAGCATCAACAGGAGGCTGAAAGCAGCGGTCGCTTTCTGGGGGAAATCGAGCTGGAAGAGGCGCTCGGCCTGCTGCACCAGGCTGCTTGAACATCCCATGGTGCCGCCTTGTCCAAACAAGGCGGCATTTTATCCGGCAGCGATGATTTCGATTTCCACCAGCCAGTCCTTCTGAAGCGTTTGAACGACGACGGCCGTGGTCGGTACGATATGATCGCCGAGTGCGGAGAGCCGCGCATTCTGGTTTGCTTCGGCATAGTCAGCATCCCCAAGATAGCTGGTCAGCCGCACGATATTGCTGATATCCATATCGGCATCCGCAAGGATCGCCCGCAGGTTCGCCCAGATGAAGTCGAGCTGGACCGACAGATCTCTGCCCGGCGCACCCGCCGCATCGAGGCCCATCGTGCCGCTCACGAACAGAAAGCGGGCGGGATTTCTAACCTCCATCGCGTGGATATAATCTGATGTTGCCGCATAGATGCCGCTGCTCGGACTGTGCTTCACGAGTTTCATTGAAAGTCATTCCTCGAATATCTGAAAGCTTGGCGCTATTATTGCCGAATATTTTTCGACACTAAGGCGGATTTTCCGAATGATAAAAGAAACGAATGGCATTCGAGGCGGCAGACGAGGGCCCGAGCAGCTGGACCTTTTCGACCGAAAGATATTAGGCGCGCTGGCAGAGGATGCCCTGCAGAGCTATGCGGTCCTTGGTAAAGCCGTCAATCTGTCACCGCCTGCCGTGCATGAGCGCGTCAAGCGGCTGCGCCGGTCTGGCGTCATGAAAGGCGCGCACGCTGCGCTCGATGGCACGGCGCTCGGCAAGCCGCTGCTGGCCTTCGTGCATGTCGAGGCTGCGGGCTGGGGTAAAAGCGAAAGGCTGATGCAGCTTTGCCGCTTTCCCGAGGTGGAGGAGATGCATTCGGTTGCCGGCGACGCCAGCGTTATCTTCAAGGTGCGTACGGGGAGCCCTCGCGCACTGGAAGCCTTTCTCTCGCAAGTTCATGCCGTTCCCGGTGTGACAGGTACAAAGAGCTATGTGGCCCTTTCCACTTATCTTGAACGGCCGGTTCAAGCCGAGATGACGTCGGACTGGCCGGAATACCCGTTACCGGCTTAAGGGCGGAGCGCTTCATCCTCCGCTTGCTGGGTTTTGCAAGACGACTGGCCTGTGCGCCTTGTCAGGCAAACTGCTCAGGCGGCGAGATCGCCGAGGAAGTCATCGCACCAGCGCGAGACGTCGTGCTCCAGCAGGTGGTCCATCATCCGCAGCCAGCGGTCGCGGCGCTCATCAAGCGGCATGTTGAGTCCCCGCGCCAGCGCATTGGATGTGCCGACGATGTCATAGGGGTTGACAAGCAGGGCGCCGTTCAATTCCCGTGCCGCTCCGGCAAAACGGGAAAGCACCAGCACGCCCGGATCCTCAGGGTCTTGCGCGGCAACATATTCCTTGGCGACGAGGTTCATGCCGTCCCGCAACGGCGTGACGAGTCCGACTTTGGCAAGCCGATAGAGGCCGGCGAGTACCGGGCGGCTCACGGAGCGGTTGATATAGCGGATCGGCACCCAGTCGACCGTGCCGAGTGCGCCGTTCACGCGGCCGGCCTGTTCGGCGACCATCCGCTGCATCGCCTCGTATTCAGGCACCTCGGAGCGGGATTTCGGCGTGATCTGCAGGTAGGTGACCTGGCGCCGGTGCGCTGGGTTGTTGGTGACGAAATGCTCGAAGGCATCGATACGTTGGGTAATGCCCTTGGAATAATCCAGCCTGTCCACGCCGATGATAAGGCTGCGGTCTTCGATACTATGACGTGCCTTCAACACCATGCTGTGCGTGCCGGCCTTCCTGGCGAATTCGGCGAAGGCGGCCGTCTCGATGGCGATCGGATAGGCGCCGCCGCGAAACGTGCGCTCGCCGGCGACAAAACGCCCTTCGCCGATCATGTCACCCATCTCCTCGCGGCGCAGGCAGCCCGCGAAGTTTTCCAGGTCGTGATCAGTCTGAAAGCCGACAAGATCATAGGCGGCAAGCCCCCGCATGATTTCCTCATGAACGGGCATGGCGAAGAGTACGTCGGCCGGTGGCCAGGGAATATGCAGGAAGAAGCCGATCTTGTTCTTGATGCCCATCTGCCGAAGTTCGGCGGCGAGCGGGATCAGGTGATAATCGTGGACCCAGACGATGTCATCAGGCTTGATCAGCGGCGCCAACCGGTGGGCGAAGAAGCGGTTGACGCGGAAATAGCCGGCCATCTCGGTGCGCCCATATTCTGCGAGATCCAGCCGGTAATGACAGATAGGCCAGAGCATGCGGTTGGCGAAGCCGAAGTAATATTCGTCGACATCTTTGGATGTCAGGTCGGTCAGCGCATAGGTGATGTTGCCGCGCTGCTCGATCGCAAGTGGACCGGGTTCGCCCTCGTCGTTGACCTTGCCCGACCAGCCCATCCAGACGCCCCCTCGTTTCCCAAGGGCGGCCTCCAGTGCGACAGCGAGTCCGCCGGCAGACGCCGCCCCTTTCTTCTCCGGAACAGGCACGCGGTTTGAAACGACGACAAGGCGGCTCATGGCAAATTCCTTTCATTAGAAATAACTGCAAAAAAACAATCAGCCGGCAAAACGCGCGACGATCTCGCGGACCATCTCCGCGGAAGGCAGAGTGCCGCGGGCGGCAGTATCTGCAGACGGCGGGCCGACGCGGATGGAGTAACCGCCAAGCCGGTTTGCCATGCTGAACATCGTCTCATCGGTGACATCGTCACCGATGGCGATCGGATGACGACCGCGGAAGGCTGGAGCTGCGAGAAAGCTCTCCAATGCATCGCCCTTGTTGGCTCTGGCGGGCCGGATTTCGAGAACCATCTTGCCGTGCTGCAGGGTCCAATCCGGCCCCGCACGTTTCAGGAAGTGCTGCATCAGTTCGGTCAGTTCCGCCTGCCGTGCCGGCGCAAGGCGGAAATGGGCGGCGACGGCCGCGCCCTTATCCTCGATGAGGATGCCGGTCCAGCCTGCCGTTTCTGCCCGAAGCTCGATCTTCAGTCTCTCGAACTCGGCCGTTGGCTCCATCTTGAAGATACTGCCGTCGGGGTTGCGGCGTTCGGCTCCGTGTAGTCCGGCGATGGGAAACGGATAGGGGGCGAAGAGGCGGTCGGCATAGGTAAGCCCACGTCCGGTCACGAGAGCCAGTGCCCCGCCGAGTCTCTGCGACAGCGCGTCGAGCTGCGCAGGAAGCGATGGCGGCACGAATATCTCGTCCGGCGTCGGCGCGAGGTCGAGGAGCGTGCCGTCGATATCGAGGAAGAGTGCACCGTTTTGAAGATAGGAAGAGAGTGTGGAGAGGGTTTCGTCCTGCCGGGAAGCGCTGCCGGATGGCGGAGCTTCTGGTAGCTGATTGCTGTTTGCCATGCCGGAGAAACTAGGTCAGCACGCCCCTCCGGCAACCCTCGATCGTCTTCAATCTGCCGGCGCGCTGGCGGGATGCTCGGCATAAAAGGCCTTTGCATCCGCCGTGAATGCGGCGCGCTGGCCGGCGGTCGTGTAGAACATATGCCCGCCGCGATAGAGCTTCAGTGATATGCGATTTCCCGCCAGCGACGGCGGCAGGTGATCGACCACATAGCGGCTGACGCCGTAGGGCGTCACGAGATCGCTGTAGCCATGGGCGATCAGCAGGTGGAAGGACGGGTTGGAGGCAAGCATTTGCCTGATATCGTCGGTGGCGCTCGCCTGGAACCGTGAACCGCCGCCGCGACCGCTGCCCCATTCCCACCGCTGGCTGATATCATTTTCGAGCAGCGTGTAGGTCATCTCGGTCTTGAAGCCGAGTTCATTGCGGGCGTAGTCGGCGAAAGCGCCGCCATAGGCGCGGGTAAAGCCGTCAAGGATCGCATCGTCGCCCCGGTCGTAGTCGGATTCCGGATAGGGGTCGGGCGTCGCGAAGGCAGCGTCGTATGGGCTCATTACCTCGCCCGCCTGCTTGCCGGAATGCTTGGCGTAGGCATCGCCGAGGAAGCCGCGATTGCGGGTGACGACTTCGGGCGGAATGCCCGTAAGACCGGAGATCTTGTTGTAGAAGGCTGTTGCCGCTTCGCCCGTCGGTGCAGGACCGGCAAGCGTCGTGAGATATTCGCCAAGCGCGAAACTCTCGGCATCGCGCTGGCCGGATTCGCTGAAGCTTTTGCGCCGGTCGGCCTCGGCAGCTGCCAATGAAGGGAATTCCAGCGCAGCACCCAGCGCGAACTGGTCAGCATTGAACATCAACTGACCTTCGAGCAGCGGCGAAAGCATGATGGTGCCGGCGATGATGATGCCCTGGCTCTGCTGCAGGGCCGAGGCGACCTTGGCGGCGCGAAAGCCGCCATAGCTTTCACCGAGCAGATATTTCGGTGAATTGCCGCGGTTATTACGTGCGACGTAGAGGGCGATCACCTTCGCCATCGTCTGCGCGTCGGTGCCGACATTGTAATAGTTCGAGGCGTCGTCCGCCTTTACCGTGCGGCTCCAGCCGGTACCTATAGGGTCGATCAGCACGAGATCGGTGAAATCGAGCCAGCTATACGGGTTGTCAACGAGCTTTGCATTGGCGCCGTCGCGGCCATCAGGCCCGAAGTCGAGTATCTTCGGCCCTACAAGGCCGAGATGCAGGAAGGCGGAAGCCGCACCAGGCCCGCCGTTGAACACGAAGGTGACTGGCCGGTCCGGCCCGGCATCCTTGGCAACATAGGCGGTGTAGAAGATCGCAGCGTTCTGCCCGCCATCCTGACCGAAGAGATCAAGCGTGCCTGCCGTGGCCGTATAGGCGATCTTGCGCCCGTCGTCCGTCGTCAATTCGTGATCGGTAACGGAATCGCCCGGCAGCAGCTTGAGGACGCCCTCGCGGGAAGAGCCCTGTGCCGAGGGGGCATGACGCTCGCCCGCCTCCTGCGCAAAGGAGAAAGCGGGTGCGAGCGTAGCGGTCAGCGCGGCGAACAGAAGCAGGGATCGGAAGCGCAAGGATTTTCCTCCGGCGGGTCAGAATGCGGCTGAGATAGGGTAGCAGCCGCATTCCTTCGATGGAGATCAAGAGATGGTGATACGCAAGTGAGCCTGGCTCAGTCGCCCTTCTCGATCGTGCGCGCATTTACGTGCAGCGCCCGTCCGGCCCGCCACCCATTGAAGGCGGCGCCAAGGCCGAGTGCGACGAAAAGCACTGCGCACCAGGCGAAGCTTCCCGTCCAGCCGCGGATCAGACCGACGATGAACGGGCCGATGGCGGCAAGCAGATAGCCGACGCATTGCGCCATGCCCGAAAGGTGAGCGGCGACATGCGGATCGCGCGAACGCAGGACGATGGCTGTCATCGCCGCAGCGATCAATCCGCCCTGACCGATACCCTGCAGGACGGCCCAGACCCAGACAGTGGAAAGCGGCGCAAAGAGGAGGCCGAGAAGTGCGGCGACGGCGAAGGCGCAGAGGGTCACGTTGATGAGGCGCTGATCCTTACCGCGCACCGCGATATGCGGCACGACGAGACAGGCGGCGGCCTGTACCATGACTGAGACCGAGACGATGCCGCCGGCCACAACACCGTCAAGACCGCGTTCACGCAGGATCGGCACCAGCCAGCCGAAGACGCAATAAGCAAGCGCCGATTGCAGGCCCATGAAAAGCGTGACCTGCCAGGCGAGCCTGTCTCGCCACAGACCTTCGACACGGAAACCGCTGCGCCGCGCCTGTCGACTGCTCGCAAAGACCTGCGGCAGCCAGATCAGCCCAACGATGAGGGCAGGCAGAGCCCAGATGGCGAGCGCGCCTTGCAGCGAGCCGCCGAGCGCATGTTCGATTGGTAGCGTCAGGCCGGCCGCACCGGCGGCGCCCGCGCAGAGCGCCATCGTATAGAGGCCGGTCATCAGAGCCGCATTCGTGGCGAAGTCGCGTTTCACCAGTCCGGGCAGCAGCACGTTGCCGACGGCGATCGCAGCACCGGCAAGCGCGGTACCGAAAAAGAGCAGAGAGACGGAGGAAACGCCGCGCAGCGCCGTACCGAGCGTCAAAAGCATGAGCACGCCGAGTAATGTCCGCTCCGAGCCGATGCGCTGGGCAAGCCGCGGCGCCAGCGGCGAGAAGGCGCCAAGGCAGACGACCGGAAGCGTCGTCAGAAGACTGGCGCCGAGCGGCGACAGGCCGAGTTCAGAACGGATTTCCGGCAGCAGGGCGGAAGCGCTGGAAAACACGGGCCGCAGATTGAAGGCGATCAGTACGAGGCTGATCCCCAGCAGGAAACGGGCCGTCGGGCTCTGTTTCTGCGGCGGCAGCGGCGCCGGCACGCTGTCGATTTCGGCATCGATCATCGTCTCGTCGACGGCGTCGAACGAGGATGTGGCATTCTGTATGGGCATCGTCATGAAAGAAGCATCCGGTCGAGCGCGGAAAGGATGGGTGCCATGAAGTCGCGCACGGCTGCGTCGGCCTTGTCGGGGCTGCCGGTTTCGATGGCGTCGACGATCGCCTGGTGTGCTTGCATGTCAGGCTCGGGAATGGCCTTGTCGAGTGTGGCGGCAATCGTCTCCGCGATCGAGGTGGAGAAGAAATCATAGATCTCGATCATCGCCCGGTTGTTGGAGGCAGCGATGACCGCCCTGTGGAAAGCAAGGTCGCGTTCGATGAAGCCTGCCGGATCGCCGCCTTCATAATTGCCGCGTTCGGCAAGCAATGCGCGAAGCCCGGCGATGATGGCGGGTGTCTTGCGAATGGCGACGAGCCGCGCGCCCTCGACATCGAGCGCGCAGCGGGCCTCGAACTGGTCGCGCAGGCTGGCGCGCCGCGCCATGGTGAGCGGTCGGCTGCTGTCGGTGGTCGAAAGCACATAGGTGCCGGAGCCTTGCCGCGTTTCCAGAAGACCCTGCGAGACGAGAACGCGCACGGCCTCGCGCACAGTGCCGCGGCTGACCGAAAGCATGGCCGAAAGCGAGGTCTCGTTCGGCAGTTTCTCGCCGACAGCCCAGCGTTTGGCGAGTATCTCGCTGCGGATCGCTTCGGTGGCCGTGTCGGCAAGGTTGGTCTTATTGAGAGGTTGCATGGGCTTTATTCGTAAAGTCATCAGATGATTTTACGAATAAAGCCATTCCGCTCGAGCGTCAACGGGCAATGAAGGCAATAAAAAAGGGCCGCTTTCGCGACCCTTTCCATGAGGTTTGGCCTGTAACTGGCCCGGACCGTCTGATGCGGCCCTAGGAAGGTGGGTTTAGAGCGAGGGCTGCCTCGCCTTCATCACCACTTCCATGCCTGTTACGAGGTCCGAAAACTCATTAGACATTGGATCACCTTCCTTTCGTTACGTTGACGATGAATCAAAACTAGCCCGATTCCCTTGAGATGCAAGAAAAAATCGCATGGCTGTTTTTTAGCCGGCGTCTGGTTATGTCGTTCAATTGCCTGGTTTTCTGCTGCAGCGATCACGCAAGTCCCTACGACTTTTGCGGAAAGTGATCTGAGATAGCGTCAAGAATTCGTCATCTTCGCCTTGCAAATCGGGTGGCTGTTAAGCCCTTATTAGCCGTAGCAACAGACAATCGAAGACGTTTTCAGCATTCCTGTCGCGGCATGCGGTGGGCCGGAGCAAGAGCATGTGTCGCTGGGCAGCCTATCGCGGAGACCCTCTCTATCTGGAGGAACTGGTATCTTCGCCTGCCCATTCCCTGATCGAGCAATCCCATTGCGCCACCCGCGCCAAGACGGCAACGAACGGCGATGGTTTCGGCATCGCCTGGTATGGTGACCGGCCCGAGCCGGGGCGCTACCGCGATATCCTGCCGGCATGGTCCGACTGCAATCTGAAGAGCCTGGCGCGGCAGATTCGCTCGCCGCTGTTCCTTGCGCATGTGCGGGCCGCGACCGGCGGCGGCACGCGGCGTGACAACTGCCATCCCTTCACGCATGAAACCTGGTCCTTCATGCACAACGGCCAGATCTCCGGTTTCGAGCGTCTGCGTCGGCCGATGGAAACCATGCTGGATGACGAGCTCTTCAATGCCCGCAGCGGCACGACGGATTCCGAGCTTCTGTTCCTGCTCGCTCTGCAGTTCGGCCTCCGCGATGCGCCGATCGCCGCTGTGGCCCAGACCATCGCCTTTGTCGAAGGTTTGGCGGAGAATATTCTGGGCTCCGTGCTGTTGCGTTTCACCGCGGCCTTCTCGGACGGCAAGTCTCTTTACGCGGTCCGCTATGCCACCGACCACAAGGCGCCGACGCTCTATGCCTCGCCGCTTGCCAAGGGCTACTGCCTCGTGTCGGAGCCTTTGAATGATGATGGTGATGCCTGGCAGGAAATACCGGATGGGAGTGCTGTGATCGTCAGCGCCGATGGTCTGGGGATCACGTCTTTCCAGCCGGAAAAGCCTGCGGCTACGAGGCCGGAGCCTCTTTCTATCCCCGCATAAGCTGTTCAGCGATCAGCGCGGCCAGCCGTTCCGCCACCTCGTCCTTGGATAGATCCGGCCATTGCTCGATGCCGTCGCGGCGGATGAGCTTCACACTGTTGCGTGTACCCCCCATGATACCGGTCGACGGCGAGACGTCATTGGCAACGATCAGATCCGCGCCTTTGCGCTCCAGTTTCAGCTTGGCATTGGCCTCGACATCCTGTGTCTCTGCCGCAAACCCGATCACGAGTTTCGGTCGTGTCGTATGATGGCCGACGGTTTTGAGAATATCCGGGTTCTCCGTTAGCGCCAGCGTCGGAATGGATTCGCCCGGATGCTTCTTGAGCTTCTGGTCGGCGGCCGAAGCCACCCGCCAGTCGGCGACCGCAGCCACCATGACGGCGACATCCGCGGGAAGGGCAGCGAGCACGGCATCGCGCATCTCCTCGGCACGCTCGACATGCACCATCCGGACGCCGACGGGATCGGGGATCGTCACCGGGCCGGACACCAGCGTCACATCCGCACCGAGCCGCGCCAGCGCTGCGGCAATGGCATGACCCTGGCGGCCGGAGGAGCGGTTGGCGATGTAGCGCACCGGATCGATTGGCTCATGCGTCGGACCCGAGGTGACGATCGCTTTTTTGCCGGCAAGCGGTTTCGGACCATCGTCGAGCAGGGCGTCAGCAGCTGCGACAATCTCCAGCGGTTCCGCCATGCGGCCTGTGCCGGCTTCCCGACTTTCCGCCATCTCACCAGCGGCAGGGCCGATGAAACGGATGCCGTCGCGCCGCAGCGTTTCGATATTGCGTTTCGTCGCCGGATGCGTCCACATTTTCGGGTTCATCGCGGGTGCGGCAAGCACCGGCTTGTCTGTAGCAAGCAGCACCGTCGAGGCGAGGTCATCGGCAAGCCCATGCGCCATCTTCGCCATGAGATCGGCGGTTGCAGGCGCGATCAACACCAGATCGCAGTCGCGCGCCAGCCGGATATGGCCGACATCCTGCTCGTCCTGCCGCGAAAAGAGATCGGTGAAGACATGGTCTGCCGCAAGGGCACCGACGGCAAGCGAGGTCACGAATTCCTGCGAACCCTTCGTCATGATCGGCCGCACGGAAGCGCCGTGTTCCCGCAGGCGTCGGATAAGATCGAGGCTCTTATAAGCGGCGATGCCGCCCGAGATGATGAGGAGGACGCGTTTGCCGCTGAGAGCCATGGTTTTTTCCTCCGCTTTTTTGACTACGCGAAACCCTAAGCCTTTGGTGGAAAACATGCAATCGCGGCACTCACGCTTGTTTGACCCGCTTCGGCGTGAAGATCGCAATCGCCATGCCGACGCCGATCAACTGGAGGATGGCGCCGCCGGCTTCGGGCACGGTCGGCATGCGCTGTTCGAACAGAAAGCCGTAGAAAAGGCCGAAGACGGTTTCTGCGACGATCAGCTGGGCGGCAAGCGCCAGCGGCAGAAGGTGCGAGGCAATCATCCAGCACAGCGTGGCGAGCCATGAGCCGGCAATGCCCATGACGGCTGCCCAGAGCACGAAGTGAAAGGTCTGCGCGCCGGTGAAGCTGACTGTCTCCCCGAGCGAGGTGAAGGGCAGGAGGACGAGTGCGCCGATGCCGGCGCCGATCCCCTGCAGAGCGGTCCAATGCATGGCGCTTGGCGTATCCTGCGACTGCATGACGGCAGCGCTCATCATGCCATAGGTGACCCAGAGCGCCAGTCCGATCAGAGCGGCGACGATCCCGAGCAGGATCCCCGTCTGATCGCCGGCGGATGTCGTGGCGAAGATCGAGACATTCACCCAGCCGATGCCGATGGCTATCAGGATCAGCGGTATGGCCAGTGCTCTCCAGCCGATGACCTGATCCCTGAGATTGGCGATGATGGCAAGCAGTACGGGCATCGTGCCGATGACGAGCGGTGGGATGGCAGTGCCCGCGTAACGCACGGCATAGGAAATACTCATGAAATAACCGACATAGCCGACGCTGCCGAGCGCGATGCCGGTCAGAACAAGTGACCGCCGCAAACCGACTGGACGAAAGCGCGGATTGATCATCAGGATAAGGCTGACGACGGCAAAGAGCCCGTAGCGTGCCACTGTCAGGTCGATCGCCGTATAGGGCGCGACGACGCGCGGGGCGACAAAGCTTAGGCCCCATAGGGCACAGGTGGCCAGACCGCAGAGGATGCCGATCAGCATGTGAGACTCCGAGGAGATGGGACTGGGCTCCGGCAGGAAAGGGATGTGGAGCGGTCGCGAAGAGATATCACCTAGCCGATATGCCCTATCGCGAGCGGAAACAAGAGTCTGCCTGAGACATGGCGGAGACGGGCTTGGCAAAACGAGTCGCAATTGCTGCTTTGGTGTCATCAATCATATGACGTAAGCGCACTTCAGTCAGAGATAGTGCGGCAGCATAGTGGGCCAACCCAAATAAAGGAGTTGCCCCGTGTTTGCTGTAACCGGAATGACAGGACAGGTCGGTGCCGCCGTTGCCGATCATCTGCTGAAGAATGGCGCCGAGGTTCGTGCCGTCGTCCGAAATCCCGAGAAGGCCGCCGGCTGGAAAGAGCGGGGCTGCGAGATCGCTGTCGCCGACATGAATGACGCTGTATCGCTGACTTCAGCGTTCAAAGGCGCGGAAGGTGTCTTTCTCGTCATCCCGCCGCTTTTCGATCCCACGTCGGGCTTTCCGGAGGTGAAAGGCATGCTGGCAACGCTGAAGACCGCGCTTGAGGCGGCAAGGCCCGGAAAACTCGTCTGCCTGTCGACGGTCGGCGCACAGGCCATGCAGCCGAACCTGTTGAGTCAGCTCGGCATCGTCGAGAAGGAGCTTTCGACACTCTCCATACCGGTCGCTTTCCTGCGCGCCGCCTGGTTCATGGAAAACGCCGCCTGGGATGTCGCGCCCGCACGCGAAACCGGCGTCATCCCGAGCTTCCTTCAGCCGCTCGACCGTGCCGTGCCGATGGTTGCCGTGGATGATATCGGCGTGCTCGGTGCGAAGATGCTGCGCGAGAACTGGCAGGGCGTGCGGGTGGCGGAATTGGAAGCGCAGGAGCGTGTCAGCCCGGCCATGATTGCCGCCGCCCTCGCCAAGGCGCTCGGCAAACCTGTGACGGCGGAAGTCGTGCCGCAGGAAAGCTGGGAGCAACTATTCCGTGCCCAGGGCATGAAGAATCCCGAGCCTCGCATCCGCATGCTCGACGGCTTCAACGAAGGCTGGATCGACTTCGAGGGCGGCCGCGAGAAATCGCTGAAGGGCACAACCAGCATTGAAACAGCAATCCGCCGCCTCGTAGATGGCGCATAAACGAAAAGGCCGCGATGGATGAACCGCGGCCTTTCTCAGCATATGAGATGTTACATCACCCTTAGGTGCGGGTGATCGATACACCGCCATCGACCAGCGAGGCCGTGCCGGTGACGAAGCTTGCATCGTCGGATGCGAGATAAAGCACCGAGCGGGCGAGCTCTTCCGGCGTTGCGACGCGCTTCAGCGCATGCAGGTTGGTGATGAAGGACTGTTTATCCGAGGTATCATTCATTTCGCGATACATGTCCGTATCCACGGCACCGGGCAGGACGGCGTTGATGCGGATGTTCTGCGGGCCGTATTCGGCGGCGAGTGCCTGCGTGAGTCCGATGAGACCGGACTTGCTGGCGGCATAGGCTGCCACACCCGGGAAGGAGAAGCTGTAGCCGACGAAGGTCGAGGTGAAGATCACCGAGCCGCTGCCATGCTTGATCATTTCGGCGATCTGATGCTTGGCAGCGAGGAAGGAGGCCGTCAGGTTGATTGCCAGCGTTTCGGCAAAGCCTGCTTCCGAAACTTCGGTGCTCGGGCCTGCCTCGCCGATCGTGCCGGCATTGTTGAAGGCGATATCGAGCTTGCCGTAGTTCTCGACGGCGGCTGCGACCAGCGCCTTGTGATAGTCTTCCGAGCGCACGTCGCCGGCCACGGCAACAGCATCACCACCGGCAGCCTTGATTTCGGCAACCAGGCTCTCGAGTTCGGCCTGGCGGCGGGCGCCGATGACGACCTTAGCGCCTTCGGCCGCAAAAAGCTTGGCGGTAACGCGACCGATGCCCGAGCTTGCGCCGGTGATAATTGCGACTTTGTTGATCAGACGATTCATTGTTCCATCTCCTGAATTTGGGTTGGATCGGCATTGCCGTCCCGTTTCGATGACTGGAAGATGGCATTCTTCTTTCGTTCGGATTAGTCTCCTGATCGCGGAGTTCGAATTCGGAAAAGCCGAACGATGATGAAAATCGAAGGGATTGCGGCTTTCGTCGCCGTAGTGGAGGCGGGCTCGGTGAGCGAAGCCGCCCGGCGGCTGCGCCTGTCGAAGTCGGTCGTCAGCGAAAGACTGGCGGAACTGGAAAGGGCATTGGGCGCTATGCTCGTCCATCGCACCACGCGCAAGCTGACCTTGACGGAGGATGGAGCCGCTTTTTTGGAGCGCGCTAGGCGTATCGTCCGCGAGATGGAAGACGCCGCGGCCGAGATGGCCGAGCGCCGCGGCACGCTTTCCGGCCCGCTGCGCATCGCAGCCCCCGTCACCTTCGGCCGCCTCCATCTCGGGCCTGCCCTCTATCCGTTTTTGAAGGCACATTCGCAGATAGCGCTGACGCTCGACATGGATGACCGGCGCGTCGATCCGGCTTCGGACGGTTATGATGCGATCATCCGCCACGGCGCTATCGCCGATTCTCGGCTCGTCGCCTGGAAGCTCGCCCGCAGCCGCCGGCTGCTGGTCGCCTCGCCCGATTATATCACGCGTCACGGAAAGCCTGCCTCATTGTCTGATCTCAACGATCATCGCGGTGTCTTCTATACCAACCGCGGTGCAGCCGACTGGCGATTCCAGACGGATGACGGCACCGTCATCATCCGCGCGATGCTCGGCCTCGGCATCAACAATGGCGACATGCTGCATGACGCGGCAATATCAGGCCTCGGCATTGCGCTTCTGCCGACCTTCATTGCCGGCCCCGCCATTCGCGACAGTCGGCTGATCGAGATCGATGTCGGCGCCAGGCCGGAGCCGGAATTCATCTACATGGCCCATCCCGAGGGCCGAAACCCTTCCGCCAAGCTGCGCGCCATAGCCGACCATCTGAAAAAGACCTTTGGCGATCCGCCCTATTGGGATCCGGACTGCTAATTCAGAAGGCCCATGAGATTTTCGGTCACGGGGGAGCGCTGGCTGCGCAGCACCGCAAGTGCCAGCCGCGCCACAGCCGGTGGCCCTTCGATTGGCCGGTAGGCGACGCCGGCAAGTTTGATCTGGGATATCGACGCCGGCACGATCGAGACGCCGAGATCAGCCGCAACGAGGTTGACGACCGAGGAGATCTGCGGCGCCTCCTGCGCGACCGTCAGTTCGAAGCCCGCCTCGCGGCAGGCGCGCACCACATCGTCATAGAGGCTGAGGCCGACAAGACGCGGGAAGAGGATGAAGGGCTCCTTCGCCAGCACGGCCAGCGGCAGCGCCTTCTGCTTTGCCAGCGGATGGCTGGCCGGTACGGCGACGACCATCGGTTCATCCGGCAGTCGCTTCAGCCTGATCCCATCGGGATCGTCGAGGCCGGGCCGCATGAAGGTCGCATCCAGTTCGCCACGTTCCAGCTTCTGCACAAGGCCGAGCGTGTTCATCTCCGTCAATGAGAGCTGCACATCCGGCCATCTGGCCTGAAAGCGGCGAATCGTCGTGCTGACGATGGGATTGAAGGCGGAGGAGGCGGTGAAGCCGAGCGACAGCCGGCCGGTCTCGCCACGATTGGCGCTCTGCGCTGCAAGCCGTGCTTTCTCGGCTGCTGCAAGTGACGCTTTCGCCTCCGGCAGGAAGGCGGCGCCCGCTGCGGTCAATTCCGCCCCATGCGGCACGCGATGGAAGAGCATGGCTCCGATTTCAGTTTCGAGGTCACGGATCTGCTGGCTGAGCGGCGGCTGGCCGATGCCGAGGCGCGAGGCTGCCCGCGTGAAATTACCCTCCTCCGCCACCGCCAGAAAATACCTGAGATGCCGTAGCTCCATCACTATCTCCAAAACCTATCAAGATCGCCTGTCCCATATATTGGACAAATGGAGGCGGTCTGACTAGATCGGGAGGCAGGAAGGAATTGATAATGTCCGACTCTGCAATCCAAGACGTTGCCGGCCTGCAAACGACCGAAGAAAACCACCGCAAACACTATCTCACGCGTGGCACCAGCGCTTACCACCGCGCCAGCCTGGCGCTCTTCCTCTCGGGCTTTGCCACCTTCTCGCTTCTCTATTGCGTGCAGCCGCTGCTGCCGATCTTCGCGCAGGAATTTGCCGTCAGCCCGGCCGAGAGTTCGCTGGCTCTGTCGCTCTCCACCGGCTTCCTGGCAATCGCCATCGTCTGCGCCGCCGCCGTTTCGGAAGGGCTCGGTCGGCGCAGCCTCATGTCGATCTCGCTGGTCGGCGCCGCCGTGCTGACGATCGCCACCGCCTTTGCACCGAACTGGCATCTGATGTTGCTTATCCGCGCGCTGCAGGGCTTCGTGCTTGGCGGCGTTCCGGCCGTCGCCATGGCCTATCTCGCGGAGGAGATCGACCCGCGCGGCCTTGGTGCCACCATGGGCCTCTATGTCGGTGGCACGGCCTTCGGCGGCATGTCGGGCCGCGTGCTGACGGGCATCTTCGCCGAATATCTTTCCTGGCGGCCGGCTCTGTTCCTGATCGGCGCCATCGGCCTTGCCGCCGCGATCGGCTTCATCGCGCTCTTGCCACCATCGCGCAACTTCGTGCGCCGCGCCGGCTTTGAACCGCAATTCCACTTGAAGGCATGGGCGGGGCATCTGAGCAATCCGGCGCTGCCCTTCATCTTCGCTATCGCCTTTTTCGCGATGGGATCTTTCGTGACGATCTACAATTACGCCGGCTTCCGCCTCGTCGCGCCGCCCTACGACCTCAGCCAGACCGAACTCGGCCTGATCTTCACAGTGTACTTATTCGGTATCGGCGCCTCCTCCGTCGGTGGCGTTCTAGGCGATCGGCTCGGACATTTTACCGTGCTCCTAGCCGGTATCGTCATCACTGCCGCAGGCTGCGCTCTGACGCTGTCGGCCTCCCTTCCGCTCATCATCCTCGGCATCATCGTGCTGACCAGTGGTTTCTTCATGACCCATTCGGTGGCAAGCGGCCTCGTCGGCAAACTCGCTGTTTGTACCAAAGGCCACGCCTCCTCGCTTTACATGCTCGCCTATTATATTGGCTCCAGTGTCATGGGTTCGGCTGGCGGCTGGTTCTGGACGATGGAGGGATGGGCGGCGATCGTGATCTTCACGGTGACCATGATGGCATTCGCTCTCCTGTCAGCACTCGTCGCACGCCGGCTCGCTCGACGCTCGACTTGACTTCCCGTTTGTAACGATTAATTTAACCATAGAGTTAAATACGAGCCGGAGGAGCATTATGAAGAAAACCTATCATGGAAGCTGCCATTGCGGCGCAGTCGCCTATGAGGCCGAGCTCGATCTTTCAGCGGGTACTTTCAAGTGCAATTGCTCGATCTGCCGCAAGAAGCGCAGCTGGCTGGCTGTCGTGCAGCCCAATGACTTCCGGCTGGTCTCGGGCGAGGACCGGTTGCGCAAATATCAGTTCGCTTCCGGCTCGATCCATCATCTCTTCTGCGAAAATTGCGGCGTCGCGTCCTTTGCCCGCAACGACAATGAAACGATCGGCCCCTTGGTCGTCGTCGCCGTCAGTTGCCTTGACGATGCCAGCGCCGAAGAGCTTGCCGCCGCCCCGATCGCCTATTTCGATGGCATGCATGATCGTTACGACGCAGCACCTGCCGAAACGCGGCATCTGTGACGACGGCCGTCAGCCAAGCCGGATATAGGGCACATCCTTCTTCGCCACCTCGTCCAGCGCCTCATCATAACCCGCATCGGCATAACGCATGACGCCGAGCGCCGTATCGTTGGTCAGCGCATGGTCGAGCCGTTCGTCGGCGGCCTCAGAGCCGTCGGCAACGACGGTAACGCCGCAGCTCGTCATGTAACCGGCATAACCGCCGCCGCCCGAATGGACGACGACGAGATCGGCCATCGAGGAACAGAGCATCATCGCATCGATGAGCGGCCAGTCGGCAATGGCATCCGATCCATCCTTCATCCGCTCGGTCATGATGTTGGGATGCGCCATCGCGCCGGCATCGAGATGGTCGCGCGAGAAGGCGACAGGAGCCTTGAGCTCGCCGTTGGCGACCAGTTCGTTGACGCGCCGCGCCAGCGCCGTGCGCTCGCCGTGGCCGAGCCAGGCAATACGCGCTGGCAACCCTTCGAAAGGAATATGCTCGCGCGCCAGCCGGATCCAGTTGGTGATGATCTTGTTGTCGGGAAACATCTCCAGGAGCAGGTCGTCGATGCGGGCGATATCGCTCTCCTCGCCCGACAATGCCATCCACCGGAACGGGCCGATGGCGCGGGCAAAGAGCGGGCGCAGATAGGCTTCGGTAAAGATCGGAATGTCGAAAGCGTTGGCAACGCCGCCCTCGCGGGCCTGCGTGCGGATGAGATTGCCATTGTCAAAGACTTCAGCGCCGCACTTTTGGAATTCCAGCATCGCGGTGACATGCTCGACGATCGAGGCACGGCTGGCAGCCATCAGTTGGCCCTGGCCATCGTCGCGCAGTCCCTTCACCTGATCGATGCTCATGCCCTTCGGCACATAGCCATAGACAAGGTCATGCGCCGAGGTCTGGTCGGTGACGACATCGGGCACGATGCCGCGCCGGGCAATTTCCGGATAGATCTCAGCGGCGTTGCCAACGAGGCCGACAGACAGCGCCCGCCTTTCCTTGACCGCGGCATCGATCATCGCGAGCGCGCTGTCGAGATCGGGGGCGATCTCCTGAAGGTAACCGATCTGCTGGCGCTTGCGGGCGCGTTCCGGATCAATGTCGACGCAGAGGATCGCAGCCCCGGCCATGCGGCCCGCCAGCGGCTGCGCCCCACCCATGCCGCCGAGCCCTGCCGTTAGCACGAAACGGCCTGAGAGGTCGCCGCCGAAACGGCGCTCGGCAATGCGCATGAAGATTTCGTAGGTGCCCTGGATGACGCCCTGGCTGCCGATATATTGCCAGGCGCCGGCCGTCAGCCCGCCCCAGCAGATCAGCCCCTTGCGCTGCAACTCGTAGAAGACCTCGGCCTTCGCCCACTGGCCGACGATGTTGCAATTTGCCATTATGACGAGCGGCGCCTTAGCATGGGTCTTCACGAGGCCAATCGGCTTGCCGGACTGGATGAGCAGCGTCTGATCCTCGTCCATTTCGGTCAGCGCCTTGACGATGCCTCGGTGCGCCGCCCAGTTGCGTGCCGCCTTGCCGAGCGCAGCATAGACCACGAGATTATCGGGGTCTTCGCCGACTGCGAGCACATTTTCCAGAAGCCGCAGCAGCGCTTCCTGCCGCCAGCCCCTGGCGCGCAGCTCCGGCCCACCAGGAATTGGAAATTTCGGATGGCGTGGATTGGCCTTCGGCATCTTGGGTTCCTCGTCTTTTGTCGTCGGCGCCTGAAGCACCGTTCATTCACTTGGCAGGCAGCGGCTCCACATACGCAAGCGCGGCGTCGATGAGGCGACGGCGCATGGTGTCGTCACCATAGACATTGGCATTGGCCCGCACCCAGCCATGCATGATCCGCTCGCCAGAGAGCATCTGGATCACGCCGGGCTGCGCCAGCGCCCAGCCATCGTTGCCCTTGCCCAAGCGCAGCAACATGCCGTCATGGCGTGCGCAGCAGAGCAGGTTACCATTGAGCATGAAGGCCCAGCCGCCGAACATGGACTTTTCGCTCAGGCCCGTCCGGTCGCCGAGTTCCTCACGCATCAGTTCTTCCAGACTGGGATCGCGTGCCATGGCTCAGGCCCTCGTCTCCAGTGCATAGCGTGCTATCTCGATACCCATCGCCTTTTCGACGGGCGGATAGACGGTCGGATCGAGCACGCTGGCCGAAAGCGGAATGATGTCCTTCGGCACGTGCAGGACAAAGACATGCATGCCGCCCTTGAGTTGCCCGACGGAGAGCGGTTCACCCTCCTCGGAGAGTGTGGTGATGACGGCGGGGAAGGTTGCGACACGTGTGCCGCTGGCATCATCGACCGCCATATATTCGTTCATTACATGCAGGGTGACGGCCTTGTCGCCAGCGCCGACCGTGATCGTGCCGATGTCGAAGGCTTCCTTCGTATAGACCACATCCTTCTTGGTGATTGTACCCTCGGCCAGGATATGGCCGCCTGTCGTCTTGCAGATCGCGTCGATGATCGCCGATCCGCCTCTCTTTTCAGCCTCGATGATGGCTTCGCCGAGCTTCAGTGCCATCGAGATGCCGCCGAGCGCGGCATTCTTGCGCACATAGGAGGCGCGCAGCGGATTGCGGCAGCTGGCGATGAAACCGCCGGACTGATCGGCGGCCGCCCGCAGCACCGGCGAAATCTTTGCCGTCGCACCCTTCACGACCAGCTCGATATAGCGGTTTTCGGCACGGTTGCCGCCCACAGCCGTCTGAATCATCTGCTCCGGCGAACCCGCCATGCCGATAGAGCCCATGTCGCCGGTCGGATGCGCGCGGATATCGCCAACCGCATCCACGACCTTGGTGCCGAGGATGGCCGAAGGCAGCCAGCCGTTCAGTGTCGAGGATTTGCCGTTCTGGCCGATGATGAGACCGGAGAGCTTTTCGCCGAGAGCCTCCTGCAGAAGCTGCACGGCTTTCACATAATCAATACCCTGCATTTCCCAGGGCGTGGTAGAGGCCGGCGCGCCGATCGCGGCCGCCGTCGCGACCCAGTCGTTATCGCCGAGTTCCTCGATGGAGACGAGTTCAGGCTTCCCGACATTGACGGCGGCATAACCGAGCATGCGGCCGTGATCGGCCCAGCCGCCGCCGCCGGCGGCATAGACGGAACCGCCCTTGACGGCGGCTTCCACGTCCTTCTCAACCAGTATGCGTCCCATTATCCTTCTCCGTCGTAAGTGTCCTGTCCATCTCGCGCACCGCCTCGAAAAGCACGGCGGCGCCGAGCGTTATGTCGTCATTTTCGGCCCATTCATCCGGGGAGTGGCTGCGGCCTTCTCTGCAAGGCACAAAGATCATCGCGGCCGGCGCCACGCGGGCGATCCAAGCGGTATCGTGGCCAGCGCCCGAGGCCATGAAGCGATGTTTGGCGCCGACAGTCTCGCAGGCCCGTTCCAGAGTCGAGAGCAGGCCCTTGTGGCTCGGTGTCGGGAAATTGTCGGAGATACGGTTCGGAGGGGCGATCGTCACGCCAAAGGCCAGAGCGAGCTTCTCCGTATGGCCGTCCAGCCAGCGGCAGAAGGCTTCCATGTCGGCTCGGATTTCGGCGCGCCCGTCGATCAGCAACACGACACGCGACGGCACGACATTGGCGGCATTCGGCTCGATGCGGAATTCGCCGACGGTCGCTGCAAAATGGCCGGGCGTCTTGGCAAGCTCGCTTGCAGCATTGCGGATATCGAGCACCAGCTGCGAGGCAGCAACCAGCGCATCGGAGCGCGTATCCATCGGCGTCGTACCGGCATGATCCGCGCGACCCTCGACAGTGATCTCGATGCGGGTAATGCCTGATATCGCCGTGACGATGCCGATATCCTTGCGTTCGTTTTCAAGGACGGGGCCTTGTTCGATGTGCAGTTCCAGAAAGCCGGCAATATCGGGCTTGTTCTGGTGGGTCAGAATCCCTGGCGATCCACCGACCTCGGCAATCGCTTCGCCAAGATCGCGGCCGTCGACCGCGCGGGAAAGCCATGCCTGCGGCAATTGCCCCGTCATGCCGCGGCTGCCGATGCAGGAAACGCCGAAAATGCTGACCTCCTCGGCCAGGAAGTCGACGATCTCCAGATCATGATCGAGGTGAATCTCCTGTTCCCGCAACGCCCGCGCAACCTCCAGAGCTGCGGCAACACCCGCAATGCCGTCGAAACGCCCGCCATCGGGTACCGTGTCGGAATGCGAGCCCAGCATGATGATGCCTGAACCGGGTTTTGCGCCTTCGCGCCGGCCGATCAGATTGCCGGATGCGTCGATACGGGTATCCAGGCCGATCGCCTGCATGCGCGCCTCCAGATAGGCGCGGCCCTCAAGGAAAAGCGGCGAAAAAGCCCGCCGTGTCCAAGGATGCCCTGGCTCGGTAATATTGGAGAGGGCTTCGATGTCAGCGGATATCCGGCCGGGATTGACGGGCAGGTTGCGGCTCATGCCAGCACCTGTCTGGCAAGCGGTCGCACGAAGCGGCCGGTACCGGGTTCGGCCAGAACCTTCGATCCCTCAGTGATCTTCTCTCCGCGCAGCCATGCGGCCGAAACCGTCCACGGCAGGCGGATGCCGTTATAAGGGCTCCAGCCGACGACATTATTGCCGCTGGACGAGGCGTCGTAGACCATTTCCTTCGGCTCGAGCACGACGATATCGGCATCTTTGCCCGGTGTCAGCGCTCCCTTGATATGGTCGAGGCGGAAATGCCTGGCCGGGTTTTCGGCCATCAGCTTCGCCGCCCAGGTCAGCGGTACGCCGCGTTCCAGCGCGCCTTTGACGAAAAGCGGCACCATCACTTCCAGACCTGGAACACCTGACGCATTCGCCAGCATGTCGGGATTGGTCTTGCGGTTTTCGGACCAGCTCACGTGATCGGTCGAAACCAGCCAGACGTTGCCTTCGGCAACCTTGCGCCAGAGCGTCTCGACTTCGGCGCGCGGCCGCACTGGCGGATTGATCTTCGCCTTGCCGCCGAGCCGCTTCACATCGTTTTCTTCGTCGAGCGTCAGGTAGTGAATGCAGCATTCCACCGTCGCCTCGAAACCGTCGCGGCGATAGGCCCGCGCGATGTCGTAACCGCGCCCGAGCGAGCAATGCACGACGTGAGAGGGGCAGCCGGTATTGGCGCCGGTCTCGAAGATCGTGTGCATGGCAAGCAGTTCGGTAATCGGCGGGCGTGACAGGCCATGCGCCCGCCAGTCGGTGATGCCGCTTGCCTTCACCTGTTCCATATAGGTGCGGACTGCCTCGTCATCCTCATTGTGCACACCGGCTGTGAGCCCAGTCGGGGCAATCGCTGCAAAGCAGGCGTCGAGCAGGGCCGGTGGGATGCGCGGGAAGCGTTTGGGATCGGTGCCGAAAGTTGAAAACTTGAAGGCGGCAACACCCGCTTCCACCATCTCGGCAATGCGGGCAGCCCCCTCCGAGGGATCGACGGTGCCGTAGAGCGCAAAATCGACCCGCGCCTGCGGGTCGGCATGATCGACCTTCTTCTTCACCGCCTCAGCCGAGCAGACGAGGTTGCCTTCGTCATAGGGCATGTCGACGATGGTGGTGACACCACCTGCTGCTGCCGAGCGCGTCGACCAGATGAAATCCTCCTGGTCCTTCTGCGAAAGCGAATGGACCTGCGCGTCGATCGCACCCGGCAGGATCAGTGCCTTGCCAAGCAGGTACCGTTCCTTGGCGGCCGGCGGCACGCTGATACCGACTTCGGCGATCTTTCCGTCGCGAACGGCGACATAGCCGCCCTCGACAATGCGCTCCGGCAGCACCACCGTGCCCTGCAGAACGAGATCGAAATCCATGCCGCGTCTCCCTCGATACGTCGAAATTCAGATGATAGCCGGTTCCCGCGTCAGCCGTTCCTCAATGCGCTCGAGCGAACCGAGTGCAAAGAAATCATCGAAGGAGGCGATTGGCACCTGCTCGATCAGCTTGGAGAGGAATGCATCCGAGCCGAGTTCCTCCTCGATTGCTTCGACCTCGGCCGAAAGCGGCCGGTCTACCGTGTAGAAGGCCGCATGTTTGCGCACGACCTCGTAGAGCATACCGGCAACGCCCTTCGGCGTGTCGCCGATAATGTCGATCGCCTGTGCCGAAAGCAGGGCTTCCAAGGCAGCGAGACGCTTCAGCGCCCGCATCTGCCGGTCGAAACGCTCGATGACGAGCGGCAGGAAGGCCGCCTCGTCCTCAAGGCCCGCCGCAACAACGAGCGATTGCGCCGAAACCGGGTTCGACATGGAGAGTACGCGCGAAAAGATTTCGCCTGCAAGCTTGATGATTGGTCCGAAGCCGGTCGCGATTCGGCCGGGAGGCACAAGATTGACCGGCAGACCGCGCCGCTGGCCATTGCCGAGCAGGACACAGCGGTTGAAGGCGTTGCGCGCCGCATGCGCCATGCAGAGCGCGGCCGATTCCAGCAGGATGGTCACGTCGAGCGGCAGGGAGCCGCCCGACGTCATCACCCGACCCTCGACGACGACGGGATTGTCGTCGGAGCGGCCGGTGGCGGCGAGAATCTTGTGGCCGGTTGAAAGCAGGTTCTCGATAACGGCTCCGAAGACCTGGGCGATCATGCGCAGGCTCAGCGCATCCTGCACGTGGGTCGCGACCGGCCAT